>JANLTI010000006.1:0-36611 GCA_031362845.1 Gemmatimonadaceae bacterium | reverse complement strand
CGCGCTCCTGCTCTACATGATGATCGTGATCTACGGACAGACCATTCTGCGCGGCGTGATGGAGGAAAAGACGACGCGGGTGGCGGAGGTGGTAGTGTCGAGCGTGAGCACCGACACCCTGCTCGCCGGAAAGGTGCTGGGCGTGGGGATGGTGGCCATCACGCAGGTCGTCGCGTGGGTGGCGCTGTCGTTCTCACTGATGTTCTACGCCGTACCGTTGCTGGAGAAGAAGCTGGGCGCGGGGGCGATTGCCGCGGGCGCGGCGGCTGGCCGGCCCGGTGGCGCGGGCATGGCGAGCCAGCTCGCGGGGGCGCTGCCCTCTCTCTCGATGTCGACGCTGCTCGCACTGCTGCTGTTCTTCGTGCTCGGATTCATCTTCTATGCGTCGCTCTTCGCGGCCATCGGCGCGATGGTGAACAGTCAGGAGGACGTACAGCAGGCGTCGATGCCGGTGATGTTGCTGCTCGTGTCATCGGTGATCTTCATGACACCCATCATGACGAATCCTGGCAGCGGACTGGCGCGCACGATGTCGCTGCTGCCCTTCTCGGCGCCCATCCTGATGCCGCTCCGGATGACGCTCATTCCGGTGCCGTGGTACGAAGTCGCCGGGTCGATCGCCGGTGTGGCGATCGCCTGTCTCGCGGCGATCTGGATCTCGGCGCGCGTGTACCGGGTGGGGCTGCTGATGTACGGGAAGAAGCCGTCGTTCAGAGAGGTTGCACGGGGGGTGCGGTACTCGAACTAGAGACACGGTGACCGGTGAGACGTGAATCGTGAGACGTGAATCGTGAATCGTGAATCGTGAACGACGCGACGAGGGGCCTGCTGCATCGCGCGGCAGGCCCCTCGTTTTTCCATGAGACTAGAGATTCAGCGAATCAGTCCGCTCTCGGAATCGTGGCCGACGCTGGTTCGCTCGCCGAGACGAACGACGATCCCGTGCGTGACGTCATTCCACCGTTCCGGTTCGACGCGGGCGCGCCGATGGCCTTCTTCACATCGTTGGCGAGCCCTTCGATCCTGTGCTCGATCGCGCCTTGAAAGCCCGACACCACCTGCGAGACGATGTCGTCCAGCACGCCGCCCAACCGGCTGCTCGCGCCGCGCGTCGCGACCACCGTAGCGGCAGCCGATTTCACGTCGACCGACGAGCCGCTCAGGAGCACGCCGGCACCGACGGCGAGCGCCAACGCCGGCCACGGGTTGTCCTTCACGATTCGCGACACGTTCATCTTCTGCTCCAGTTCCTGGAGCGTGTCCGAGATCCGGTTGCGCGTCAGTTCGATGTCGCGCCGGACTTCAGCGGGTGTTTCAGCCATTCCTTGTCCTCCTTGAGCGTCGCGACCGTCTCGTGCGGCATGAGGGCGGCCGGCGAGAGCGCGATGCGCCCCCGGTTGGCAAGCCAGGCGGCGACGCCGCCCGTGATGAGCGCGAACAACAGCGCAGCGACCCAGTAGAGGTCGCGCGGCAGCCACTGGTCGCCGATGAGCAGCACGACACCGGTGAACGCGGCGAGCACACCGAGCAGGAGCAGCACGCCGCCCAAGGCGACGAACGCTGTTCCGCGTCCGGCAGCCGATGCCGCGGTGGTGATCTCCATGCGGGCAAGCCGAACCTCACCTCGAACGAGCTCGGCACTCCCCCCCGCAAGCTCGCGGAGGAGAGTGCTCAGCCCGCGTCGGGCATCGGCGGTGCGATCGACCGGCACCTGATCCCCTTACTTGCGGAACGCCTTGCCGAGCAGATAGCCGAGGCCCACGGCGACGGCCAGCGTGCGGCCCGGATGATCCTTGACCTGACGCTCGATGCCCGACTTGAGGCCATCGATGTCGGCGTCGCGCAGCCAGTCGGCGGAGGCCTGCAAGCCGCCCGCGAGCTGATTCGTGGCTTCACCGACGCGGCTGCCCTCGGCGATCATGTCGGCGCTTCCACCCGTCGCGGACGCGCCGGCGATCTGGCCGCCACCCGCGCCCTGTGCACGAAGCTTTTCGGCGCCCGTTTCCAGCGCGTTGGCGAGGGAGTTCTTCAGGTTTCCGGCACGATCGCGGACCGAGGAGCCGACGTCGCTGAGCTTCTCGCCCGCGGTGCTCGCGGCGCCCTTGGCGCGATCGGCGAAGCCGCTGGCGTCGCTGGAACTGTCACGCGTGAAGCTCGTGTCGGCCGTGCCCGTACCACCCGTGCTGCCCGAACCGGGGCTGCTTGCGCCGAAGCTCGAGGGCGAGTTCGCGCTGCCGGCCGAACCAGTGCCACCGGCGTACTCACCGGAGGTCGATTCGCCGGTATTGCCGCTTCCGAAAGTGTCGTTCGCGTTGCGCTCCATGTCCGTCTCCGCCGTGTGAGTCGTGGTGCTCGATGGCGGAGAAGAGGTGCAGAGTGCGTGCCGTGAAGATCGGGAGGTAGGGACGCGAGTAGGTCGGTAGGTGGGTAGGTGGGTAGGTCGGAAAGGGCCGAGCGGGGAGCGCGATGGCGCGCTCCCGTCACTCCGTCATGCGCAGTACTTGTCGAACGCGCCCACCAGATCCTTCGCGATGTCGCCCGAGGAGCGGCCTTCGATCTGATACCGCTCGAGCATGAACACGAGCTGGCCATCCTTGAGCAGTCCGATCTGCGGTGAGCTTGGCGCATAGCCGGTGAAGTAGCTGCGCGCGCGCGCCGCGGCGTCGGTATCCTGGCCGGCGAACACCGTGGTGAGGTGATCCGGCTTCACCGTGTGCTGTAACGCGGACGCGACGGCCGGGCGGGCATTGCGCGCCGCGCAGCCGCACACCGAGTTCACGACGACGAGCGTCGTGCCGGGGGCGTCCTTGAGCTTCGCGTCCACCTCGGCCACGGTGCGCATCTCCTCGACCCCGAGATTGGTGAGTTCCTGGCGCATTGGGGTGACGAACCTTTCATCGTACATGGTCTATGCCTCTCATCAGGTCTGGTGTGGATTCAGCGGAACGTCGTCCGCGCATCCTGCGAACGGAGCTATCACTCACGCACGAGCGCGAGGATGGCTCCTTGCGGAACAACGAGAAATCGTTCGCCTTCGAAGGTGATCTCGACAGCGGCCTTGCGGAAAAAGAGGACGTAGTCGCCCCGGCGGGCCTGCATCGGAACGAAGCGCGTCTCGCGCATCGTCTCCTTCCACGGCTCCTCCCCGGATGCCGCGTCGAAGCTCGGCATCGGCTGGCCGGGTCCTGTGGCCATGATGGTGCCACCCTGCACGGCCTGGCCTTCCACCGCCGTGGAGGGGAGATACAGCCCGACGGAGGTGCGCTCCTCGCCTTCCTCGACTTTGACCAGGACGCGGTCGCCGACGACGATCAACTCCTTGTCGTTACGAATCATAGACTCAATATATCCTTCCTCTGGCGGAAAGGTGCCCGAGCCGCCCTACCAGCGCGACACCTGATTTCGCGTGGCGAGTGTGGTATGTACGCCACTGTTGACGGCGGCTCGACGAACCCGTACCATCGAAGTCCTTTCTCCATCCGTTTTAAGAGTACTTATCGTCATGTCGTGGAATCATTTGCGCCATCTGGCGCGCGTCGGATTGTCGTGCGCCTGCTTCTTCCCCATGGCTTTGCATGGGCAGGGTGCGGCCCCGCGGCGCGACGTGCATCCGGACCGGCTGAAGCTTGAGGCGTGGGCGCGCACGGCCGATAGCGCCGGTCTGCAGGCGGAGGCGTCGCGAGTGCGATCCCGGCTCGTCAACGGAGACTTCAAGGTCGGTGACCGGGTGATCGTGACGTACGAAGGGCTGCGCACCCAAGGCGGTGATACGCTCGTTGTCCAGTCAGGGAAGCGACTCCAGCTAGGCGAGCCGTTGGGCGATCTGGGCCTCACCGGCGTGCTCCGATTCGAGTTGCAGGACAGCATTGCGAACCGGGTCGGGAAGTACTTCAAGAGTGGTGTCGTGCACGTGACTCCTCTGATTCGGTTATCGGTCTCCGGAGCGGTCCGCGCGCCGGGGTATTACTACGCGCGCGCTGATATGCCGTTGAGCGATCTGATCACCCGGTCCGCCGGCCAGGATCAGGCGACGAATCTTCGCGATGTCGTCGTGAAAAGGGAGGAGGAGACGATCTGGGATGGTCCTGCAGTTCAGCGTGCATTTCGCGACGGCCTGACTCTCGAGGCGCTCGGACTCGTCACCGGCGACGAGGTGACTGTGGGCGCGCGCAGGAACGCCTGGCCCATGGTGGCACAGTTCGGGCTGCCGGTATTGTCGGCGCTGCTCATCACCCTGCTCGTCCGGCGCTGAATGTCGCGCCCTCCCGATCTTCGCCACCAACGCCGTGCCGATGTGATGTCCGATGCCTGACTATCCCGTTCCGTACGTGCCGCCGCCGCACGACGGACAGATGCAGACCTGGCAGGAGCCGAGGGCCACGCTCCCGGCGCTGGCGGCGTCGCCCATCGAGCGCCCCATTGCGGCGCTCCGGCGCTACCGGTGGCTGATTCTCGCCGTCGTCGCGCTGTCGGTGACCCTCGGTTTCGTCGTGACGCGCTTCGTGACGCCGCTATTCGAGGTTCGCGCGAGCATCATGATCACGTCGGACAGCCCGCTGGAAAACCGCAGCGGGCCAATTCGTTCCGCCGGTCTTCTGACGTCGGATGACTGGACCCAGCTCCTGAAGAGCTACACGATCACGGACGCCGTCGTACGGAAGATGTCCCTGTATCTGCAGCCGAACGACGCCAACGACCGCACGCTGTTCGAGGGTTTCACCCTGGCGAGTACCTACCTGCCGGGACGATACGAGCTGAACGTCAACAGGACGACCGACCGGTGGACGATGTCGGCGGAGCCCTCGGGTGTCGTCGTGGACTCGGGTGCGGTGGGCGACTCCGTGGGCCGCAAGCTGGGCTTCGTGTGGGTGCCCCCCATGCAGCTGTTCAACGGCTCGGGCACGCGCGCGGTGAAGTTCACCGTGGTCACTCCGCGCGAGGTGGCCGTGAAGCTGGTGGCGCGACTCGGTTCGCAGCGAAAGGAGCAGAGCAACTTCCTGCTGCTGACGCTGCAGGATCCCGATCCGCAGCTCGCCGCGCGCATCATGAACACCTGGGTGCGCGAATTCGTCTCCGTCGCCGCCGCGCTGAAGAAGCGAAAGCTCGTCGAGTTCGGACGGACGCTCGAGGGACAGCTCCAGACGGCCAAGCGCTCACTCGACTCGTCCGAGATCCAGCTATCGAGCTTCCGGGTCAACACCATCACGCAGCCGTCGGAAGGCGGACCGATCGCCGCGGGCGTGCAGGACACGCGCGACCCGGTGATCAAGGCCTACTTCGACAAGAAGATCGAGTACGACGACATCAAGCACGACGTCCGACAGCTGCAGCGCCTCATCGCCAGCTCCAGCGACAGCCTGCCCAGCGAGGCGCTGCTTCAGATCCGCAGCATCGCATCCGGCGCCCCCGCCGGGGATGCGCTGCGCGCCGCGATGACGGAGTATCGCACGGCATCCGCCAACCTCGCCGCGGCGCGCGTTGGGTACACCGATGAGCATCCGGTCGTGAAGGATCTGGTCAACCAGGTCGTCACGCTGCGCCGCGTCAGGATCCCGCAATACGCATCGGACCTGCTGACCAGCCTGCGCACGCGGGAGCTCGACGACAGTACGCGCATCGCCGGCGCGAGCGTGAACCTGCAGCGCATTCCCCAACGCACGATCGAGGAGGAGCGCCTGCGTCGCGTCCGCGACATCACATCGGGCCTCTATACCAACCTGCAGAATCGGTACTCCGAGGCGCAGCTGGCCGAGGCGAGCGCGACACCCGACGTCGCTGTGCTGGACTCGGCCATCGCACCGCTGTCGCCGACGAACAGCACGGCACCACGTATCATGATGATGGCCATCCTGGCCGGCCTGGGGCTCGCACTGGGACTCGCCATCCTCCTCGACCGGCTGGATGGGCGCCTCCGCTACCCCGATCAGGTCGAAGTGGATCTCGGGTTGACCATCGCCGGCACCGTGCCGCGGATTCCCAAGGCCGGGATCGGCGGCAGCTCGGTGGAGCAGAGCTATCAGTTGGTCGAGTCGTTTCGCTCGCTGCGGATGAGCGTGATGCACGCGAGCAATGGACACTCCGTGTCGGTGGCGGTCTCCAGCCCCTCGCCGTCGGAGGGCAAGTCGCTGGTGGCGACCAACCTGGCGCTATCCTTCGCCGACGCGGGGCTCCGCACGGCGCTCGTCGACGGCGACACCCGGCGGGGCACGCTGCACGAGATCTTCGGTCTCGACAGCGCCCCGGGCCTCACCGAGTATCTGGCCGGCAACGCCGCACTGGACGACGTGGTGCGCACCACGAGCCAGTCGTCGCTGAGCATGATCACGTGCGGTCTGCGCCGGCGCCGGAGCCCGGAGCTTCTCACTTCGTCGCGGCTTCCCGAGCTCGTGGCCGCCCTCCGCGCCAAGCACGACGTGGTGATCGTCGACACCCCGCCGCTCGCGGCGGGCATCGATGCGTATGCCCTTGCCGCCGCCAGCGGCAGCCTGCTCGTCGTGCTGCGCGTGGGGCAGACGACGCGGCGCATGGCCGCCGAGAAGCTGCGCATGTTCGAACGCCTGCCGGTCGATATCCTCGGCGCCGTCCTCAACGGAATCAACCTCGAAGGACAGTACGCGTACTACACCTACGCTGCCGGCTACGCGGCGGATGAGGACGAAGTGAGCACCCAGATCCGCACGGTGAACTAAGGCGCCGTACGACGAGGTTCCGGTTTTCCACATTCGCGGTGGCGTCGACGCAGGATCGGTCGGCGCCACCGCGCTTTCGTTGTTGCAACACCTACCTGATTCACTGTTGTTGCAACTGCGCAGAAATGCTGTGGACCCTGCGCAACAGATGGGGTGGTCCGCGACTGCCGATCGCCCCGGAGGAAATGCCATAACACCATATCAGCCAACGGCTTGATAAGACGATAAGAATCGCGGTTCCCTGAGCACGCCCGCTGCATTGGGCGGGTTCGCCGACGCGGCCCATCCGCACGGCGAACACCCTGACAGCTCGACGTGGAGCTCGAAGCATGGGAACCGCACTCTCACATTTTCACACGTCGGCGCAGCTCGTCGAGGCGCTGAGCTTCGGGACCGCCGTCGCGGACGTCGAAGTCAAGCTCGTACCGACTCCGTTCGCCGATGCACCGCTGATGCTCGTCTCGGCCGATGAGGTCTTCCCCGCCGAACGCTCGGAGCTCGCCAGTCGCGTGTGCAATGTGCTAATCGCGACGATCGCCCTCGTGGCGATGCTGCCGGTGATGGCCCTGGTCGCCCTGGCCGTTCGGCTCACCTCTCGCGGCCCGGTCTTCTATTCCCAGATCCGCGTCGGGGTCGACCGTCGCTTTCACCGCAAGAGCACGTATGACCGGCGCGGGGACGACCTTGGCGGTCGACCGTTCCGCATGTTCAAGTTCCGCACGATGCGCGTGGATGCGGAGGCGGACGGAAAAGCAGTGTGGGCGCAGAAGTGCGATCCCCGCACCACTGTGATCGGCAAGTTTCTGCGGGCGGCCCGGCTCGATGAGCTGCCGCAGCTCTACAACGTGATCCGGGGCGACATGAACATCGTCGGTCCCCGCCCGGAGCGGCCGAGCATCTTCGCCGAGCTGCGCGAGGAGATCCCGCGCTACGCCCAGCGGCAACGCGTGAGGCCCGGCATCACCGGGTGGGCGCAGATCAATCAGTCCTATGACAGCTGCCTGAGCGACGTCAAGAACAAGGTGCGCCTGGATCTCGAGTACGTGGGCCGACAAAGCCTTGCCCACGACATGGCGATCATGTCGCTCACGCTTCCGGTGATGCTCTTTCGCCGAGGTGGGTGGTAGGCACTCCGCCCACGCACGCGGAGGGCCCAGGTTCCCCCTCTGCGGCATCGAAACGCCAACGCGCCCCCGTTGGCGTTTCGTGTGTTCGGGCCGGTCCCGGCACCGCGTCTCGGGCGGACGACTCCTCGCCCGCAACGGCGGTCGGTGCTAGCGCGTCTGCGCGATCGGCACCGCGGCCAGCTGCAGCGTTTTCGCGATAGGCTGAAACGCAAAGCGCGCGAGCAGGCGGCGAATGCGCGGGATGGAGCGGTGCTGCCCGCCGTAATGCCGGATCCGGGTGAGCAGCGGTACGTCCACTCGCGGCTGCGCCGGGTCCAGCTCCCATGGATGGATGTAGAAGGTGGCAGGGGCGCCCCTTCTCTCGGCGCTCGCGATGGCGCCTGCGACCAGCTGGAATGGCAGGAGCCGGAGGTAAGCCCCCCCGCCTGCGGGCAGGATGGCCGGTCCCACCTTGAGCGTAGCGGGAGGCAACTCGTGCAGCGTGCCCGCTCGCACGGCGATCCGGTGCGGATCGCGAGTGCCTCCCGCGAAGCCGTATCCCGGACGTCGCACGGGGTAGAGGCTCGAATCGTAGCGATAGCCTTCCTCCGCCAGGATGTCGAGCGCCCATTCCCCACCGCGCACGATCGAGAAGCTCGGCGCACGATAGCCGAAAATGGCGGAACCGGTCACGTCCTCGAGCTCGCGACGGGAGTCACGCACGGACCGTCGAAACGCCTCGGGGGTGAGAGTCGTCACACGTTCGTGCCCCCAGCCGTGCGAGGCAACCTCGTGGCCGGCCGCCGCGAGATCCCGAATGAGCGCCCGATGTCGCCTGGCGATCCAGCCGAGCACGAAGAAGGTCCCACGAACGTCACGTTCGCCGAGGAGCGCAATGAGCGCCTGCATCCCAACGTCGAGCCGACTGGCCCGCTCATTCCAGGACGCTCGCGCAACGTACGGCTCCAGCGCCGCGACCTGAAAGTACTCCTCGACGTCGACGGTGAAGTGATGATGCACCAGGGGTCGCGGCTCGTTCACGAGTGTTAACGTGTCCTAATGGTCCGATGAACGCAATGTGCACCTGAACGCCAGCGTACACGCAAGGAAGCACTCGCGTAAACAGGCGATTCAACGCTAGATTCTCTCGCCGATGACCCTTCGTTCTGCCGTCGCCACTGATACGATCGCAGAGTTTCGGGCCATGCCGGCGCGCACCGAGGTCCACTCCTCGAGGTACGTTGCCCACATCTGACGTCGAACGCTCCGGAGTTCCGGTCATCGTCCTGGGAACCGGAATCACCGCACTCGGTGTCGTGCGCATTCTGGTTCGCGATGGCTTGTCGGCCTATGTCGGCGAGACGAGGGATCCGTTGCTGCGCCGGTCGCGGTGGTTTCGGCCGTTACCTGGCGTGGACGTCAGCCTGCGCGCCGGATCGCTGGAGCAACAGCTGCGCGACCTGCCGTTCGATCGCGCCGCGCTGATGCCCTGCTCCGATTCCTGGGTGCGGGAGGTGGCGATGCTGAGTCCGTCGCTACGTGAGCGGTTCTCGGCGAGCGTGCCTGCACCTGACACGCTCGACCGGTTCGTCGACAAAGGGCGATTCGCCGACATGCTGACGGAATTCGAGACGCCTCATCCCTTCACCAGGATCGTCGATTCACCGTCCGACCTCGCGACCGTGCCCGACAGCGTGTTCGCCAGCGCCATCCTGAAGCCGCGCGATTCACAGCGCTTCATGCTGCGCTACGGAGTGAAGGCGTGTCATGTCGCATCGCGCGCGTACGCCGGCGAGAAGATGGAGCGGTTGATCGCCGACGGATTTCCCGTCGTGCTCCAGGAATACATTCCGGGTCCCGCGACTCATCATTACTTCGTCGATGGATTCGTCGATCGCCACGGTGAGGTGCGCGCGCTGTTCGTTCGACAGCGGCTGCGCATGTACCCTCTCGACTTCGGCAACAGCACCTACATGGTGAGCGTAGACCGGGAAGCGGCCGCGCCGGCCGTCACAGCCATCTCGGCGTTGCTGCGCGCCGTCTCGTACCGCGGGATGTTCAGTGCCGAGTTCAAGCTCGATCTGCGCGACGGAGACTTCAAGCTGCTCGAGGTGAACGCGCGCGCCTGGTGGTACGTGGATTTCGCCGCTCGGTGTGGAGTGGACGTGGTTCGGATGGCGTACGACGACGGGCTCGGGCGTGAAGTGGCGTCCGTGAAGAGCTACGCGGTGGGACGCCGGCTCGTCTACCCGTATTTCGACTATCACGCCTGCCGCAACATGAAGGGGAAGGACAAGGTGTCGAGGCTGCGCTGTCTGCGATCATGGATCGGGGCGATGCAGCCGTTGAATCAGCTCCGCGACCCGGCACCGGGCATGTTCTTCGTCGCCAAAACGTTGGCCGGCTCCGTCGTGCGGCGGATGCGCACAATCCTTTCGTCGACGATCCCGATCGTCGTGCTCGCCGTCAAGCATCCCCGCTGACGTCATGGCGAGGCCGGAACTTCGGGCGGCGGAGCTCACCGAGACGGAGTACCCGGAATGGAGCGAGCTCGTGTCGGCGGCCGCGACCGGCAGCGCGTATGCGCGCGCCGAGTATTTGGACGCGCTGTGCACGGCCGCGGGTGGGCGATTTCGCATTCTCGGCGTCCGGCAGGGCGACTTGCTGGTTGGGGGTGTGGGCCTCTACGAGCGCGATGGTCCGTTCGGGAAGTATGTCTCGCCGCGATTGCTGCTCTACTACAATGGTCCCGTCCTGCGACAGCACGAGACCAAGTACCCCTCGGAGCGCACCGCGCGGGAACTGAAGACGCTCGCCGCGATCGAATCGTGGATCGGACAGGCGGGGTACGGGAGCGTTGCCCTCAAGCCGCGCTCTCCTCTGGCTGACGTGCGCGCATTTCTCACACGCGGATGGCACGCCAGCCGGCACTACACGTATGTCGTCTCGATTGCCGACCTCGAACAGACTCGCACGCGAATCGAGCAGAATCTCCGCCGGCTGATCGACCGCTGTGGGCGCGCGGACGTCGGCTTCACGGAGGACGACGACTTCGAGAGCTTCTTCCGGAACCACGTGCTCACGATGGGGCGCGTGGACTCGCAGGTGTATCTACCTGCAGCGGCATTCCGCGCATTCCACGATACACTCGCGCGGCAGGGACTTCTCAAGCTGTTTCACGCGCGGCTTGCGAGCGGCCAGGCGATCGCCTCGCAGCTGGTGCTGCTGGGCCATCCCGTCACGCACACCGTGACCGCCGGCGCGGATCCCGAACACCTCAAGACGGGAGTCACTCCGTTTCTCCGATGGAAGGTGTTCGAGCGTCTGGCGGCGCTTGGCTACAGCGCGAACGATCTCACGGACGCCTCATTGAACCCGGTGACCCACTTCAAGAGCCAGCTCGGCGGCTCGCTGGAAGCGGTGGTCGAGCTGCGAAGCCCGGAGACGGCGCGGTACCGCCTGGGCGTACGGGCGACAGCGCTCGCCTCGCGCACGCGGGCCGCCGTCGGCGGGCTTGTCCGACGCGCGCTTCCCGGGACGACGCACGAGCGCGCCGCCGAGCGGACGGACGCATGAGCGACGGCATCACGGCCCTCTGCACGGGCCTTCGGACGCTTGGCATCGACTGCGTATTCGGCGTGCCCGGTACGCAGAACGTGGCACTGTTCGACGCACTGCGCCGAAGCTCCCTGCGCACCGTGCTCGCGTCGCACGAGCTCGCGGCGGCATTCATGGCGAACGGCTACTATCGCGCCACCGGCCGCGTTGCCGCGCTCGCGACCATCCCCGGACCGGGGTTCACCTATGCGCTCACGGGGCTCGCCGAGGCGCGCCTCGATTCGGTCGGGCTGCTGTACCTGGTGGGAAAGCCTGCCACCTCACCTGGTCGGCACTTTCAGCTCCAGGCGATCGACCAGCGTTCGATTGCGGCCCCGATCGTGAAGGGATCGTTCACGCTCGACAGGGCGGAAGACGTCACCGCCGTGCTGTCGCAGGCTCACGCGCTGACGCTGGAAGGAGAGCCGGGGCCGGTAATGATCGAGATCGACTTCGCGGCGCTCGCCGCCGGGTCGGCCTCGGCCCCTTCTGGCATCAGCGCGACTCTCCCTTCCCCGCCCCGCGGTCTCTCGGAGCTTGGCGCGCTGTTCGGGTCGGCCGCACGCCCGGTCCTCCTGCTCGGTCAGGGTGCCGTCGCCTCCGCCGAGCGGCTGTGGCGAATGGTTGAGGCACTGCGTATTCCAGTGCTCACCACGCCGTCAGCGAGAGGAATCATCTCGGAAAGTCATCCCATGGTGCTCGGCTTCGATCCGTTGCGCGGGCATACCCCCGAGACGAACCGTTTCCTCGACCGGGCCGACCTGGTCGTGGCACTGGGCTGCAAGCTCGGGCACAATGGAAGCGCAGGGTTCGAGTTGAGGCTCCCGCGCGCGAAGCTCATCCATGTGGACAGTAGCGCCGCCGTGCCCGGCGCCAACTACGAGGCGCGACTGGCAATTGTAGGCCGCGTCGAGGACGTGCTGGAGGAGATGGAGACGCGTCGCACGCCCACTGCCTGGGCCGCCGAAGACGTGGCAACCCTCCGGGCGTCCGTGCGCGCCGCGCCGGCGGATCGGGTCGAGCCGAAGATACAAGGCAGTGTCACGATGACGCCGGAAGGATTCTTCGGCTGGCTCCGCGACGTTCTTCCGGCGGAGACGATCATCGTCACCGACTCGGGGTTACATCAGATCCTGACCCGGCGGCACTACGAGGTGCGGTCGGCGCGTGGGATCGTCTGTCCCAGCGACTTCCAGTCGATGGGGTTCGGCCTGCCGGCGGCGATCGGCGCCAAGCTCGCCGCCCCAGGGCGGCCAGTCGTGGCCGTGGTGGGGGATGGCGGCTTCCTCATGTCGGGCATGGAGTTGCTCACCGCTCTGCGTGAGGACGTCCCGCTCGTCACGATCGTCTTCAACGATGGTCAGCTCAACCAGATCCGACTGCAGCAGCTGGCCGGCTACGGCCACGCGCACGCAGTGGGCCTCAGGAACCCGGATTACGCCATCCTCGCCGAATCGTTCGGGATCGCGTACCTGCGGTTCGGGGAGGCGTCCCGCACGGACATGGTGCAGGCGCTGAACGGAACGATGCCTACGCTGATCGAGGTGATCGTCGGCGACACCATGGCGATGCGGATGATGCCGGCCACCGTCCGCGCGAAAGGCGTGGCGCGCGCCGTGCTCGGCAACAGGCTGCGCGGGTGGGTGAAGGCGCGTCTGGGACGCCGCTGACTACCAGCCGAAGGACAGCTTTCGTGCGCTGAACGCTTCGGCGAAGCCGCTCGCGGCGCGGCACTCCATCCCGCGCAGGCGCGCCAGTCCGCGAAAGGTGTCCTCGCTGAACCAATCCTTGCTTCGCTGCGACGCGAAAGCGTCCATCAACAGTCGGATCTTCCGATCGGCCGCGTCGGCAGAGAGCGGAAGAAAGAGATTCGGGATTCCAAGATCGCCGTCCCACTTGGGGATCTCGTACTCGAGGATCAACGCGCGCCGAAAGGTGTTCCAGGCGAGGTCCGAGATCGTGCGGTGGTCCTGGTGTCGGTCTTCGCGCCGATGGGTGAATACGATGTCCGGCGTGAACGATCCGGCGATGACCTCGAACTCCTCCTTGATCGCCTCGAGCTGGACAGGAAAGAAACCGTCGCGGAACGCGTGCAGCTGCACGGCGGTCGACACGCGATCGCCGATGAAGCGCTCCGCCGCCCCGCGCGCTTCGACGCCGCGCACACCGGCGGCGCTGAACACGACCCAGCGCAGCTCGGAGTCGGGGCGAGCCTGCATCAGCTCGAGCACCGTCCCGCCGCAGCCGATCTCGATGTCGTCGGAATGCGCACCGAGGAACAGCACCCGCAGGGGCGATGACCGCTCGCCGGCGAGCGACAGAATCGTCGGTTGCGCCGACACTATTTGTGCTTCGCGGCGGCTGCGGCGTTCCAGACGAACCACGGCGGATTGCCGGACGCGTACAGCTCATCGAGCTTGGCCTTGTCCTTCGCCGTGTCCATCGGCACCCAGAAGCCGTCGTAGTTGTAGGCGAGCAGCTTGCGTTCCGCCACCAGCCGACTGAACGGCTGCTCCACGAGCTCCTCGCCCTCCTTTATGTAGTCGAAGATCTCGCGGCGGAAGACGAAAAATCCGCCGTTTACCCGGAGCCCCGACTGGAAGATGTCGCGGAATCCCTCCAGCTGGCCATTCGCGTCGAACGACACGAAGTGATAGCTGAGATGGGGCTTCATCGCGATGAAGCAGCCGACGGCGCCGCTCTTCCGGAACGTGTCGATCTGCTCGGGCAGGGGCGCGTCGGACAGGCCATCGCTGTAGTTGGCGAGAAACAGCTCTTCGTTCTGCAGATGGTGTTTGACGCGCAGCAGGCGCTGACCGATGTTGCTGCTGAGCCCCGTCTCGACGAACGTGATCCGCCAGTCTTCGATGTCACTGGTGAGCAGCTCGCGCTTGCGCCCCCCTTCGCTGAGGACGAAATCGTTGGAGACCCCTTCCTCGTAGTTGAGGAAGTAGTTCTTGATCAGATCTCCGCGATAGCCGAGGCAGAGCACGAAGTCCCGGTGCCCGTAGTGGGCGTAGTACTTCATGAGATGCCAGATGATCGGGCGGTAACCGAGCGGCAGCATCGGCTTCGGGACGTTCTCTGCGTAGTCGCGGATGCGCATCCCCAGCCCGCCGCAGAACAGCACGACCTTCATGGAGTTGTTCCTGGGGAACGGAGTGAGATGCGACCGACGCCCGAATGTGAGACGGCCGGTCGCGTAAGGCAAGCAACGTCGACGCCGGACACGCGTGGGTGTGGCCGAGCTCCGACGCTGCCCATCGCGCTACACGGAGACACGGATGTCCTGCCAGCGCTCGCGGTGCACGAAGATCCGTCCCCACACCTCGACGGCGATCAACTTGTACAGCTGCCCCGGGTCGCTCTCGCACCAGGCGGCGAGATCTCTCGTCGACAGGCGGGTCCACTCCGACACGAAGCCGTCCCGGAGGATCGCCGGCATCCGGCTCGTGTAGGCCAGCCACGGGACGGTGAACCCCATCTTCGGTCGCCGCACGATATCACGAGGCAGGTAGGACGCCGCGACCCGCTTGAGGGCGTGCTTCACCTCGCGTCCGCGGATCTTGTGTCGCAGCGCAAGGTTCAAGGCGAACTCGAAGAGTCCGTTCTCGAGGAACGGCACCCGACCTTCGATCGAGTGCAGCATCAACACGCGGTCCAGCCGATGCAGCAACGGCTGCATCATGACGCGCAGGTTGCAGAGCATGAAGCTCTGCACGTCGGCCTCCCGGCGATCGGCCATCCATTCGTAGCTGCGCAGCGCCTCCTGCCAGCGATGCCACGCCTTAAACCCCTGACCGACGAGGCTGAGCCCGTGAACCGGCTCCGTCAGGCTCCAGGCGCCGAAGCCGAAACCGACGTGCGCGTGCCGCTGGAAGTCCGTCGCCGCGTACTTGTAGTAGAGGTAGTTGTCCGCGCCTTCCTGTTTCAGCAACCGGCGGAGCAACGGAGGGAGGATCCGCGCCGGAGACCACCGGCTCGAGTAGTTGCTGAGCGAGTTCTTGTAGTACCGATGCCAGTCGTAACCACCGAACAGCTCGTCCGCGCCCTCACCGGACAGCAGCACCTTCACACCATGCGCCTTGGCCTGCCCAGCGATCAGGGCAAGGCTCACCGATGTGGGTTGCTGGATCGGCAGGTCTACCGCGTGCGTGACCTCCGGAAACAGCTCCCAGAAACGATCGCGCGTGATGCGGGTCTGGTGCAGTGGAACCCCGAGATGCTGCGCCACGCGTTCTGCGTGCACCCACTCTCCCCCGGGGCCATCGAAGTCGGCATGGTAGAGGGCGATGTTCGGATGACGGCGTGCCGCGATGGCCGTGATGAGCGACGAATCGAGTCCACCACTGCACAGGAATCCGATCGGTGCGTCACTCTGTTCGTGCAGTGCGACGGACTCGCGCATCAGGCCGTCGAGAACGCCCTCGATGGCGCCGTTGGCGTTGACCCGCTCATAGGTGTGCTGACAGACTACCGACTCGATCTCGCGATAGGCCTGCTGCCGCCATGCGCCGGTCGCGCAATTCACTTCGACGTAGTTGCCGGGCGCGATGGCCTTGACGTTGGCGTAGGGCAGGAAATCGTCACCGAACCGGCTGAAGATCATGTACTCCTTCAGCCGCCCGAGATCTGGCACGTAGTCCAGATTCTTGATCTCGGAGGAGAATTCCAGCTGCCGCTCGTCGATGATGAAGTAGAGGGGCTTGATGCCCACCGTGTCGCGCGCGAGGAGCATCCGCCGCTCGGACGGTATGTAGAAGGCGAAGGCGAACATGCCGTTCAGCAGGGGCAGGCAGGCCGCGCCCATCCGCTTGAGCAGCAGGAAGAGCACCTCGGTGTCGCTCCTGCTGTGCAGCGGCTCATTCGGGAGATACTGCTGGTGCACTGCGCGCCAGTTGTAGATCTCCCCGTTGAACACGAGGACGGACTTTCCGTCCGAGAACGGCTGGTTCCCCGCCGGCGTCAGGTCGAGGATGCTCAGGCGCGTGTGTCCGAGAAACACGTCATCCACGACCTGACCGCCGCAGGCGTCCGGACCGCGATGATGCAGCATGGCTGTGCGGCGCATGCACAGCTCGCGATCGACCGCGCGACCGAATCCCGCCCGACCGTAAATTCCACACATCGTCAGTGCGTCGTGGCTCCGGTAGTGAGATCTCTCATGCGAACCGGGCGACGCTACGTGCCGTCGCCCCGGTCTCCTCCGTCGTTCACGTCCGAGCGGCTGGCGTCACGGAAGTCTCCCATCGCAGGTCCTCGTCCAGACGATGCTCGTCCTGGAGCTTCTTGATCTGCTTCAACCGCAGGTAGCGGTTGCCGAGAAACTCCTCCGAGGTGAGGCCGTGCGCGCGATAGGCGTCATGCAGCTCGACGACGCCCTTCTGCACCGACCACTGCGGCCGGAACGCCGGCAGCATGCGCGCGATCTTCCGGCAATCCACACGATAGCAGCGCGGGTCCGGACCGCCGCCCTCGGCGTAGCGGATCGTGCAGTTCGGCACCGTGGCCTTGACCATGTCGGCGATCTCGCGCACGCGCAGGTTGTCCTCGTTGCGCCCCACGTTGAAGGCCTGATTGTGGATCGCCTCGCGGGGCGCCTCGAGGGCGGCGAGGAAGGCGCGCGAGATGTCCTCCACGTGGACGAGCGGCCGCCAGGGACTGCCGTCGCTCTGGATCAGGACGTCGCCCTGCGTGAACGCGTAGCCGACGAGATTGTTCACGACTATGTCGCAGCGCAGCCGCGGCGAGACGCCGTACGCCGTCGCGTTGCGCAGGAAGACGGGGCTGAACGTGTCGTCGGCGAGCGGACGGATGTCGCGCTCGGAGAGGATCTTCGACTCGCCGTACGGCGTAATGGGGTTGAAGGCCGCCTCCTCGGTGAGCAGCTCGTCGCCTGCGAGGCCATAGAGGCTGCACGACGAGGCGAACAGGAAGCGCGGTACCCCCGCGTCCTTCGCCGCCTGCGCGAGCCGCACCGACGCGTGATGGTTGATGTCGTACGTCGTGCCGGGGTTCATGTTGCCCAGCGGATCGTTGCACAGCGCCGCAAGGTGGATCACGGCGTCGAATCCGCTCAGCTCGCCCGGCGTCACGTCGCGGAGATCCGTGCGGATGGCCGGCACGTCAGGCACCTCGTCGCCGAACGTGCATTCCTCGTACAGGTACGTATCGAAGCCGATGATCTCATGTCCCGCATCGCGCAGGAACGGCACCATCACCGACCCGATGTATCCATTGTGACCCGTTACCAGCACCCGCATGACTCGCCTCCGATCAGTTCAGCTTCGTGAGCCCGCCACCGCCGTCACGCCGCTCGCTCGTGCGTCGAGCAGCTCCTGCAACCACGTCTCGCCGCGGAAGTGCGCATACTGCTCCGCGCGCAGCCGGTCGCCCAGCCGGCCGGCCGGCAACGCCACGTCCTCGTAGGTCAGCACTTCGTCCATCGGCACGTCGCGCACGAGCCGGCAACCCTCGACGAGGCCTTCGGGCAGGTAGTGGCCCTCGCTCATCTCGGCGACGTTCACCGCTTCGCCGTACGTCATGTACATGCCGTAGTCGTCCAGTGTCTCGCCGGCCTTGAGGTCGCGCTTGGCCACGGCGCAGACCTCCACCACCGGACCACCCAGCGGCTTCGCGACGGAGTCGCGGAAGAGCACGACCCGGCCGATCGCCGTCGGCACCTCGAAGTGCACGAGGTGGTAGGGCACGAAGAGCGAGTAGAGCGGCCCGTCGCCCATCTTGTACAGACTGAGATAATGCTGCTGCTTCGGGTCGGGATGCTCGACGAGGCAGTAGACCTTCGTCAACGGCGTACCGACGACGTAATCGATGACGCCGCCGAGTCGGCGGACGGCATCGATGTCGTAGAGCGACCCGATCTTCATCACGTCGCCGCGATACTCCAGACCGCGCGACATCCCCCGCGACTGCACCTGAAAGCCGGTCGCGTTGGCGACGATCGCCTGCTCGAAGCTGATCTTCGAGCCGTCGGCGAAGCTCGTGACCATCGCCGGGTTCTGGCCCCACTGCTCGGCGAATCCCTTCTGCGTGGTGGGATTGCGGCGGGTATCCTGGAGGCCCTTGATGTTGCCCATGACGCGCGGCGTCAGCCCGAGTCCCTTCGCCCAGCGAAACAGGTTCATCTGCACGCCGGGCTCGTCGCCGTCGCACGCCGACAGGACCGCCCCATGCTTCTCGGCGTAGACCTGCAGGATCGGCCCGATGGTCGCGTCGATTTCGGCGTTCATCAGGACGACGTCCTTCCGGTGCGCGAACGCCTCCAGCAGGATGTGCGCGCCGAACTCGACGGACCCCGTCGTATCCACCAGCACGTCGATCTGGTCGGCACGCGCGAGCAGGAACGCGTCGGCCGTGACAGCCGGCGTTCCCTGCCGGATCGCGTCCTCGAGCGCGCCCGGCGTCGTCACGGTGACGGCATTGGAGCGACCTGCATACGCATAGACCTGCTGCGCGCGCTCGGGACGCCGCCCGTAGATCGCCACGAGGCGCATGCCGGGGACGTCGTTCACTATGGTATTCGCGAGCCCCTGCGCCATGAAGCCGGCACCGAGGATGCCGACGCGAATCGGCCGGCCGGCCGCGGCGCGGGCCTGCAATGCAGTGTCAACGAGTATCATGCGTCGAGATCGGCGAAGGATGCGTGACGAATCAGACGGCCATGCGCCGCTTGACGTCCCCTTCGATTTCGGCGAGGGGACGGAACGCCGTGTCCTTCTCCGAGATCTCGGTGAGGGGAAGGGGCCAGTGGAGCGCGAGCCGGGGGTCGTCGTAGCGCAGCCCCCCTTCCGCCGACGGCGTGTAGAACTCCCCGACCTGATAGCTGGTCTCCGTGCCGTCGCGCAGGGCCTGGTAGCCGTGGGCGAACCGACCGGGCACGTACAGCGCTCGGTAATTGTCCTCGCTCAGCTCGACCTCGATGTGCTGCAGGTAGGTCGGGCTCTCAGGTCGCAGATCGACGATGATATCGAGGATCGCGCCGCGCGTGCATCGCACCAGCTTCGTTTCCGCCGCCGGCGGATACTGGAAATGCATGCCGCGGATCGTGCCCTTCTTCTTGTTGAACGCGACGTTCGACTGCGCGATCACCGGGTTGAGACCATGCGCCCGCAGTTCGTTCTGGCAGAATGTCCGCGCGAAGAAGCCGCGGGAATCCTCGCGCCGCTCCAGGTCCAGGATAAACGCACCCTGCAGTTTGGTCTCGGTGAAAATCATCGATCCGACGAAAGGCGATGGGAGGGACGCGTTCTGGCGCCGAGACCGCCGACGGATGGCGCGGGCGCAGGACGGAACAGTCCCGCAATGTTAAGACCCACCTCGGACAAGGCAAGCGGGGTTTTCGAGCGCCGTCGAAACCCCTCGCCCTGCCAGAATTGCAGCGATCCCGCGCGCCGTCAGAGAGCGCTGGAGGCCTCCGAGCGACGGCTAACTGCATGGGATACTGTCGTATCCGCGGGCGCACGACCCGGCGCAGCCGGGTGCTTCTGCCGCTAGGGCACCTCGCTCCTGACACCGGGATGAGCGGCACGACCGATTTCCGTAGAAGGAGCGCAGCACGTCGTGGCAGCGGCTCGACAGTTATGTCCCTTGGGCTGCTCACGAGCCAGCGCCATTCCGTGTCAGTTCATCTCGAGCCGGGACGCCACCGCCTCTCCGATGACCAATGACGCCGTCGCGCCGGGGCTGGGCGCGTTGAGCAGATGCACGGCATTCTGCCGCGCGACGACCAGGAAGTCCTCGACGAGTGAACCGTCGGCACTGAGGGCCTGGGCCCGAACGCCTCGGATCCCCGGTACGAGGTCGCTTTTCTCGATGCTCGGCACTAGCCGCTGCAGCGACCGGCAGAACATGGTCTTGCTCAAGGACCGCTGCAGTTCTGCCATCGCCTGCCTGGGATAGCGAGCGAGAAAGCGGCGCAGTCCAGGGAAGGCGAGCGCCTCGAACAGGTCGCGCGGCGAGATGTCGCGATGGCGATAGCCTTCGCGGCTCATCGCGAGCACCGCGTTGGGACCGGCCTCCACCTCGCCGTGCACCGTCCGCGTGAAGTGAACGCCGAGGAACGGGAAAGCGGGATCGGGAACGGGGTAGACGAGGTTGCGAATGAGGGTGCGCCGTTCGGGGCGGATGAAGAAGTATTCGCCCCGGAATGGCACGATTCGGCAAGGGGGATCCTCTCCGGCCATGCGAGCGACTCGATCGGAATAGAGGCCCGCGCAGTTGATCAAGCCGCGCGTGCGCAGCTCACCGGCATCTGTGCTGATGCGCCAGCCGGAACCGTCGCGGTCGATGGCGCGAACGCCGGCGCTGGTGCGCACCGACCCCCCCAGTCGTTCGATGTCCCTGACCAACGAGAGCACGACTTGCTGATAATCGACGATCCCCTCTTCCGGCACGTGCACGGCGGCGACGGCGCGCACGTTCGGCTCGAGCTCGGCGGTCTCGGCCTGGCTGAGCCATCGCAGCCCCGTGAGACCATTCGCCGTGCCGCGCTCGAGCAGTGTGCGCAGACGGGGAAGCTCCGACTCGTCCGCGGCCACCACCAGCTTGCCGCAGATCTCGTGGGAGATGTGATTCTCGCGGCAGTAGGCCGTCATCGCGCGGATTCCGCGCACCGCGAAGTCCGCCTTGAGCGAACCGGGCTTGTAATAGAGGCCAGCGTGCAGGACGCCCGAGTTGTGGGTGCTCTGATGGCGGCCGACCCCGTCCTCCTTCTCGACGACGACGACCGTCCGCGACGGATCGGCGCGCAGGAGCGCCCGGGCCGTCGCCAGCCCGATGATGCCGCCGCCGATGACGACGACGGACTTCGCGTCACTCATGGGCGACCGCGAGGGGCCCCGCGGCGGCGCTCAGGTGAACCGCACTCCACGCTCCCTCCCCGATTCGAGAAGATCCCTGCACCACTACTGACCTCGCTCAAGCAAGATGGCCCAGTCTTCGCCACCCGTCGGCGCGGCCGGGGTGACCCACGAAGGTCCGACAGCGGGCGCGAGATCGATCCATTGGCCAGTCAATGGGTTGAAGGCGCGAGCGCGGTACCGGCCGGACCCAAGCCGCACGACAGCAGCCGCGCCATGCGGGAGATAAACGGCATAGGTCCGACCAGGATCCGCCAGGCAGTAGGCGCCGGCCGTTACAAGCTCGTCGTGCGGATCCGCTTTCCACCATTCGAAACTCGTGAAGAATTCGAGCACGTGCGCATAGCCGGTGAGCATCGTCATCGTGCTGTCGCCGCGGCCGTTCATCCACCCGCCACCGGTGTTCGGCCAGACGTTCGTGCCTCGCTTGGCAGTCTCCCCCGTGGACTGGTAGCTGCCGGCCATGGCGATTTGCCACGCCATGCGTCGAAGGACGTCCGGTGATTCGGCATCAGGAGGCGGCGCCCACAGTGGGTAGTGATCTTCGTATCCGTACTCCTCGTTCGTCTGCGGAATGATTCGACCGAGCGACTCCTGCTTCCTGCGCTGCACCAGCATGAATTGATGCTGATTCCGACTCCAGTTCTGGAACGACGTGAATCCTACCCAGCTGGACACACGCGGCTGCTCGACCGTCTGTTTGTCTCCCACCAGGTGCGTCGTAGTGAGATGCTGATAGGGATCCCACTGCTGGATGTACTTCCCCGTTCGCTCGGCCCACGCGTTGTCCCGATAGCTGTTCAGGTCATCGCCCAGATCCCAGCTGATGTTGGTGAACGGGGCGAGACGCGCGATCGCGTAGCGGATGAAGCGTCGTTCCGCATCACTGTCCGCAGGAGGATGAGTTTTCGACATGCTCATGTCGAGAACGAGTGAGATGATGATTCCTCGTTCGCGCGCCGTGCGGAGCGCGCGCTCGATCTTCTGCCAATAGCCGACGTCAAAGCGGGAGAAATCGAACTCCGGATGATAGACGTCGTCCGGGTTCTTCGCCGGCCACGGCGTGACGAACGTGGTCCACTCCGGACTGACGCTGACTGGCTCGCCAAACAGCACGTTCGAGCGACCGGCAATCGTCACGCGTACACGGTTGATCTTGAGACGGGCGAGACGCTCCAGACTCGCAGCGATTACGGAATCATCGCGGAAACCGAAGAGCCAATACGCCGTGGTTCCGTTGAAGAAGTAGTGCTCGCCGGTGCCTTCCCAAACGAAGTGCCAGGGGAACGGCGTGTCGACGCGAACCGGTCCTTTGTTGCGGCGTTCGACAGCCCGGAAGGTCCCTTGGAACGAGCGCTTGTCGCCTTTGTAGCGGTAGTCCACGACGAATCGATAGCCGCCGGGCTTGGGCGGGGTGAACCGGACGCGAAACACGCTTCCGTCGGCTGCGTCGCAAAAGCCCTCGACGTTCCATCGTTTCCGTCCGTCCACCGTCTCGAACCAGCCGGTCAGCGACGCCTCGCTAAACGGGTTTCGAGGGTGTGGCCATCCGAGGCGCAGCGTCACTTCCACGAAATCGTACGCGGCGATTTCCGCCGCGGACTGCTGGAAGGTCGCAGTGGACAAACGTGCAGGCTCTCCGCACGCAGCGCCAGCCATGATGATGACACCGACCAGCAGGAACAACTGTGTGCGGCATCGTGCCGCTGCGAGCATGGCGAGGAGGCTCTGGGTTCTTGTCCTGCGCTCCCTCTCGGCTGCGTCCACCCAGCTAGCTCCGATTGCGCCGAGTAAGTCTCCGGCGCGCAACCCGGATAACCCTGCCCGGATGGGTCGCGATATGAAGAAGGCCGGCCACCATCCAACGAAGCCGGCGCCAGCCGGTGAACGATTCGCCAATGAGCGCCAGTCCGCCGTTGGTGAATGCCCAGAGACCGGGGCTGTGGTTGTAGAGCGCCTGAATGCCCAGGAAGCCAAAGTATTCGCGCTGCAGACGACGCCGGACGCTTTGGTACTCAGAACCGGACAGGACCTGCTTTCCGTGTAGCTGCAGCTGCAGGTACGCGTCCAGCAGGTAGTGTCGGTAGTCCTCGATCCCCGCTCCAATCGAGTCGTCCCTGTCACGCATGAACGACAGTACTTGATGGACGAATCCGAGGTCGCTCTCGAGAAGGCACTGATACGCTCGAATCGAATCGGCGCTGTAGCGATGATCTTGAAAGAACTCCGGATTGCGCCGCACAATATCGGCCCGGTACATCACGACGGATGGCGAACCGAGGAAATATCGGCCCTTTGTCAGCTGGTCTCGCGCGATCTCTCGGCCGGGAAAGCACTCGTCTGGATACGGCAGACCCACCGCGCCGACTTTGTCGCCCTTCAGCAAGTAGGAGGAGACGATGCCGATCGAGGGATGGCGCGCCGCGACCTGCACCATTTCCCTGAGGCAGGAAGGAAACAACAGGTCGTCAGCCAGGATGATCTTGCAATAGCGGCTTTCGCTGTGGATCGCCCGGAGCGCCGAATTGAAGTTCCTGGACTGGGACAGAAACTCCGGCTGGTCGATCACACGGATTCGGGCGTCCCGCATCGCATACTCTTTCGCGATTTCGGCCGAACCGTCAGTGCTGCAGTTGTTGACCAGCAGGTACTCGAAGTCAGCGAAGTCCTGCGCCAGGACACTTTCGATGCACGCGCCCAGCCACCGCGCCGTGTTGTAGAAAGGAGTAACAACGCTGACAAGGGGCGCCGCCATCCACATGACCTCAGGTAGGTTTGCGCCGAAGGTATGGACGTTGGTCGTGACTCGCTACCCCGCGAGGGTACGCTCGCCTGAACTGGTGCGGCGATTGCTCGCGCACCATGGAAGAAAGATCTACATTGCGTGAGTAAGAGCAATGAGGCTTCAACTCCCCGCGTTCGCGGTGAGGTTGACTACCATGTGCAAATGGACGCATGAGCTGGAAACTTTCGCTCTTTCGTGCCCAGGACCTCGTCGAGGTTCGGAGCCGAGAAGAAATCCTGGCCACTCTGGATGCAGAAGGCTGCGTCGATGGCATGCCGTTCATGCCGGAGATGCTCCAGTTCTGTGGCCGCACGATTCCCGTCTCGGCCGTGGCGCACAAGACGTGCGACGTCGCCATGAAGACGCGGAAGGCTCGGCGCCTCGACACCATGGTGCACCTCGAGAACGCCGCCTGCGACGGTTCAGCGCACGGGGGATGTCAGGCAGACTGCAACCTGTTCTGGAAGGACGTCTGGCTGAAACCCGCGACGTCCGACGGGTCCGCCCCGCGCTCGTCCGCTGGGCCGATTCCTCTGGCGCGAGCTCCCCACATCTCTGAGGAGGACCTCGTACGCCTTACCGTCAAGGAGCCGGGCGGCGAGAAGGGACCGGTGTATTCCTGCCAGGCAACCATGCTGTTCGACGCCACGGAGCCGTTGGCATGGTGGAATCCGCGTCAGTATTTGTTGGACATCACCACTGGGAATCATTCGGTAGCGCATGTGCTGCGGGTGCTGGTGATCGCCTGGCTGAGAGTACTGACCGTTCGAGCGCCGCGTGGCTATCGCGTGCTATCGGCAGTTCATGCGTGGGCACACCGAATATTGGTCGGCCGTGAGCTGCCGTTTTTCGACGGCAGAATTCCCGTCGGTCAAAGAACGCCAGTAGAAGCCCTTGGTCTTCAACCGGGTGAGCGGGTCAGGATCAAGTCGAAGGCCGAGATCGAAGAGACGCTCGACGCAAAGGGCCTGAACCGAGGACTGTACGCCGACATCGAGCTGGCACCGTTCTGCGGCACGGTCGCGACGGTCAAGAAAGCGGCAACGCGATTCATCGACGACTCGACCGGCCTCATGCAGTACCCCAAGCAGCCGTGCATCGTCCTCGATCGAGTGGCGTGCCTCGGCGAGTACAGCGATTGCCGCCTTCTCTGTCCACGGGCGATTCCGTCGTATTGGCGAGAGATCTGGTTGGAGCGCGTGGAGACGGGCACGTTGCCCGTTGGCGAGGCGAACGGAAGCCCCGCCGCGTCCGCGGGTTCGAAGGCGTAAGCAGCGACAGCGCGGGTCGCGCGCCGACGCGGCCCCCTAGACGGACAGGGCCGCAACATGGTGCCGTATCACGTGTTACGGCCATTGAACGGGAGTCGTCAGTGGGAGGATACCCAACGCAACCGATCCGCGTGGTAGAGCGTCGCGGCGCATCCTGGAGGCCAACAGCTTGAGCACTGTCAGCACGCCGGTCGCCGGAGAGCAGCCACGACGGACGGAATACACGAGCTCAGCGCATCGGACCTACATGGATACGGTTCGAGAGTTCTGGGATTATCGCGAGCTCGTTTTCTTCCTCGCGTGGCGCGACATCATGATCCGCTATCGGCAAACGGTGTTGGGGGCGATGTGGGCGATTTTGCAGCCACTCGTCACGATGGTGGTCTTCACCTTCCTGTTTGGCGCGGTCGTCAAGATACCGACGGATAATATTCCCGCGCCGATCTTCTATTTTTCGGCGCTGTTACCGTGGCTGTACTTCTCTGCCACCATGAGCTCCGCGAGCAACAGCCTGGTCGCAAACGGGGATCTGATCAAGAAGGTCTACTTCCCGCGGCTCGTGCTACCGGCGTCGAGCGCGCTCGTCGCGCTGGTGGATTTTGCCATCGGCGCCGTGATCCTGGCATTGATGATGGCGTATTATCACGTCTTGAGCTTTCGCCTCCTGCTGTGGTTTCCGTTGGCGCTGCTGCTCTGGTCATTCAGCTTTGCGGTGGGCGTCCTGTTTGCCGCGATCAATGTCAAGTATCGCGACGTCAAGCACGCCATCCCGTTCATGATCCAGATCTGGATGTTTCTCACGCCGGTGATCTACCCGACGCGCCTGATTCCGCCGCAGTTCGCGTGGCTCATCAAGTTGAACCCGATGACGGGAATCATCGAGGCGTTTCGCGCATCAGCGGTTCCGGGAACGCCGTTCGACTGGGGCACGCTAGGCGTCGCGGCAGCCATCACAGCGGTCGTGCTCACCGTTGGCGCGGTGTATTTCCGGCACGCGGAAGATTATTTCACCGATATCGTCTAGATACGCGCTACATGACTCAAGCCATCACCGTCGACGGAGTCGGGAAGCAGTTTCGGCTCGGCCATGCGCAGACCGGAAACATGCTCCGGGAAGCCATTGTCGACCTATTTCGATCGACCTACCAGCGTCGTGAACCGTCCGAGGAGAAGGTGTTCTGGGCGTTGAGAGATCTTTCATTCAGCCTGGAAGCCGGTGAGGTGCTGGGCATCGTCGGCCGTAACGGCGCCGGCAAGAGCACGCTGCTCAAGGTTCTCTCACGTATTACGCGGCCCACGACCGGGTCGGTCCATATTCGCGGCAAGGTCGCTTCGCTGCTCGAAGTCGGCACCGGCTTTCACGAAGAGCTGACGGGCCGCGAGAACATCTATCTCAGCGGCACCATTCTCGGAATGAGCAAGCGCCGCATCGACGCGAAGCTCGACGAAATTGTCGCGTTCGCGGAGATCGACCGTTTCCTCGACACGCCGATCAAGCGCTATTCGAGCGGCATGCGCATGCGCCTCGGGTTCGCCGTGGCCGCGAACCTCGAATCAGACATTCTGATCGTGGACGAAGTCCTCGCCGTAGGCGACGGCGATTTCCAGCGCAAGTGTCTCGAACGGATGGGCGACATGCACAACAGCGGTCGCACCGTGCTCTTCGTCTCGCACAACATTGCGGCAGTCCTGAGCCTCTGTTCTCGCGCGATCTGGCTCGAGTCCGGGCGGTTAAAGCAGAGCGGCGTTCCGGCGGAGGTTGTCAAGGCGTATTTGTCGACGTTCTCGAGCTCCGAGGGAGCAGTCAGTGACCTGAGTACCATCACCGAGCGCACCGGCACGGGGGACATCCGCTTCACGAAGATCGAATATCTCAATCTCGATCGCGCGACCCCTGCCGTCGTGAGCTGTGGCGACAGCTTCGTCCTCCGACTGCACATCGAGGCAGCCCGTGACGTCCAGCAGCCGATCTTCGGCATCGAGATGCAGACGTCACAAGGGATCATGGCCGCGCACGTCCACACGTACAACAGCGGTTACGAAATCCCTGTGGTACGCCCAGGACCGAGCTACATCGACGTCCAGATCGATGATCTGAATCTGATGCCCGGTCGATACGTCCTGTCGCTGTACGCGGCGAATCTGGGCTTCCACTTCCACGACGTATTGCCGCAATGCACGGTGCTCGACGTTCAATCGTCGAACCGGTATGGCTTGATGCGCGGGTTGCTCAAGGATCCGCTCGTCATCTTCGATTGCCACTGGCAGGTCAACGAAGGAGCGGCGCCACGGCTTGCGCTTCCGTCGGTCGATCGCTCGTCACCAACCGAAGCCACTCCGGCGGGTCGCCCTCACCGCGCCGGTCTTGGACTGTAAGCGGGGCGGACGCCTACGGATCAGCCGATAGGCGCGCCGGCGGCTGGACGGCCGCCGCCTCGTAGACTCGCTCGTAGGCTTTTGCCATGGCGTCGCGCCCGAACGACGTCACGACGCGTTCGCGCGCCAGTGCGCCCGTGCGGGCTCTGAGATCCGCGCGCTCGAGAAACTCAGCCCATCGATGCGCCAACGCGACTGGGTCGTTGGGCGCGACGAGACAGTGCGTCAGCGACGGTCCGAGCACGGCTGCGTTTCCACCCACATCGGTGACGACGGGAGGCAAGCCGGCACTCATCGCCTCGAGCAAGCTGATCGACGTTCCCTCACTGTGCGACGACATCGTGAACAGCTGGAACGTGGACTGCAGCGCGCGCACGTCGTCCCGCCAGCCAAGAAAATGCACACGCCCGGTGAGACGTCGCGCTTCGACGAGAGCCTCGAGCGCCGCACGTTGAGAACCATCGCCGGCGAGAACGAGAACGGCGTCGGTGTCTGGGTTCATGTCACGAAGCTTCGCGAACGCCTCGATCATGACCTCGTAGCCTTTGATTGGGTTGAGACGACCAATGCTACCGACCACGGGAACACTCGCCGCCAACCCGAGCTCGCCGCGAATCTCACCGGTATCCGGCCGCGGACGATAGGTCGCGGTATCGATACCGTTGCGAATCAGCGCGATGCAGGCGCGACTGATCCAGAGCGTCGCGGGCAGTTCGTGCGCCAACGCTTCTGAGACGGCCACCACGACGTCTGTCCGGCGAGCCGCCAGCCCATCGATGATTCGATTGACGGCGGGATCCGGCTTCTCGCGACCATGTTCCGTGTGGATGACGCGTCGCACTCCCGCGCGCCGCGCGGCCAGCGATGCCTTGTACCAGACGCCGCTGTGTGTGTGCACGACATCGGGTGCGATGCGTGCGATCTGCCGTGTGAGCGAATGCGGCCGCAACATCGATCCGGGACCTCCAGGATCGGCGACGTGCAACGATGCGACGTCCTCGAGGCCCTCGGAAAACCGACCCAGGAATTCGAGGCAAAGGACGTGCGACTCAAACCGGTCAGCATCGGAGCCGAGCACGATGTCGGCGAGCACGCGTTCCATGCCGCCGTAATTGAGGTTCTGGATGACGTGGAGGACGCGAATACGCTTGGGTGTCACTGCACGCGACCTTGGCGCGAGTCTTTTTTCGTGGCGGCGCGACGTACAAATACCTTGACCGAAAGACGACTCTCGGATCAGTGGCGCAACCCCAAGAACGACCGTACGTTGAGGCCGCTCCGTCGCTGAGTTGTTTTTGGATGGTCGCAAGTAAGTGGAGTGATCGCTCGAACACGCAAGATAGATCGCGGCTCGTCGACTTCATGGGCGCGCCCGAACGCGCTACTATCTTCATGACGCGCCAGGTTAGGTTCGCAACCGCGCTTCAACCGGACCGACGATGAACCCGTGGCTGCATCGCACGCTGATCTATTCCCCGACGCTTCGTTGGCGCGGCGAACACGCAACGTGGTCAATGATCGACGAGAAACGCGCGCTCGAACGTCTTCCGTCGGCGGACCTGGAGAGGCACGTTGCCGCACGGTTGAGTCGCCTTCTGGCTCACGCCGCGGACATCCCGTTTTATCGGGAAGCGTGGCACACGCCACGACGCATCACCACCGACAACGCGTTCGCGGTGCTTGGCACGCTGCCGTTCGTGTCGAAGCGCGACTTGCAGGAGCGCGCGGCCGCCATGCGCGCGGCAAACATCAAGGAACCACTCACGAAGAAGAGCACCGGTGGGTCCACCGCGGAACCAGTCGCGGTGTGGAAGAATGCCACCGGCATGGCGGAAGAGCGGGCGGCCACTTGGGCGGCACTTGCCTGGTCGGGTCTTCGGCCCAGCTACAGGGTGGCGCGATTCTGGAGCAGCCCGATGAATGCCGCAGGTTCACGGCGTTTCCGCATTGCGGATATCGTCATGAATCGCATTCGCCTCTCGGCATTCGAGATGGACGACGACGCCCTGCGTCGCGATTGGAAGCGTTGTCTTCGCTTTCAACCGGCTTGGCTGTACGGCTACACCAGTATGATCGACCTCTTTGCAGCGTGGATCGAGGAGCACGGAGAGGATGGTCGCGCGCTCGGGCTGCAAGCGGTCGTACCGACGTCTGAGCCACTCTATGAGGCTCAGCGCGAGCGCATCGCGCGCGTTTTTGACTGCACGATTCAGAACGAATATGGCTGCGGCGAGGTGGGCGCGATTGCGTACGAGTGCGAGCGCGGTCAGCTGCACGTCATGGCCGACAACGTGGTGTGCGAGGTCCTCGCTGAGGACGGTTCCGCCGTCGGTCCCGGCGATGTCGGAGACATCGTCATTACCGATTTGACGAATCTCGCCATGCCATTGATCCGGTATCGACTCGGAGACCGCGCCGAGGTGGGCGACCCGTGCTCGTGCGGACGTTCATTCCCAACGCTGCGTCGCGTGATCGGTCGGGCCTACGACGAGGTTTTTACGCCCTCCGGCCGGCGCTGGAACGGCTGGCAGATGCATTACTTTCTCTCGACGCTAATGGGTGAGCAGGGTGGATTCCGGCAGTATCAAGTCGTGCAAGACGGCCCGGACAGTCTCGACGTCCGCCTCGTCGCCGACAGCGAGGTCCCGGCCGACGTCATCGCCACGATCCAGGACTTCGTTCGCGAGAAGCTCGACGGTATGTTCGCTCGAGTTCGCCGCGTAGGTGCGGTCGAGCGATCGGCGTCCGGGAAGCTGCGAGTAGTGCGCAACGATTGGTTGCCGCAAGCGCGTTCCGCCCAGGCGGTGCCTTCCTCCGCTGGCGGAGACGCGGACGGCAACCGGTAAGGCCTTGCGCGCACGGTCGCGCGGCCGCCGGGGTGGCCGAGCATGTCGCGCGCATGCAACAAGCTGTCGCGGCCAGGCCACAGAATTCTCGCATCGTAACGGTCACGCGACTCGTAATCTCTGAGCGACCGGCGGCTTAGCGACCCGTGGCAATCTGGAGCGCGGATTGCTGTGTCGCGCGGGGACAGAGGCGACCATGCGATTCTCGCTTGTCGTTGCTGCCCTCTCGCATCCCTCCGCGGCTTTCCCTAAAGGGGCGCGGAGGGGTGCCGCTGCTGTTTTCCCACCCCTCCAATCGCTGGGATTCGACGATGAATCTCCGACGCTGGCAGCGCGACGTCGCGCTTCGTTCCGCCCTGGTGCTCGCCGCGCTCGCGTGCGACGCGGGAAAACTTACGGAACCCAGGCTGTCCGTACCGGGGGGAGCGCTTCGGGACGCGAACGTGGTCCCGACTGTCGACATCTATGTGTCGCCGCACGCCGACGACTGGCAGCTGTTCGCCGGAAACCGCTTTGCCGCGAGTGCGAAAGGGACGACGCAGAAGGTGGTCCTCATCTACACGTCGGCGGGGGACGGCGGACGTGGTAGCGCCTACTGGACCACGCGCGAAGCGGCGTCCAAGGCGTCGGTAGATACCATCGTCGGCGCCGGATCATGGACGTGCGCGCCCCAGACGGTGAACGCGCATTCGATCCGCCGCTGTCTGAAAGGAAAGGTCATTGCGTACTACCTGCGAATGCCCGACGGCAATCTGGGTGGTGACGGATACGGGTTTGGGAGTCTCACACTTCTTCAGGGCGGCGCCCCGACATCGGCCATTGATGGGTCGACGACGTACGCCTCATGGAACGACTTCACCACGACGTTGCGAACGATCCTCGCCAGCGAGGCCGCAGCGACGACGAGCCCTTACCTCCAGGTCAACGCGCCAGAGTACGATCAGGCGATCAACCCGAACGATCATGCCGACCACTATGCGACGGCCGATGCCGTTCGCGCGGCCGCGCAGGGGCAACCGTGGGATCTGGGCTGGTGGGTAGGTTACCACAGCCAGAACTTGCCGGCGAACGTCAGCGGGACACCGCTCAGCCTCAAGCAAGCCGAGTTCTTCCAGTATGGGGAAGCAATGGCCAATGGCGGATACGGAAGCCCCTGGAACGAGCCGGTGTATCAAGCCTGGTTGAAGCGCACCTACATTCGGTACGTGAACTACGTGCCACCCACGCCGCCCGTGGCACCGAGCAACCTGGCGGCGGCGGCTCCGAGCTTCAGCGTCACACTCACGTGGAACGACAACTCCGCTGACGAAACGCTGTTCCGCGTGCAGCGCGCCCCCGACGTGAGTGGCGCTCCCGGTACGTGGATCGACGTCGTCGCCACCGCTCCAAACACCGTCAGCTATATCGACGCATCGGCGTCCGCGAACACGACGTACTGGTATCGCGTGCGCGCCGAGTCGAACGGTGGTCTCTCGGCATACACTCTCGCCGTGTCCGTGACGACGCCGCCGCCGCCCCCGCCACCGTCGGCACCAACCACTCTTCAAGCAACCGCGGCATCCGGCTCGCGAATCGATCTCTCGTGGACGGACGTCGCGACCGAGACGTCATATGAGCTCGAGCGCGCACCCGACGTGAGCGGTGCACCCGGGACGTACGCGCCTCTCGCCACGCTCGGCGCCAACACGACCGGCTTCAGTGACACGGGACTCCTGCCGAGCACTGGTTACTGGTACCGGCTGCGGTCGGTCAACCCCGGCGGTTCGTCGGCCTACGTGACGGCGTCGGCGACGACGCCCGTTGAGGTGAGCCTGGTCGCGGCGTACGGATTCAACGAGTCGTCAGGCACAACCACGGCCGACGTCTCCGGCAGCAACAATACGGGCACGCTGGGAACGGTAACGCGTACGACGTCGGGCAAGTTCGGTGGCGCGCTCCTGTTCAGCGGGAACTATGTAACGGTTCCGCACGCGCCGTCGTTGAACCTTACGACGGCGGCCACGCTGGAGGCATGGGTCTATCCCACGGCTGCACCGAACTGGTCCACGATTTTCATGAAGGAGCAGCCGGGCGCGTTTGTCTACGCGCTCTATGCGGGTGCAGGGAGCGACCCGGGCGGCTGGTTCAACACTGGAGCATCGGGATCCACTGAACGATCGGTGAACGGCTCAACCCCACTGGCGCTCAATACGTGGACTCACGTCGCGACGACGTACGACGGAACCACAGCGCGGCTGTACATCAACGGAACCCAGGTGGCAACCACGACCTTCACGGGTCCCCTCGCCACCTCGACGGGAGCGCTCCGCATCGGTGGGAACGCGGTGTGGACCGAATACTTCACGGGTCGCATCGACGAAGTGCGGATCTACAAGCGCGCGTTGAGCGCGGCCGAGGTGGTCACGGACATGACCACGCCGATCGGCGGTGGGCCACCGTCGGACGCGACGCCGCCGACCGTGGCGATCACCAGCCCATCGGGGACCGGGACGTACACGGCGACGGCCAGCCCGCTCACGGTTTCTGGCACATCGAGCGACAACGTTGCCGTCACGACGGTGACATGGTCGAGCGATCGCGGTGGCTCTGGAACGGCGACCGGCACGACCGCTTGGTCGGCGGCGGGGATTGTCCTGCAGCCGGGTACGAACGTCATCACGGTGACGGCCCGAGACGCGGCGAACAACGTCGCGACCGCAATTCTGACGGTCACGTACAACGCGCCGGATACGTCAGCCCCAACCATCGCGATCACGACGCCCACGAGCGGTGCGACGTACACGACGCAGGCATCGTCGCTGACCGTTGGCGGCACGGCGTCCGACGATGTCGGCGTCACCCAGGTGAGCTGGGCGAACGATCGCGGCGGCTCCGGCACCGCCACGGGCACGGCGACCTGGACGGCGAGTGGCATCGCTCTACAAGCCGGTGCGAACGTCATCACGGTCACGGCGCGCGACGCCGCGAACAACATCGCGACGGGGACGCTCACCGTCACACTCGATCAAACCGTTCCGACAATCGCCATCACCACACCGACGAACACGGGCACATACACCACGACGGCGACTCCGCTGACGGTTGGCGGCACGTCGGGTGACGATGTGGGTGTCGCGCAGGTGACATGGGCGAACACGGGCGGCGGTTCGGGAACAGCGGCCGGTACGACGTCGTGGACGTCGAGCGTCGCGCTGCAAATCGGCGAGAACGTGATCAGCGCGACGGCTCGCGACGCGGCTGGCAATGTCGCTACGGCCACGATCACGGTCACGTACTCGGCGGCCCTCATCGCGCCGACGAACCTGCTGCTGCAACCCTCGTCCTCCACGCAGATCGACCTGCAGTGGACGGACAACAGCCCCGACGAGTCCGGCTTCCGCATCGAGCGCGCCGTCGACAACAGCGGAGTCGCTGGGACGTACGCCGAGATCGCCACCGTCGGTGCCAACGTGACGGCGTTCAGCAGCACCGGCCTCGCCCCTGGGACAACGTACTGGTATCGTGTGCAGGCCTACGATCTCAACGGCGCTTCGGCGTACACCAACCCGGCGTCGATGACGACGCTCCCGCCGCCGCCGCCGCTGGCGCCATCGGGACTCGGTGCGCAGGCGACCTCGGCAACGCAGATCAATCTGCTGTGGACGGATGCCTCGACGAACGAAACGGGCTTCCGCATCGAGCGCGCACCGGACGTCGGCGGTACTGCCGGGACGTACGCCGAGATCGCGACCGTGGCGGCGAACGTCACGTCGTACAGCAGCACGGCGCTCACGCCCAGTACGATATACTGGTATCGTGTCCGCGCTCAGAACGGTGGCGGCACCTCCGCCTACTCGGGCGAGACCTCGGCGACGACGCTGTCGGGCAAGCCGAACGCGCCGACCGCCCTCACCGCGACCGCGTCGTCGGCGACGGCGATAGCATTGGCGTGGACGGACAACGCGACGGATGAAACGGGCTTCCTCGTCGAGCGCGCCCCTGACGTCGCCGGCGTCGCCGGCACCTACGCCCAGATTGCTTCACTCGGCGTGAACGTGAGTACGTACAACAGCACGGGCCTCACCCCCTCGACGAAGTACTGGTATCGCGTGCGGGCAGCGGGAGCGGTGGCCAATTCCGACTACACGAACGAGGCGACGGCGACGACGCTGTCGGGCAGCCCGAACGCTCCGACCGCCCTGACCGCGACCGCATCGTCCACGACAGTGATCGCGCTGGCGTGGACCGACAATTCGACGGATGAAACCGGCTTCCTTGTGGAGCGCGCGCCGGACAACGCCGGCGTGGCAGGCACCTACGTGCAGATCGGCACGGTGGCCGCCAACATCAAGGCGTACAACAGCACCGGCCTCACGCCCTCGACGAAGTACTGGTATCGGGTGCGCGCGTCCGGCACGGTGGCCAGCTCGGGCTACACAAACGAAGCGACGACGACGACGCTGTCGGGCATCCCGACGGCGCCGACCGCGCTGACGGCGACGGCGACGACGAGCGCGGTGATCGCGCTTGCGTGGACCGACAACGCCACCGACGAGACCGGCTTCCTCGTCGAGCGTGCACCGGACAACGCCGGTGTGGCGGGCACGTACGTGCAGATCGCCGCCCTCGCCGTGAACGTCAAGACGTACAGCAATACAGGCCTCACCCCCTCGACGAAGTACTGGTATCGGGTGCGCGCGTCCGGCGCGGTGGCCAGCTCGGGCTACACGAACGAAGCGACGGCGACGACGCTGTCGGGCATCCCGGTGGCGCCGACCGCCCTCACGGCGACGGCATCGTCCACGACAGTGATCGCACTGGCGTGGACCGACAATTCGACGGATGAAACCGGCTTCTTGGTGGAGCGCGCGCCGGACAACGCCGGTGTGGCCGGCACGTACGCCCAGATCGCGACCGTGGCTACCAACATCAAGGCGTACAGCAGCTCCGGTCTCGTCGGCGACACCAAGTACTGGTACCGCGTGCGGGCCTCGGGAACGGTCGCGCCGTCGGTCTACTCCAACGAGGCGACCGCGACGACGAAGATGCCCATTCCGACCCCGCCGTCCGCTCTCGTCGGGCAGGCGGTCTCAGGATCGGAGATCAGCCTCCAATGGGCGGACAACTCCACGAACGAAGCGAGCTTCCGGCTGGACCGGGCACCGAACAACGGCGGCGTCGCCGGAACGTACGCGCTGCTCGCGACGCTGGGTCCCAACGTCACCACCTATCGCAACGTCAATCTCCCCGCCAACACGACCTACTGGTACCGCATCCGGGCGCAGAATGTCGGGGGCAACTCGGCGTACTCGACCGCCATCAGCGTCGCCACCCTGGCCGCCCCGCCGATCGCTCCGACGGCGCTCACCGCCAAGGCGGCAGCGGTCACGGGCACGTCGGTCACGCTCACCTGGTTGGACAATGCCGTCGACGAGACGGGCTTCACGATCGAGCAGGCCCCGGACGTCGGTGGCGTGCCGGGAACGTACGCCGACATCGGCACGGTGGCGACGAACGTGAAGACGTTCACCACGCCGGCGCTGGCGACGGCTACCGCCTACTGGTTCCGTGTGCGGGCCAACAGCACGTACGGCCCGTCCGCCACCACCAACGAGGTGACCATCACGACACCGCTGGCGATGCCGACCAACCTTGTCGTCACCGCCTCCAGCATCTCGGGTGTTCCGGCCTCGGTGCTTACGTGGACGCCCGGTGCGGCGGCCAAGATCGATGTCTATCGCGGCGCCACGAAGTACAGGAACGCGATCACCAACACGGGTACGACGAACGACCCCAGCCGCGTGCTCGGGACGACCTATACCTACAAGGTCTGCAACGCCGGGTTCACCGACGCCGCCAACTGTACGAGCGTGGTCGCGATCACGTTCTGATGCGGGTGGACGACGTGGACAGGGCGGGAACGCAACTGCGCGTTCCCGCCCTGTTGGCGTCCGGACCCCGAACCCGACCCTCTCCTCCGACAACCGTTCGTCGTCGCCGCGGACCCCGCGCTGCTCATCGGCGGACTCGACGCGGAAGGGGTTGATCCCGTACGCGACGAAGCCTGCCGCGGTTGCGGCAGGC
>JANLTI010000274.1:0-13994 GCA_031362845.1 Gemmatimonadaceae bacterium | reverse complement strand
GACGAAAGGCGAACCCGCTGTCACCGATGTGATCGTCGAAGGCATCGACGAGGTGCGGTTCCTTTACGCGTCGAGGGCACCGGCTCCTTCGCCCGCGAGGGCGGCGTCGAGCGCCTCCACGACCCCGGCGAACTCCTCGACCGCGAAGCCCACGACGTTGGCGATCTTGCGCACGCCCGGCAGCGACGTCGCGAGCCACGGCAGATGCTCGCGGCGCACGGCGTCCACGCCAGGGTTGGCGAGACCCACGGCGTTGATCATCCCGCCGTCGAATTCGGCGACGCGTGGCGCCGGCGCGCCCCCGCGCGGAAGCGGACTGACCGCCTTGGTGACCAGGCCTCCCAGCGCTGCGAGGTTCACGACCTCGGCCAGCTCCCGCCCGTACGCAGCCGTGCCCGCCGCGAGCACGATCGGATTCTGGAACTCCAGACCGGTCACCCGCACCGCGAGCGCCGAGCGCTGCGCACTCACGGTGGCCCCAGTCCTCCCCCGACGACCGGCGACGGCGCCACGGAGACGCGGCGCTCGTAGCGCTGCAGATATTCCACGACCGCATCGGCGATTGCCGCGGACATCTCCTCCACCCGCGCCGGATCCGTGATGTACGCCGCGTCTGCCGGGTTGGTGCCGAAGCCGATCTCCACCAGCACGGCGGGCATGAACGCGGTCACCAGCACTCGGAACCCCGCCTGCTTTACGCCGCGGTTCGTCCCCGGATGTACGCGGGCCAGTCGACGCTGGATCAGTTCCGCCACTTCGTTCGACTCGCGCAGATGTTCGTTCTGCGCCATGTCGTTGAGAATGAAGCTGAGCGGGTCGCCCGCCTGCGCGGATGACTGCGTCTCGAACTTCACCACCTCGTTCTCCATCCGCTCGACGCGTCGGGCGTCCTCGGTCTTCGCTTCGGCGAGAAAGTAGGTCTCGAAGCCTCGCGATCCCCCGGGATCCTTCCAGCCAGGATTCGCCGCATTGACGTGAATGCTGACGAACAGGTCGGCCCTTGCCTCATTGGCGATGCGACCGCGATCGGAGAGCGCGATCAGGGTGTCGGTGGTGCGGGTGTACTTGACGTCGATTCCCTGTCGGCCCAGTGCGGCGCCAACCCGCTTCGCCACGGTGAGCGTCACGTTCTTCTCGGCGATCGGGGGTCCGCCACCGATCGGCCCGTGCATTCCGCCGTCGGGACCACCATGTCCGGCGTCCACGACCACCAGCTTGCGTGAGCGGGTCGCGCGAATCGCCGACCGCGACGACTTCACGCCCGGCGCGGCGGGCGCAGTGCGACGCGCCTCCCCGGCGAGCACGACCGACCTGGGACGCGCCGCCGGAACGGCAGTCCTGGCGTCGTCACGATCGGCGAAGGTGGTGCCCGAGGAGAACGCACGAAGCTCGAATCGCGCGGGATCCCACACGAGATTGTTGATCACGCGGGGCACGATCTCGACGATCAGTTGCAGGGGGACGTACAGTGCGCCTTTCCTGACGACGGGGGCGGCGGTGAGCTGATAACGCTCGGAGCCCACGCTCGCGAACCGGCTGCCCGTCTCGACGATGATCGCCGTGCCATTCACGACGAGCACCCACCGCTCACCCATGAGATGAGACACGGTGATCGGAAGCACGGGGCGCGTCGCGGACGCACGCAGCAGCGGGCCGTCATCGGTCGCTACGAGCTCGACCGTGATGGACCGGTTCACGTCCTTCACGATGAGCGGCCCGGTCGGCGCGACGCGAGAGGGGTCGGTGATCGCGAGCTGGAACGCCGCGAGCAGCAGGCGAATCATCGGGTGCGCACCGCGCGCGCGATCTCACGGTCGGCGTCCCGCGCCTTCGCGTCCTCGCGCTTGTCGTGCTGCTTTTTGCCCTTGCCCAATGCGATCGCCACCTTCGCGATGCCTCGCTTGAAGTACAGCTCCAGCGGAATGAGCGTCAGTCCCTGTCGCTCGATTGCACCAATCAGACGCCCGATCTCCCGTTTGTGCAACAACAGCTTCCGCGTGCGCGTCGGCTCGTGATTGTTGTAGCTGGCGCGCTCGTAGACGGAGATGTGGAGGTTGATCAGGAAGATCTCGCCCTCCCGCACGATCCCGTACGCATCGGAGATGTTCGCCTTGCCGTCGCGCAGGGACTTGACCTCGCTCCCCGTGAGCACGATCCCCGCCTCGAACGTGTCGATGATCGAGTAGTCATGGCGCGCGCGACGATTGCGCGCGATCGACTCCACTTCGGGATTTTCGTCGGGCTTCGACATGGACGGAGGAACTCGGCGCGCGACGCTGCGGGCCAGCCGTGCAACATAGAGCCGCCACGTCGCGGCGGCAACGCGATGCGTTGACTTGGCAACGCGGCTCCGGTTATCTTCTGACGCTCTCGCGTGGAGTCGTGCGCGCGCGTCGCTCGGGTGGTGGAACTGGTAGACACGCAGGTCTCAGAAGCCTGTGCCTTCACCGGCGTGGGGGTTCAAGTCCCCCCTCGAGCACTCCGGACATGGGAAAGCGCCCTCGCACGCGGAGGGCGCTTTCTGCATCCGGACCGCAGCTACCGCACGAGCTGCGACGGCGGGACATCCTCCGGGAGCTGCACGGTCCCGAAGCTCGCGCGAAGCGACTCCGCGCTGCGCTCCAGCGAGTCGGTCACGAGCCCCGCCCCGCGGAGCACCGCGGGATCGTCGGCGCGGATCGGTCCCCCGGCAAAGGCGAGGAGATTCTGCGCGACTCGGAGCGCCGGCGTGCCGATGCCGCGCGATGTGAAGGCGTCGCGATAAGCGCTCAATCGCGCATTGAACTGCCGCTCGGACAGTTCGCGCAGCGAGCCGTCCACGTTCGGATCTCGCGCCATTCGTGCGGAGAGCGTGCGCAGGATTTCGGACGGCGTCCGATCGTCGAACGCATCGCGCTGCGCCACGAGGATACCGAGCGACCGGCGCAGGTACCGCAGTTCCCATCGCGCATGATCCGCGTCACCACGAGTGCCGACGGCGGAGAGCCACTCCACGTCCGCTGGCATGGGCTCATCGAGCAGCAGGTCCACGAACGCCACGGTGGCGCGCTGCAGTGCACGGTCGTCCCGAAACGAGCCGAAGAGGCGCATCAGCGCCGGCGCGTCAACCGTGCAGGACGGGGAGCGCGAGTCGCCCGCCGACGGAGATCGGCACGAGTGCGATCCGCTCACGCACGACGCTTTCCTGCAGGAGCAGGTCGCTCAGGCGCACGCCCTCGAGCACGTCGTCGATCCGGCGCTGCAGCAGCATCCACACGGGGCGAATGCTGCAATCGTGCGACGAGGCGCACCGCTCCTCCTCCACGGGATGCGACGAACAGTGCACCTCGAACGTGGAATGTTCAGCGGCCGCGATCACGTCCCGCACGCTGATCCGCTCGGGCGCCCGCGCGAGGCGGTATCCCCCGTGCGCGCCGCGGGTGCTCGTCACGATTTCCGCGCGACGAAGCTTGAGCATGATCTGCTCGACGTAGTCGGGTGGCAGTCGCTCGCTGGACGCGATCTCGCGACCGGTCACCGGCCCGTCGTCCATCCGACGGGCCAGGTGAAGCGCACAGATGAGTCCGTATTCCGCCTGCGTGGTAATTCGCACGCCTTAAAGGTAGCAACGCAGGCAGTGGGCGGACAGGGCCGGATCAGCCACCCGCGACCATACCGTGCTTCCCCCCCGGCACACCGATCTCGGTCATCTTCTTCAGGTCCAGCACGATGTCGATCTCGTCGTCCGGTAGCAGCTTGTCGCGCCGCACCATGTCGCGCACGAGAATGCCCTCCTTCACCGACTGCTTGCTCAATTCCGCCGCCTTCGCGTAGCCGATGTGCGGCATCAGCGCCGTCGCCAGCGCGGCGCTTCGCTCCACCCAGTAGGCGAGCATGTCGCGATTCGCCTCGATGCCGACAACACACTTCTCGGTGAATATTGTCGCCGTGTTCGTCAGGATCCGCATCGACAGCAGGATATTGTGCGCGATCACCGGCATCATGACGTTCAGCTCCAGTTGGCCGTGTTCCGCGGCGATGCTGACGGTGGTGTCCAGCCCCATCACCTGAAAGCAGACCTGGTTGACCATCTCCGGGATGGATGGATTGATCTTGCCGGGCATGATCGACGATCCGGGCTGCACCGCAGGGAGCTTGATCTCGTCGATGCCCGTGCGTGGGCCCATGACCATCAACCGCAGGTCGCTGGCGATCTTGCTGAGGTCGACCGCCAGGATACGGAGCGTCGCGCTGAAGGCCGCCGCATCACCCATGCTCTGCATGAGCTGAATGCGATCTTCGCCGATCCGCAGCTCGAGGCCGGTGATCGCGCGCAGGTGCCTGTTCATGAGCGCGGGATATTCCCGCTCCACGGTCACCCCCGTCCCGACGGCGCTGCCCCCGATGCCGAGATCGCGCAGGTAATCCGCGGCCTGCGTGACGCGCCGGAGATTGCGGTCGATCGATCCGGCGTAGGCAGTGAACTCCTGGCCGAGACGGATCGGCATCGCGTCCTGGAGGTGGGTCCGGCCGGCCTTCACGATGTCGTCGAACTCGCGGCCCTTGCCCGCGAGCGCATCCCGCAACGCCCCGAACGCCGACAGCAAGCCATCGAGCTGGGAGAGGATCGACAGCCGGATGTTGGTGGGGATCGTGTCGTTGGTGCTCTGCGCCATGTTGACGTGGTCATTCGGATGCACCGGCGTGTACGCGCCACGCGCGCCACCGAGCAGCTCGTTCGCCCGATTGGCCAGCACCTCGTTCACGTTCATGTTGTGGGACGTGCCCGCGCCGGCCTGGTAGGGATCAACGATGAATTGGGCGTCGTGCGCGTGCGCCAGCACCTCATCCGCCGCACGGACGATCGCATCGGCGAGTCGCCCCTCGAGCCGACCGGTGTCCTTGTGCGTGAGGGCTGCGGCCTTCTTGATCCAGGTCTGCGCCATCACGAAGGGCCACAGCGGCGCGAGTCCGCTGATGGGAAAATTCTCCTTGGCGCGAAGCGTCTGGACGCCATAGAGGGCGTCGACTGGCACTTCCCGCGGTCCAAGCGGATCCGTTTCGGTGCGAGTGGCGGAGACAGGCGTCATGAGAAACCCGGATTGATGGGAGATTCGTCAGCGCGTGATCGGGACATCGAGCGCGTGCGCGAATCGATTGAAGAAGTTGTACATGCAGATGACCGCGGTAATCTCGACGACGGCTGTCGGCGACCAGTGGCGCGCAAGGTCCGCGAACACGAGCTCCCCCACGATGCCGGGCGTCGGCGTCATGGCATCGGCGTATCGCAGTGCCGACGTCCATGCCTCATCGAACTCGTCGTACCGCCCTCGCGCAACGCCGTCGAGTTGCGCATCGGTCGCACCCATCCGCCTTGCCAAGGCGGTGTGGGAAGCGAGTCAATAATCGCACACGTTGATGTGCGATACCCGCGTACTCAGCAACTCCTTCAGCAAAACCGGGACGTCGCCCGGGCCCATTACCTCCGCGTTCAACGACGCGAGCTTCGCCGTGATGGCCGGCGCGTGGGCGGCCACCCGGAACAGGTTCGGCACGGTGCCTCGGGTGCGGACGAACGCATCGAACGTTGCGCGCACACTCTCGGGTGCGTCGCTGACCTCGATTCTCGGCAGTCTGGGCTCTTCGCTCATGGCGCACTCCGGGCGTGGACATCGCGAACGATGCGATACAGGGCGAGCATGGCGGACAGGCCGGCGATGCCGAGCAACGCGACACTGATCCCGTGCAGCCGTCCAAAGGCGCTCCGGAGTGGATCCGATGGATCCAGCGCATCGATCGCGCCACCCGCCTGCGCACGCAGCTGTGCGATGCGCGGCGTGACGACGAACTCCGCCGTCGCACACGCCCCCGTCACGGCGAGCGCGATGATGAGGCGCGAGAACCGGTTCGGCGAGGACCAGCCGAGCGCGCCGAGCCCGACGCCGATGACCATTCCCGACCAGAAGAGCACGGGTAGCACTCGTCCGACGAGGACGCCCGCGAGCGCGCGAGTCGGCAGCACGGCGAACGCGGCGGGCGCAACGGACAGCACGACGAGCAGCGCGGCGCCCAGCCATCCCGCGAGCACCACCAGACTCGCGAGCGTGATCGACAAATCGCGCGCGATCACCGCTTCAGCACGCGGGCACGTCCCGCGAGGAACGGGTTGGAACGGCGCTCGTCCGCGATCGTCGTGGCCGGACCATGTCCCGGATACACGACGGTCTCCCCCGCGAGCAGCGCGAACCGTTCGAGCGACGTATCCATGTCGAAGGGATTGCAGAGTGGAAGATCGGTTCGGCCGATCGAGCCTCGGAACAGCAGGTCCCCGGAGAGCGCGACACCCTCACCGTTGAAGCTGACGAGACCGGGCGCGTGTCCCGGCACGTGCATCACCGAGAAGCGCAATGCACCGCACGAGAGCAGGTCGCCGTCGGCGAGCTCCTGCGTAGGACCATCCGGTTGCTCGAACGGGACGCCGTACACCTCGGCGGCGCGGGCGGAGAGATGCGTGTAAAACGGCAGGTCGAGCGGATGCAGGTGTACCGGCACGTCGTAGACACGACGAACCCCCGCGATGCCACCGATGTGATCAATGTGTGCGTGCGTCAGCCAGATCGCCTCGAGCGCAGCGCCGGACTCGCGGATCATGCGCACGAGCACGTCGCTCTCGGCACCGGGGTCGATGAGTACCGCGCGAGCGCTGGCCTCGTCGACGACGAGGTAGGCATTTTCCTGAAACGGGCCAACCGTCCGCACGTCGATCCTCACACCGCGTATCCCCCGCTGCCCTGCGGATCGATGGCATGTCCGCCCTCGGCCTGGGCCTTGAGATACTTCTCCACCGCGATCGCCGCCGTCGTCGCGTCACCCACCGCCGTCGTGACCTGTCGCGTCAGCTGCGACCGCAGGTCGCCAGCGGCAAACAGGCCCTGGATCGACGTCTGCATCGTGGTGTCGGTGAGGACATAGCCCATATCGTCATGATCGAAGTGCGCGTCGATGATGCCCGTGTTCGGCCGGAATCCCACGAAGACGAAACAGCCGGTCGCACTGAGCGTGCGCACGGCGTCCGTCTTGACGTCGCGGAGCACGATGCCGGACATCAGCCCCCGCTCGTCACCCACGATCTCCAGCGGGACGGTGCTCCAGAGGACTTCCACCTTGGGGTTCGCGCGGAGGCGCTCCTGGAGAATCCTCGACGCGCGAAACTCGTCTCGCCGGTGAATGACATACACCTTTGACGCGTAGCGGGTGAGGAAATCCGCCTCTTCCACCGCTGCATCGCCGCCCCCGACGACCACGATCACCTGCTGCTTGAAGAAGGCGCCGTCGCAAATGGCGCAATAGGACACACCCTTGCCGGCGAATTCCATCTCGCCCGGAATGCCGAGTTTCACGGGCGTACCGCCGGCCGTCACGATCACGGCGGGCGAGCGGTAGACGACATCGCCGTCGGTGACCGTGTCGAACAGGCCGTCGTCGCGGCGCGTCACTCGAGTCACGTTCGCCGTGACGTATTCGGCACCGAACTCGCGCGAGTGCTCTTCGAACTTCTTGGCGAGCTCCCAACCGAGAATCGACTTCTCCCCGATCCAGTCGTCGAGCTTTTCCGTGTTGAGCAGCTCGCCGCCGGGAATGCCGCGTTCCAGCACCGCGGTCTTCAGCATCGAGCGTCCCGTATAGAGCGCGGCGCACATTCCTGCCGGTCCCGCGCCGACGATGACGACGTCGTACGTATGTGTGAGTGCCAAACGATCCCCGTGCGGTGAGGCGCGCTCGTGCGCGCGTGCGCAATCTCACCACAGGAAGGCCTCGAGGGAACCATTGAGTTCCCCGTCTCCGCCGCTACCGCACCACGATCCGCCGTAGCGCGCCGTGGCAGTGTGATGTCGTGCCGACGAGGAACGCGAGCTCGCCAGCCGACCCGTCACGCGCCGCGATCGCCCGGTCCGCCGCGAGCACGTCGCGCACATCGAGCATGCCGACGCCGTACGCCCGATGCGCGCAGTGGAAGATGAACGGGCCGTCCATGGGTCGTCCCGCATCGCGCTCCGCCACGACGTAGCTCGCCATCGCCGGCGGCAGGCTCCACGTCCGCGCTCCCCGCGTATGCGGGCACCGGTCCGGCTCGATGCAGTTGATGGGACACATCCACTCGGCATAGCTCACGTAATGGGTGCCGTCAGCACCCGCGCGCTGCCACGGGACATCAGGCGCGCGCACGAGCGGCTCCGCCGAGATCGTGCGGGAGGGCCGTCGGGCACGAGCGCGATCCGTGAGCCAATCGGCCATGAGATGCGGCATGAGCGGCGACGGCACGATCGCATCATTCGCGAATCGCTCGGGGTCGAGTGCGGCGTGGCCGAGGTACCGCGCAAAGTAGTCGCTCCATTCCGCGACCTCCACGCTCAGCTCGCGAGGACGATCATCCGGCAGGAGGTTGCCCACCGCACACTCCGCGTCGCGGTCCACCACCACCAGCGCATTCCAGGTCACGGCGCCCGCGCGCTCGGCCCGCCCGAGCTGCCGCACGTAATACTGCCCATAGCATCCACCGCCCACGACGACGATCGTGTCGAACTGCTGAACGGCACGCCCGGCGCGCCGCTGCGGGTCAGGTGCGGACGTGTCGACCGCCATCGACCTTGATCACCTCGCCGGTGACGTAGTCCGCCTCGATGAGGAACACCACCGCGCCGGCAACGTCTTCCGGCGTCCCCAGCCGTTGTAGTGGCGTCGTCCTACGCAGTCGCTCGGCGTCGTCGTCCGACCACCCGTCGGGGAGCAGCACGACGCCCGGTGCCACGGCGTTCACGCGCACCTCGGGCGCGAGCGCGTGAGCGAGGGCGCGTGTCATCTGCACGACGGCCGCCTTCGTCATGCCATGCGGCACGTACGCCGGCCAGGTCTCGAATGCCGCCAGGTCGGCGATGTTGACGATGGACCCGTGGCTGGCGCGCAGAGCGGGTGCCGCGCGCTGCGCGAGGAAATACGGTGCGCGGACGTTGAGGGCGAACATGGCATCCCACTGTGCCACCGACGTCTCGCCGATCGGCGTGCGAAGCATGACGGCCGCCGAGTTCACGAGCGCGTCCAACCGTCCCGCAACTTCCAGCGTCCGATCGATCAGCTGTGCGGAATCGGCAACCTCGCGAAGGTCGGCCCTGATCCCGCTCGCCGTCCCACCCCGCTGCCGAACGAGCCGAACGGTTTCGTCAGCGCCGTCCGCCGACCCGTGATAGTGGACGATCACGTGCATGCCGCGAGTGGCGAGCGCCAGGGCGATGGCTCGCCCGACGCGACGGCCAGCGCCCGTTACGAGCGCGACGCGATCAGCCGGCGGCGAACTGGTCATCGCGTCAGGCGGCCGGCAGGCGGCCACGTGCGTCGAGGTGCGCGTCCTGTCGCGCCAGCCACTCCAAGGGCACCTGCATCATTCCAATCGTGCGCGGCCCGTCCGCTGCGCCGTGCCAGTCCGATCCCCCGCTCATCACGAGGCCGAACTGCTCGCACAGTCCGCGCAGCCGTGTCGTATCGGACGACGAGTGGCTCGGATGCTTCACCTCGATGCCGTCCAGTCCGATGGCGCGCATCGCCTCGATGCGCTCACGTGTCCCGCCGCCCCCGGGATGCGCCAGCACGGCGAGCCCGCCCGCGTCGTGAATCATCGCAATGGCGGCATGGAGGCTGAGCTGCTCCTTCGCCACGAACGCCGGTCGATTGGCGCCCAGGTAGCGATCGAAGGCGTCGCGCGCATCCGTCGCCCAACCCTCGGCGATCATCGCGCGCGCCACATGCGGCCGGCCGACGACGCCCGGACCCGCCTGCGCGAGCACATCCTCGAACGCCAGGGTCACGCCGAGCTCGTTCAGGCGGTCGACGATCTGTCGTGCACGCTGGTGCCGCATCTCGCGTAGTTCGGCGAGCCCGCGATCCAGGATTGTGGTATCGCGAAGGTGAAGGCCGAGGACGTGCGTTTCCACCTCACCTTCCACGGCGCTCAGCTCGATGCCACTCACGACGCGCACGCCGAGCTCCAGCCCAGCCGCCTGTGCTTCGGCGAGACCCGCCACCGAGTCGTGGTCCGTAAGCGCGATTGCGACGAGCGATGCCTTCTTCGCCGCACGAACGACGTCGGTCGGAGAGCGGGAGCCGTCGGACGCGGTGGAGTGCATGTGCAGGTCGACGAACGACGCTCCCGTCGGCCCTGCTGGAGCGGTCACGGGCTGTATCCTGCCTCGGGTGACATCTCGCTCGACTGCGATTGCTCGAACAGCCGCGCGAGATCGGCGTCGCTCATCTCGGCCAGCGCCTGTTCGCGCGACCGGGTGCCCTGCGGGGAGTAACGGGTCACGCGCACTTCGCGATCGGCACCGGCCCCGGCGCTGAACAGCAGTGCGAACTCGTCACGGTCGTACTGCGTCACGCGGCCGGAGGGCATCACGCTCCAGGTGCGGCCGCCGTGCGTCAGTGATCGAATGGGCATTACGGTAGCTCCACTTCATGATAGATGCGTGCCGGATCGAGCACCCGTTCCGGCGCGGAGGCGTGCGCTTTCGCCAATGTCTTGGCGTCGGGCGCATCGAAGAACTCGAGAAAGGCGCCGGGCAGACCGGTCTCCTCGAACACCCAGTAGCGACAGCCCGCCTGCGCGTAATGCGCATGCTTCTTCTGCAACCGCACGGCGAACTTCGCCCGGTCCGGTGGCGTGACGAGCGTTCGCTGGATCGACAGGCAGCGCGGCATGCTCACGAGACGGTGTCGGGACACGACTCGAGACTCTTCTTGACCGTCGCGAGGAACTTGTCCGCATCGGCGCCATCCACGATGCGATGATCGAACGACAGGGAGAAGTACGCGCACGTGCGAATCGCGATCGTGTCTTCGCCGTCCGGGCCCGCAATGACCTTGGGTCGCTTCTCGATCGCGCCGAGGCCGAGGATGGCCGACGTGCCAAGCGGAATGATTGGCGTACCCATGAGCGAACCGAAGACGCCGGGATTCGTGATGGTGAAGGTCGCCTGCTGCACTTCCTCCGGCTTCAGCCGCTTCGTCCGTGCCCGATCCGCCAGGTCGTTGAGCGCCTTCGCGAGTCCGGACAGCGAGAGATCGTCCGCGCCCTTGATCACCGGCACGATGAGACCCCAGTCCAGTGCGACGGCGATGCCGATGTTGTGCGGCTTTCGGAAAATGACCGTGTTGCCGGAGACGGCGGCATTCAGCATGGGGAACTGCTTCAGGGTCTCGACGACGGAGCGAATGATGAAAGGCAGGAAGGTCAGCTTCTGACCCGATTGCGCTTCGAACGCTGCCCGGTGCTTCTGCCGGATTCGCGCGACCCGTGTGAGATCCACTTCGAAAAAGGAGGTGACGTGCGCATTCGTGCGCCGCGACGCCACCATGTGGTCGCTCGTGAGCAGTCGCATCTTGCTCATCGCTTCGACTCTGTCGCCCGACCACGGCTCGGGCACCGGTCCGTGCGTCGCCGCCCCGGACGGAGCGTGCATCGACGGGCGCGACGCTGCGCCGCTCGGTGCGCCGCCGGCCGAGATGTAGTGCTCGAGATCACGCTTCGTGACGCGTCCCTGAATGCCCGACCCCCGCATCTCGGCGATCTCGATGCCGTGCTCGGCCGCGATCTTCCGGACGAGCGGCGACGACTTCGTGCGGAGCCGCTCGTCGAGGCTGTTCGCGTCCGCTGGTGCTCGGGTACTCGCCGGCGTCACCGTCGCGTGACCCTGCGGGCTCGATGCGGTGTGGGTTGGCGCGGGGGTGCGCGCCATCGTCTCCGGCGGCTGCGCTACCGCACTGGCGCTCGCCGCCACCGACGTGGTCGATGACGCTCCGAGGGCGGCGCCCTGCTCGGTCTCGATGCGGGCGACGAGCGTCTGCACCGGCACGGTCTGCCCTTCGGTCACGAGGATCTCGGCGAGCACGCCCGCCGTGGGGGCCGGGATCTCGGCGTCGACCTTGTCGGTCGAGATCTCGAAGATGGGCTCGTCGCGCTTGACCGCATCACCGACCTTCTTCAGCCATTTCGACAGAGTCCCCTCGGCGATGGATTCACCCATCTGGGGCATGATGACGTCAACGCGAGCCACTGCGATAGCCTCTCACTCGGAGTTCTTGTGTGCGGTGCGCGCCTTCCGCATCCGCCAGATGACAACGGTCGGGACGACGACGAATCCTACCACCGCGCCGCGAAGCCAGAACGTCAGCCAGTTGCACGGCGCGCCGGTCTCCACATCTGCCGCGCAATTGCCGACCCACCCCACGCCCTTCGCCAGCAGCACGGCGATCACGCCGAACGCCATCATCCCGCTCACGGCGGTCAGGCAGCCCACTCCAAGATAAGGCCAAACCCCGTCGCTCGTCTCCCCGGAGGCCGTCGAGCCCAGATTGTCGGTGTCGCGCACCTCAGTACGCCGCCAGTCGACGGGCCGCCAGCACGATGTCGGGCGTCTGCGGGAGGACGAAATCCTCGAGCGAGGGCGCGTACGGCAGCGGGACGTCGTGCGCCGTGACGCGCAGGATCGGCGCGTCGAGCCACTCGAAGCAGCGTTCGCTGATGCGCGCCGTGAGTTCGCCCGCGATGCCGCCGGTCCGGGTGTCTTCGTGCACGATGAGCACACGATTGGTCTTCTTCACCGTGGCGACGATCGCGTCATCGTCGAGCGGGGCGAGCGTGCGCAGGTCGAGTACCTCGACCTGCAGCCCGTCCTCGCGCTCGAGCTGGTCGGCTGCCTCGAGCGCCTTGTAGACGGTCGCTGCGTATGTGATGATGGACAGATCGGTGCCCTCGCGCGCGAGGCGCGCCTTGCCGATCGGCACGACGACATCGCCGGACGGCATCTCGCCCTTGATGCGACGATACAGGTATTTGTGCTCGAAGAACAACACGCAGTCGTCATCCCGAATAGCGGCCTTCATGAGGCCCTTGGCGTCGGCCGCCGTGCTCGGATACACGACCTTGAGCCCCGGCGTATGAATGAAGCCCGCCTCCGGATTCTGCGAATGAAATGGCCCGCCACGCACGTAGCCGCCGCTCGGCCCGCGAACCACCATCGGCGTCGGGAGGAAGGCGCGATAGCGCGCCGTCGCGACATAGTTGGTCAGCATGTCGTAGGCGTTCGCGATGAAGTCGATGAACTGCATCTCGACCACCGGCCGCATGCCCATGTGCGCCGCTCCCGCCGCGGCCCCGACGATTCCGATCTCCGAAATGGGCGCGTCGATGACGCGCCGTTCCCCGAATTTCGCCTGGAGCCCCTCGGTGACCTTGAACGCGCCGCCAAACGCACCGATGTCCTCGCCGATCATGAAGACATCGGGATCGCGATCCATCTCCTCGAACAACGCCTCGCGAATCGCCTCGAGATAGGTGATTTCGGGCATCAGTCCGCACCCGGTGCGGGGGCATCGAACGTCCCCCAGCTGGACGGCCGCTCGCTCGCCTGCACGACCGCCGCGCCACCCTCTCGAAACCAGAGCGGTCGCTCCGCCGGCGGATCCGCGTAGATCCCGCGGAGCGCGTCGAGCGGCTCCGGCACTCCAGACGCCTCGGCGATGTCCGTCGCCTCGTCGATCTCTCGTTGAATCCGTGCATCGATCGCCTGCAGCTCGCTCGCCGGCACCCCGTCCGCCGACAGGAGCGCAACGTAACGGTCGATCGGGTCGTTCTCTGCCGCCCATCGTTCGATCTCGCCCGGCGGCACGTAGGACTGATTGTCATGCTCGGCGTGGCCCTTTCGCCGGAACGTCATCAGCTCGACGATCGAAGTCCCCTCGCCACGCCGGGCGCGATCGACGGCACGCTTCGTCGACTCGTAGGTCGCCACGACGTCGTTGCCATCGGCCGTCTCGCCAGGGATTCCGTATCCGATCGCCTTGTCGACGAACTGCTTCACGAGGCTCTGCTTTCCGGTCGGCGTGGAGTACGCATAGCCGTTGTTCTCGATCACGACGACGAGCGGACACCGCTGCACCGCGGCGAAGTTGATGCCCTCGTGAAA
>JANLTI010000141.1:0-7343 GCA_031362845.1 Gemmatimonadaceae bacterium | reverse complement strand
AGGTCGCCGAATGAACGCCTCGGTCGAATGGCTGTCCGCCTTCGTCGACACGGGCCTCTCGGCCACCGCCGTGCGCGACTTGATCACCGCGCACACCGCGACGGTGGATGAGCTTGTGGCGCTGCGCGCGGACCTCGCGCCCATCGTCGTCGCGCGCGTCGTGGAGGAAGCCGCGCATCCCGACTCCGACCACCTGCACATCACGAAGGTGGACATGGGCACGGGCGAGCTGCTGGACGTCGTGTGCGGCGCCTCGAACGTGCGCGCGGGCAAGCTGTATCCCTTCGCACCCACCGGCACGGTGCTGCCGGGTGGACTGAAGATCGAGAAGCGAAAGATCCGTGGGCAGACCTCCAACGGCATGCTCTGCTCCGCACGCGAGCTGGGGCTCGGCGACGAGCACGAGGGCATCATGGAGCTGGATCTCGACGTCGCGCCGGGCACCCCCTTCCTGGAGGCGATGCCGACCGGCGACGCACGCCTCGTGATCGACGTGCTGCCTAATCGGCCCGATCTGCTGTCGCACCTTGGTGTGGCGCGCGAGCTCGCGGCCGTCACGGGGCGGCCCCTTCGCCTGCCCGACATCGGCGTGGACGACATCAGCGTGCGTGACCCGAAGCGGTTCCGGCGCGCCGGCAACGCCGGCGGTGTGGTGCTGCATCTCGAGGATGCGACGCTCGCGTCGCGGTACATGGGGGTCGTCATCCGCGGCGTCACCGTCGGCGCGAGCCCGTCGTGGCTCGTCGCGCGCCTCGTCGCCATCGGATCACGCTCGATCAATAACGTCGTGGACGCCACGAATTACGTGTTGCACGAGCTGGGTCAGCCCACGCACGCATTCGACCTGGGCGCGCTCGACCTCGACACGCAGCTTCCGGAAAAGACGGTGGTCGTCCGCACCGCGAAGGTCGGCGAGACGCTCGTGACGCTCGACGGCGTGACGCGCACGCTGACGCCGGAGATGACGATCATCGCCGACTCGGTGAAGCCGATCGCCATCGCCGGAGTGATGGGAGGTCGCGAGACCGAGGTCGGTCCGTCGACAACGGACATCTTTGTGGAAGTGGCCACCTTCGATGCGGCACGCACGCGTCGCACGCGGCGCGCCGTGGGGCTCTCGACTGATGCCAGTTACCGGTTCGAACGCGGCGTCGATACGGCGCTGGCGCCGATCGCGCTCGAGCGCGTGGCCCAGCTCATCATGAGCCTCGCCGGAGGTGAGGTGCAGTCGACGCCCGTGGACCTCTACGCGGGCGAGCCGCAGCGCACGCCGGTCGTTCTTCGTGCCGCGCGGCTCGCGAGACTGCTTGGCATCTAACTACCGGTCGAGCGCGTTGCGACCCTGCTGCGCGGCATCGGATGCCAGGCCGACGTGGAAGACGGAGGGGGCATGGTGCACGTGATCGCCCCGACCTGGCGCCGTGACCTCGTGGCCGAGGTGGATCTCGCCGAGGAAGTCGCCCGCCTGCACGGCTACGATGCGCTCCCCAGCGAGATCCGACCGTACCGCCCCGGCACGACCCAGGATGCTCCACTGTGGAGTCTGTCATCTCGGCTTCGCGACGCCCTCACCGGCGCCGGCTTGCTGGAGGCCCGGCCGACGCCGTTCGTGAGCGGAGGCGACGAGCACGTACGCGTACTCAACCCGCTCGCGGAGAACGAGGCCCACCTGCGGCGCACCGTGCTCGAGTCGCTGGCTCGCCGCGCCGAGCACAACCTCTCGCACATGCAGGGCAATGTTCGCCTGTACGAGATCGGATCGGTGTTCGCGCCGCGGACCGACGGATTGCCGGACGAAAGTGTCAACGTCGCGCTGCTCGTGATGGGCGACCGTGAGCCCGCGCATTTCACGAATGCGAAACCGGGGCAATTCGACGCATGGGACGCCAAGGGGCTGGCCGAGCTGGTGGCCGGAATCACGGCGTCGAGCGACGTCGTGGCGCTCGAGCCGTCGGACGAAGGTGAGACGCTCTGGCGGATCTCGATTGGCGGGAAGGCTCGAGGCGTCGTGCAACGGATTCCGCTGGATGCGCCCGTCTGGGCGTCGCCCGCGTTCGGGGTCGAGCTCACGCTGGGCGCGATGTCCAACAGCGATGTCGCGCCGGCTGGCGAGCACGCGCACGAAGTGCCGCACGATCCGCGACCCCGTGCGACTCCGCGATTCCAGCCGTTGCCCACCAGCCCCGCCTCGGAGTTCGATCTCGCGCTGCTCGTGCCGGTGGGGGTGCTCGCGGCCGACGTGGAGCGCGTGATCCGCGCGTCAGCGGGCGACCTGCTCGAACGCCTGATGGCATTCGACGTCTACGCCGGCGCTGGCGTCGATCCCACACATCGGTCGATCGCGTGGCGGTTGACCTTGCGTCACCCCGACCGCACTCTACGCGACAAGGAAATAGAAGGCCGGCGGGGAAAGATCCTGTCCGCACTGGAGACGGAGCTGAATGTCCGACGACGCGCGATCTGACCTCGACGCAGTGCGCGAGCTGGAGACACTCGTTCGCCATCTGGCGGACGAGCTCGCGGGATTTCGTCGGCGTGCGCTGACCGCCGAAGCGAGACTGCGGGAACTGGACGGCATGCAGGGACGTCCGGGCGCGGAGGCGCAGCGGGCGCTCACGAAGCGGTGCGCCGTGCTCGAGCGCGAAAACGCCGCGCTCACCGGTCAGCTCGAGAGCGCCGCCGCACGGGCGCGCCAGATGCTCGATCGAGTGCGCTTCATTCGCCAGCAGACGCAGGGCGCCGTGGTGAGCGAGCGATGAGCACGCGGAAGCACTCGGTGAAGGTCGACATTCTGGGCGAGTCGTACTCCATTCGAACGGAAGCGCCTCCCGAACACACGAAGGCGGTGGCGGAGCACCTGGATCGGTCGATTCGCCAGATACTGTCGGGCGGATCGGTGATCGAAGTGAACCGCGCAGCCATTCTGGCGGCGCTTCAGATCACCTCCGAGCTGTTCGAGGCGCGGGACGCCTCCGCAGAGGTGACCGATGCGCTGCGGAATCTGAGTGCTGATGTCCGACGCCTGCTGCCTCCCGCCAAGCGGGATGCGGTTGTGGAGCGCGCCGACGGCTGACCACGGCCCGCGCGAGCGAGGCGGGCCGTCGAGCGACGCTCGCAGATTTGCCTTTCCCCTCCGCCGCGCCTAGTTTCCCACCAGCAGCCAGGCCGATCCGTAGGTCGATGCGCCATCTGTAGTTAGCTCGCTCCAGTCCGCACCCTACGTCGGTGCGCCCTCGAGTGTGCTGCGCGGAACGGCGCTCCGCGGATCGAGCGGTGGTTTCCTCGTTCCCGCGTTCGCCGCGGTGGAGCATAGATCGATGAACAGTCTGGCAATTCTTGCCGCGCTCGGCGTATTCGTCATCGCCTCGCCGGCTTTTTTCATTCTGGGGCGCAGGTTGGGAACGTCGGCGGGGCAGCGCGCCGAACTCGAGCGCCAGTCTGCCGCGAAGTCCTCCGCCGAGGAGACCGCGAAGCGCATCGTGTCCGATGCCGAGCGCGAAGTGGAGACGATGCGGAAGAGTGCAGTCGTCACGGGCAAGGAAGAAGTGATGCGGCTCCGTGAGACGGCCGAGCAGGACCTGCGCAGCCGCCGGTCCACGGTCGAGAACGAGGAGCGCCGCCTGATCGAGCGTGAGAGCGGCCTGGAGCGGAAGGCCGAGGCCGTCGAGCAGCGCGATCGTGACATCGGTCGCCGTGCCAGCGATTTCGGTCGACGGGAAAAGCTGCTGCAGACGCGCGAGGAGGAACTGGACAAGCTCATCGCCGACGAGCGCCGGCGGCTGGAGCAGATGGCCGGCATGTCGGCCCAGGATGCCAAGGGCGAGCTGATTCGCCGTCTCGAAGAGGAGGCGCATGCCGACGCCGCCAACTCGCTACGCGAGATTCGCGAGTCCGCGCGGCGGAACGCCGAGCGCGAGGCGAAGAAGATCGTGGCGCTCGCGATTCAACGGATCGCCGCGGATACCACGGCGGAGACGACCGTGTCCGCCGTCGCGCTGCCGAACGACGAGATGAAGGGGCGCATCATCGGGCGCGAAGGGCGGAACATCCGGGCGTTCGAGCTGGCCACGGGCGTGGACGTCATCATCGATGACACTCCCGATACCGTCGTCGTTTCATGCTTCGACCCGATCCGGCGCGAGGTCGCGCGGCTCGCGCTCGAGAAGCTGGTGTCAGACGGCCGGATCCATCCCGGCCGGATCGAGGAGGTGGTCAACAAGTCGAAGAAGGAAGTCGACATCGCCATCGTGGAGACGGGCGAGCAGGCCGCGTACAACACCGGCGTCCATGGGCTGCATCCGGAGCTCATCAAGCTCATCGGCCGGATGAAGTGGCGCACGAGTTACGGGCAGAACATCCTGCAGCACTCGCAGGAGGTGGCGCATCTGGCGGGGATCATGGCGGCCGAGCTCGGGCTGGACGTCGCCATGGCCAAGCGAGGTGCATTGCTGCACGACGTGGGCAAGGTGCTGACCCACGAGCACGAAGGCACCCATGTGCAGCTCGGCGTGGAGATGGCCACGAAGTACGGCGAGAATCCGATGATCGTGAACTGCATTGCGGCGCATCACGACGACGTGCCGCACGAGAGCGAGGTGTCGGTGCTCGTGCAGGCGGCGGATTCCATCTCCGGCTCCCGTCCGGGCGCGCGGCGCGAAGCGTTCGAGACCTACGTCAAGCGTCTCGAGGGGCTCGAGCGCATTGCGTCCAGCTACAAGGGTGTGGAGCGGGTGTTCGCCATTCAGGCGGGGCGCGAGATTCGGGTCGTGGTCATTCCCGACGACGTGGACGATGGCCGCATGACGACACTCTCCGAGGAAATCGCGCGGCGCATCGAGGCGGAGTTGCAGTACCCCGGCCAGATCAAGGTCGTCTTGATCCGCGAGACTCGCGCGGTGGACTTTGCCCGCTGACCTCGCGACCGACGCAATCCCGTCCGCGCCGGCGAGTTTGGGCGCGCGACTGATCGACGGAAAGGCGCTCGCGCAGCGGATCAGGGCGGAGGTGGCTGCGGATGTCGCGGAACTTCGTCTTCGCGGCGTGACGCCCGGACTGGCGGTGGTGCTGGTCGGCAACGATCCCGCCAGCGCCGTCTACGTGGGCGCGAAGGAGCGCGCGTCGCGCGAGGCGGGGATGTCGGGAGACACGATCCGCCTTCCGGCGAGCACGTCGCAGTCCGAACTGCTCGAACTGGTGGAGCGGTTGAACCGCGACCCGAGCGTGCACGGCATCCTCGTCCAGATGCCGCTGCCAGCACAGATCGATCCCGACACGGTGATCCGGCACATCCGTCCCGACAAGGACGTCGACGGATTTCACCCGGTGAACGTCGGCAAGCTGTTGATCGGCCACACTGACGGCTTCGTCCCGTGCACGCCCGCCGGCGTGCAGCGCATGCTCGTGGAGCACGGCGTGAACACACGCGGGGCCGAGTGCGTGGTCGTCGGGCGGAGCACCATCGTCGGCAAGCCGATGGCGGCGCTCCTCATGCAGACGGGTACGGGCGCGGACGCCACGGTGACGGTGTGCCACAGCCGCACGCGCGACCTCGCATCGCACACGCGTCGAGCGGATATTCTCATCGTCGCCGCCGGCAGGCCGCGCAGGGTGACGGCTGACATGGTGAAGCCGGGTGCGATCGTGATCGACGTCGGCATGAATCGCATTGCCGACCCGACGACGGCGAGCGGCACCCGACTCGTGGGCGACGTGGACTTCGACGGCGTACGCAGGGTGGCGAGCCTGATCACGCCGGTGCCTGGTGGCGTGGGGCCGATGACGATTGCGATGCTGCTGCACAACACCGTCCGCGCCGCTCGGCGCACGCTGGGCGCATGACGGGCCGCCGCGCGGCCAGCGGGCGCGGATCGTCGCCAGCCGGTACGCCGTCGTTCTTCGACGACGCCGAGGCGGATGACGCCATCGCCACGGGTGAGCCTGCGTATCCGGGTGCGACGTCCGCGACGGCGATCGCCGTGTCCGATCTCACGCAGACGGTGAAGGCAGTCGTGGAAGGCGCCTTCACGCCGCTCTGGGTGCGCGGCGAGGTCAGTGACTTCAAGGCGCATCGCAACGGGCACTGGTATTTCTGCCTGCGCGATCTCGCGTCGCAGCTCAAGTGCGTGGTGTGGGCGCGCGACCAGCGCGGTATCCCCGCTGCACCCGACGACGGCATGCAGGTCACGGCGCTGGGACAGCTGGGAGTGTATGCCGCGCGCGGCGAGATGCAGTTCACCGTCAAGCGGATGGAGGCTGAAGGCGAGGGGCTGTGGCGCAAGGCGCTGGAGGCGACGCGACTCCGCCTCGAGCGAGATGGACTGCTGGCGCTCGCACGCAAGCGGCCGCTCCCGCGCTTCCCGCGTCGCATTGCTGTGGTCACGAGCTCCAGCGGGGCGGCGCTGCGAGACATCGTCGCCGTCATCCGGCGCCGCGCGCCGGGTGTGGAGCTCGTCGTGGTGCACGCCGCCGTGCAGGGTGAAAGTGCCCCGCTCGAGCTCTGCGCGGCACTCGATCGTGTCGCGCGGTGGGGCCGCGCCGAGCTCGTGATCATCGGCCGCGGCGGTGGGTCGCGCGAGGATCTCTGGGCGTTCAACGACGAGCGGGTCGCGCGGGCGGTGGCTGCCTGTCCGGTGCCTACCATCTCGGCCGTCGGTCACGAGGTGGACATCACGCTGTGCGATCTCGTCGCGGATGTGCGCGCGCCCACGCCGTCCGCCGCCGCCGAAACCGCTGTCGCGTCGCGCACCGAGATGACGCTCGAGCTCGCGGCGCATCGCGGCCGCCTCATGAGCGCAATGCACGTCTGCCTCGACGAGCCGCGCCGGCGGGCGTCGTCCGCGGCGCGCACTCTCGCCATGGCGACCAGCGGTCTCGTCGACGCACGTCGTGCCTCGATGTCCGCAGTCGCGGGGCGCCTCAACGCGCTGTCGCCCCTTGCCACGCTCCAGCGCGGGTTCAGCGTGGCGCGCGGTGCCGATGGCTCCACTCTCGCGTCCATCGCCGACTTCGCGTCCGGCCGCGCGTTCACGCTGCGCGTGCGCGACGGCGAGGTCGACGCGACTACGATCGGCACACGCCCATGGCAAGCGCCGCTCGCATCACGGGATCTGAACGGATGACGATCGAGCGCCGTCTCGCCCGCCTCGAAGAAATTGTCTCCCAGCTCGAGGATGAGCCGTTGGAGCTAGCCGCCGCGCTCGCACTGTTCGAGGAAGGCGTGGCCTGCCTTCGCGAGGCCGCGAGCACGCTGGTCGAGGCCGAGGCGCGCGTGCAGAAGCTCACCGAGCTGGCGGACGGCGCGTTCGATGTGGCGCCGCTCGACGATGAGTGACGTGCGCGCGCGG
>JANLTI010000238.1:0-1961 GCA_031362845.1 Gemmatimonadaceae bacterium | reverse complement strand
GGGGGACGCCGGCTCGCCGGGGATCAACGCTTCCTTGATCCGCGTCAGGACTTTCGCCGCCGCTGTCCAGTGAAAGAAGTAGCGCGACTCATCCACCCGCAGTCCCGCCGACTGGGCGAGCGCCTCAATGCTCGTCTTGTCGTATCGCGTGTAGTGATGGTTCAGGTCGTCGTGACGGGTCCAGAGTTGCATGAACGCCGGGACGGTGGCGAGGAACACGCCGTCCGGCTCGAGCAGCGAGAGCGCGTGACGGAGCGATGCGGCCGGATCGGGGAGATGCTCGAGCACATCGAGCATCAGCACGAGCGAATAACGGCGCGCGGGAGCGAAGCTCTCGTCGAACGGCGCAACATGGATCTGCGCGCGATGCGGGCCATCGGCCGAGACGAGCGCTGCCGCCGGCTCCACCCCCTCCACGGACTGCACGCCGGGCAGCTTCTCGAGCTCGTCGAAGAAGAGCCCATCGCCGCAGCCGACATCGAGCACGTGGCGCCAGCCGCTGGCCGGCTGGTGGGCGTGCAGCGCGTCGAGAATCACGCGCTCTCGTGCGCGCCACCACCAGTGGCGCTGGAACAGCTCGCGATAGCGAGCGCCGTAGTCCGTATCCATGCGTTGTCGGGGCGCTATGGCCCGGTGCGCCGCGCCGGCACCACCGGCGTGTACTGCGGCGTCACGAATCGGTGCGTCTCCACCGGCATGCCGGCGCCATGACGCACCACCGATCCCACGACGTACAGCGGCCGGCGTTTGGTCTCCTGATAGATGCGACCGATGTACTCCCCGATGATGCCGAGGAAGAAGAGCTGTACACCCGTGAGGAACGACATGAAGAGCATGAGCGACGTGAAACCCACCGGTGCGCGATCGAGAAATAGCTTGGCGTACAACGTGTACAGCGAGAACGCCGTCGAGAGCAGAATGGCGATCAAGCCGAGCATCGCCGCCGCGCGCAGTGGCACGATGGAGAAGGAGAACAGGCCATCCGACGCCAGCTTCAGCAGCTTGAGCGGCCCATAGTTGGTGGTGCCGGCGTACCGTTCATCCCGCTCGACCACCAGCCCCGTCTGCCGGAATCCGACCCAGCTCCGCAGACCGCGCAGGTAGCGGTTGTGCTCGGGCGCCGCGCGCATCTGATCCACGACCTGTCGCGACATCAGCGCAAAGTCGCCCGAGTCGAGCGGCAGCTTCGTGTCGGCGAGCGACGCGAGGAGTCGATAGAACACGAAGTAGCTGACCCGAAGCGGCCAGCTCTCCTTTCGCTTCGCTCGCTGCGCGTACACCACGTCGAACCCCTCGCGGTGCTTCGCCAGGAGCGCGGGGATGGCCTCCGGACGGTCCTGAAGATCGCCGTCCATCGCGACGATCGCATCGCCGGAGACGAAGTCGAGCGCGGCACTCAGTGCGGACTGATGCCCGAAGTTGCGTGACAACGCGATGATCACCAGCCGGCGATCCGTTCGCGCCGCGGCCTGGAGTAGCTCGAGCGTGCGATCGCGGCTGCCGTCATCCACGAGCACCATCTCGTGCGGACCGCCAGGCACGGCATCCAGGACAGCGCCCAATCGGCGCAGCAACTCGGGGATTCCCGCCTCCTCGTTGTGCAGCGGGATGGCGACGGACAGGCGGAAGGCGGAGCTCATCGGCGCGCGCGCCCCTTGAAGTAGATCATGTTCCACAGCGTCATTCCGGCGGCGCCGAGCGGATACGGCTCGAACACCACTGGCTCGAACGCCGTGGTGAACAGTCTACGCCACTCCTCCAGCGGCCGCGGAAACTCGCCCCGATCGGCCCGCGCCAGGAACCGCGAGATGGACGGGCGCTCCGGCAGCACGAGGTCGAAGACGTGGACATGCCCGTCGTCCGACAGCAACGTCGCGAGATGGGCGAGAATCCGCTGCGTGCTCGCGGTATCGATGTGATGGAACAGGCTGTTGGCGAGGATCAGGTCGAATCGCTCGTCC
>JANLTI010000221.1:0-17575 GCA_031362845.1 Gemmatimonadaceae bacterium | reverse complement strand
GAAAATAAGGGGCGGCAGGCGCTGCGCGCTGCCTTACGGGGCGGGCGAGGCGGCTGCGCCGCCCGCCCTTACGGGGCGGCGGGCGCTTCGCGCCGCCTTACGGGACCTGCGCTGCCTTTGAAGTCCCCGTAAGCGTGCCGCGTAGCGGCCACGCGCCCCGTAAGGTGCGCGCGCAGCGCCGCACCGCCCCGTAAGCGAAGCGAAGCGAGCGCCCCGTATATTCCCGCCATGAAGATCTACACGAAGACCGGAGACGAAGGCTCCACCGGACTGTTCGGCGGGGAGCGCGTGGGCAAGGACAACATCCGCGTCGAGGCCTATGGTGACGTCGACGAGCTCAACGCCGTCATTGGCATGGCACGCTCCGTCGAGATGATGCCGCGCATCGACGAGGTGCTGGTGCCCATCCAGCGTGACCTCTTCGCCATCGGCGCCCTGCTCGCCACCCCCGACCGCGACAAGATGGCACAGCATCTCCAGAAGGCGCGGATCGACGAGGGCCGGATCGGTGAGCTCGAGCGGGCAATCGATGAGGGCGAGGCGGAGCTCGAGCCGCTCACCGCCTTCATCATTCCGGGCGGCACCCCGAAAGCCGCCGCCCTGCACGTGGCGCGCACCGTCTGCCGTCGCGCTGAACGGCACGTCGTGCGGCTGCAGCACGAGGTGGAGCTTCCACCACTCGCCGTGATCTATCTCAACCGCCTGTCCGACTTGCTGTTCACGCTCGCACGCGTCGCCAATCGACGGGCGGGCGCGGGCGAAGTGACCTGGTAGGATGCTCAGCACGACGGCGAGCGAGCCCACGCGGGTCATCGATGCGGGTGACTACCGGGTCACCATCGGTGCCGCGTTGCGCCATGAGTTCGCGTCGCACATCGCGGCCGCGGCGCCAGCGCATCACTACGCCGTGGTGAGCGACGACCTCGTGGCGCCGCTCTACGCGGACGCGCTCGTCGCGAGCTTGCTCCCCCACGGCCGTACGACCCAGCATCGCATGCGCGCGGGTGAATCACACAAGACGCGCGAGACGTGGGCCCGGCTCACGGACGAGTTGCTCGACGCCGGATGCGGTCGCGATACCACCGTCGTCGCGCTCGGCGGGGGCGTCGTGGGAGACCTGGCCGGCTTCGTGGCGGCCACGTTCATGCGCGGCGTGCCCGTGATCCAGTGCCCCACGTCGCTGTTGGCCATGATCGACGCGTCCGTGGGCGGCAAGACAGGCGTCGACACCGAGGCAGGAAAGAACCTGGTGGGCGCGTTCCACCCGCCGTCGGCAGTGCTGATCGATGTCGAGATGCTGCGCACGCTGCCTCACGCGCATCGACGCGCCGGGCTCGCCGAGGCGATCAAGCATGGCGTCGTGGCCGACGCGGCGTACTTCGCGCGCGTCACGTCGCTGCTTCCAGCCCTCGCCGCTGGCGACGCGACAGCGACCCTCGAGGTGGTGGCGCGCAGCGTGGAGATCAAGGCAGGCGTCGTGATGTCCGATGCGCGCGAGGCGGGGCGGCGCAAGATCCTGAATTTCGGGCACACGATCGGCCACGCAATCGAACAGGCGAGCGGATACACGCTGCTGCACGGAGAAGCCGTCGCGATCGGCATGGTGCTGGAGGCGCGGTTGGCCGAGCGCATCGGCGTTGGCCAGCGCGGCATGGCTGGCGAGATCGAGCGCGCGCTCGTGGACATCGGGCTGCCTGTCGCCCGACCGAGGTCGATCGACGCGGCAACGGTGCTGGCGGCGACGCGCCACGACAAGAAGTCGCGTGGCGGCGCCGTCTCCTACGCACTTCCGTCGTACCTCGGTACGATGGCCGGCGCTGAACGCGGATGGTCGATCGAGGTGGCCGACGTGCTGGTGCTCGAGGTACTCGCGTGATCTCGTCGCCGCGACCGACGCCCGTGGACGGCGAGCCATTCGTGTCGGGCGTGCACGCGCCGGAGCGCGGATCGGGGCATCCTCCAGCAGTGCCGGAGCTGCCCCCCTTCGTCGGCAGCGGCCGTCCGCCGAAGCGTCCTCGTCGGCGTCTCGGGCGCTACGCGTCGCCGATGTTCGTACTGGTCTTGCTCGTGACGGCGATCGCGGGCGCCCTTCGCGTGCGCGACGGGCTCAAGCCGGTGGTGCCGCTCCGCTACCTGCCCGTCGTCGTCTATGCGCCCATCAGGCTGGATGGTGCGCTGGTGCTCGGCGCCGCGCGCGACTGGCACGTGAACCGGGACACACCGGTGCGCCTCGGCGATCCCGTGCCCGTCTCGCTCACCGCCTATTGCCTCAAGGGTCTGACCCGGCGCGACCACTATGTGCGCGAAGGCATCGTTGCATCGGACCCCAAGGTCTTTCCCTTGGGCCGCTATCTCGAAGTCTACGTCGGGAAAACATACTTCGGCCGATTCCTGATCGACGATACGGGTGGCGTGATCAAGGGCAACAAGCTCGACATCTGGACGCCCACCTGCCGCGAAGCGCGCATTTTCGGCCGCGTGAAGGGCACTGCCGTGCTGGTACAACGTCCGCGCGATGTGCCGAGAGATTCCATGATGACCGGGCGACTGGGCGGTCGCTGACACGGCGGATGCGCTTGGCATCCGTATGGGTGCGCGACCGCTCCATCTTCCATATGAAGCCGAGACCGAAGTTCATGCGGCTGAGGGTGGGAATGATTGTCCCACCACCAACTCGTGAACCACCTCTCTTGTCACTGTCGCCGACCCGAAGGGCATCTGGTCCCGCTCTTGCCCCGCTCATGTACGACCTCAGCGGACGGAAAAAAGCATGTCTTCATTCGGCACCTACCTGATCGGCTTCTTCATTCTGGTCGTCGGGCTGACCATCGCGGCGTATCTGCTCAACGTCCCCCCGATGTGGATCGCCGTCGGCGCGATCGTCCTCATCGGAATCGGCATTCTCATGGCGACGAGTCGCACCAAGATGAAGGACCCGCCGGCTCCACCGGGCCCAGGCCCTCGCGTCTGAACCGTCCCTTCATTGTGCACGCGGGCACGTCGGAACCACGACGTGCCCGCCTCTGCGTCGGGACTTTTTGCCTCCGCACCCGCCTCCCTCTCTCGATCGGTCATCCTGACCGTACCGTGCCAGCAATGTCCGAAAGTCGTGCTCCTAACCGCCAACATGCTGGCGTGGAAGGGTTTACCTACGTCACAATTCTGAGGGAGTGGTCATTCTGGCAAACTCACTGTTGACGGGTTTTTCTCCCGACATTACTGTGGCCCTCCTGCTGACTCTCGTGAGCGACGCGGCTCCGGGGACAGGAACGAGTTTCTACCTTCCGGCACAGGTAAGGGGCGTGTATGGAGCAAGCGACCGAAACCAGGTCCAAAGGCTACTTCCGTTCGTCTCCCTCCACCGCGTTCGACCAGTATCTCCAGGACATTCAGAAGCTGCCGCTGATCAGTGACGCCGCGGAGGAGCGGCGCCTGGCGCGATTGGCCCAGAAGGGAGACGAAGCCGCCGCCGAACGGCTCGTGACGGCCAACCTTCGCTTCGTCATCTCGTACGTGAAGAAATATCAGGGTCACGGGCTCGACCTGTCGGAGCTCGTGGCGATCGGCAACGAGGGATTGCTCAAGGCGGTACGAAAGTTCGATCCGGATCAGGGCGTCAAGTTCATCTCGTACGCGGTGTGGTGGGTTCGGCAGGCGGTGTTGAAGGCGCTGGCGGAGCAGACGCGAAGTGTCCGGATCCCGCTCAACCAGAACTCCCAGCTCATCCGGCTCGCGCGCGCCGAGACGATCCTGGCGCAGGTGCTGAAGCGGGACCCCACGGAAAACGAGATTTCCCGCCTGCTCGAGGAAACGCCAGAGGCGGTCCGCGCGGCGAAGCAGATGTCCAGTACGGAAGTCTCGCTGGATGCGCCCATCGACCGGTCCGATCGTGAGGCCTCCACGCTTGGCGAGCGCTTCGCCGGAGTCGACGGCACGGAGATCGAGGACACCACGGACTACAAGCTGATGAAGGAGTTCATCGAGCGCGTCTTCCGGAAGTATCTCACCCCCCGCGAGCGCAAGATTCTGTTCCTGTACTACGGGCTCGATGAGAGCGGCGAGCCGATGACGCTCGAGAAAATCGGTGCGCTGATGGGTGTGACGCGCGAGCGTATTCGGCAGATTCGCGAGCGCGCCTTCGAGAAGCTCCGCGAGTCACCCGATGGACGCGCCCTCGCCGGGTTCTGGCAGGCGGCCTGACAGGTACGACACGACGCGACGAGCGCGGGGCGGAGAGCAGGTCTCTCCGCCCCGCTTCGTTTGACCCCGAGTAACTTGTCAGCTGTCACTCCGCATCGAGGACACGTGAGCCGTCCCGCCATCCGCATTCCCGCCATCCTCAACATCTCCTCCGGTACTGCGGACGAGGCGCGCACTGCGCTGGCCGACCATGAGGGCTTCGAGTTGCACGAGGTCGAGCCGGGCGCGCTGGCGTCCACGGTGCGCTCGCTCGTGGGGAATGGCGCCAGGCGCGTGCTCGTGGCGGGAGGCGACGGCACGATTGCCACCGCGGCCGCAACGCTGCTGGAGTCAAAGGCCGAGCTCGCGGTGCTGCCCGGGGGCACGTTGAATCACTTCGCACGGGACCTCGGTATCAGCACCGACGCGGCCGAGGCCATCGCACTCGCCGAGTCCGGCACGACGCGCGGCGTGGATGTGGGCATGGTCAACGGCCGCATCTTTCTGAACACGAGCAGTGTCGGCGCGTACGTGCGGTTCGTGCGCGTGCGCGAATCGCTCGAACGCTGGTTCGGCTACCGGCTCGCCTCCGCGATCGCGGCGCTGCGCATCCTCTTCACACTTCGACGCATGGGTGTCGAGGTGGTGGTGGATGGGCAGAAGCGGCTGTACCGGTCTCCACTCGTGTTCATCGGGGTCGGTGAACGGGGCATGCAGCTCCCGGGGCTGGGCCAGCGAATTCAGAATGGAAAGCGAGGCCTTCACGTGATGGTGGTGCGTGGGCGATCCAGCGCCCGGACACTCGCGCTCGGCCTTGCGGCCGTGGCACGCGGCATCGAGTCTGTGACGCGCACGCCGGAATTCGAGAGCTTCATCGTCGATGAACTCCGCATCGACATGAAGGGCATGGGCACCGTCGCCGTCGATGGGGAGATCGCGCACATGACCGCACCGTTGCGGTTCGAGTTGCGACGCGACGCGCTCGCCGTGGTCTGCCCGCCACCCACCGCCGTGACCGACGCACCGGGCTGATCGCATGCCGACCGATGTGGCGCAGCATGCGACACCCGATCTCGCGTCACGCCTCGCCGCCATCGTGGGCGCGCGTCGCGTCCTCGCGCGGCCGAGCGAGCTGCGCTCGTACGAATCTGACGGGCTGCCCGGTTATCACGCCCGCCCCGCGCTCGCCGTTTTCCCGGGAACGCGCGACGAGACGATCGCCGTCGTGCGCCTGCTCGCCGAGCTTGACGCGCCCTTCGTGGCGCGCGGCGCCGGGACCGGGTTGTCCGGTGGCGCACTGGCCGACGGGACTGTCCTGCTGGGGCTCCACCGACTGACGCGCATCATTTCGATCGACGCCGACGATGCCCGTGCCGTGGTCGAGCCGGGCGTGGTGAATGCTTCACTCTCGCGCGCGGCCGCCAGTTTCGGCCTGCACTATGCGCCGGACCCGTCGAGCCAGACGGCGTGCACCATCGGTGGGAACGTCGCCGAGAATGCCGGTGGTCCGCATTGCCTCAAGTACGGCGTCACGCTCAACCACGTACTCGCCGTCACGGTGCTCCTGCCCAGCGGAGAGGTCGTCACACTGGGCAACGCCGACGGCGAGCGGGACGGCTACGATCTGCTCGGCGCCTTCATCGGATCCGAGGGGTGTTTCGGCATCGCGCTGGACGTGACGGTACGGCTGGCGCGCAATCCGCAGGCCGTGCGCACGCTGCTCGCCGATTTCAGCTCGGTGAACTCCGCAGCGCATGCCGTGTCGTCGATCATCGCGTCGGGCATCATTCCGGCAGCCATGGAGATGATGGATGGCCCCACCATCCAGGCCGTCGAGGCATCGATCTACGCGGCGGGATATCCGGTGGACGCCGCCGCCATCCTCCTCATCGAACTGGACGGCGCGGCCGCCGGCATCGACGACGACGCCACGATGGTCGACTCGTTCTGCCGTGACGCCGGCGCCCGCGGCGTGCGCATCGCCGCCGATCCGGCCGAGCGCGCGCGACTGTGGCAGGGTCGCAAGAAGGCGTTCGGCGCGATGGGGCGCATCGCGCCCAATCTCGTCGTGCAGGATGCCGTCGTGCCGCGAACGAAGCTGCCGGCCATACTCGCGGAGATTCAGCGCATCGCGGAACTCCACCGTGTGCGAGTGTGCAACGTCTTTCACGCCGGCGACGGCAACCTGCATCCCAACATCGGCTACGATGCGACGAGTGCCGACGAGACGGAGCGTGTGCATCGCGCAATGGCCGCCATCATGCAAGCCTGCATCGATGCGGGCGGAACGATCACGGGAGAACACGGGATCGGTCTGGACAAGCTGCCGTACATGGATGCGCTGTTCACGCCAACCACGCTCGGTGCCATGTGCGCCCTGCGCGAGGTCTTCGATCCCGGTCGGCGCTCAAATCCCGGCAAGGTCGTGCCGGTGCACAGCTGTCGGGAGTGGTTCGCCGCGCCGGCGGCGCGGGCGGGAGGTGCCGCCTGAACGCGCCGCCGGTGAGTGACGACACCGCGGCACTCGCCGCACGCGTGCGAGAGGCGCACGCCACGGGCACGGCGCTGCGCATCACGGGCGCGGGCCACTGGCTGGGCGCGGGACGTCCCTGCCGCGCCGATGTGTCGCTCCCACTCGCATCGCACACGGGCATTGTGGAGTACGAACCGGGCGATCTCACGATGACGGTGCGGGCCGGTACTCCACTCGATGCGCTGCGTGACGTCGCACGAGGTGAGGGTCAGTGGTTGCCGCTGGATCCCTTTGGGCATCCCGGCGGAACGATTGGCGCCACGATCGCGACGGCGTCATCCGGTCCGCTGTCGGCGGCGTTCGGTACGCCACGCGATCACGTGCTCGGCTGCGAGTTCATCACGGGTACGGGTGACGTCGTGCGCGCCGGTGGCCGAGTCGTGAAGAATGTCGCGGGATTCGACCTCGTGCGACTCGTGACGGGCTCGTGGGGCACGCTGGGGGCAATCACCGAAGTGAGCATGCGCTTGCGGGCGTTGCCCGAAGTCGATCGCACGCTCGCGCTCGAGACAACGGCGGGCGAGGCGAGGCGGTGGCTTCGCGCATCGGAGTACACGCCGCTCGCCGCCGAGATGATCTCGGCAGGGCTCGCGACCGACATGGGTATCGGCACGCGTGACACACTCCTGCTTCGCTTCGGCGGCAACCGCGCGCTGGTGGACTCGGCCGGTGCGTCCGCCGGTGCGCTCGCGAGCGGCCGGGACGTCGAGAGCTCGGTCTGGGACGAGCTGCGGACACGTGAGCCCGCGAGTGCCGCGGTGGTGAGACTGAGCACGTCGCCCTCGCAGGTCGCGGCACTCTGGGATCGCGTCGCGTCGATCGTGGAACGGGCCGGAGGTCATGCGCACGCCACCGTGCAGCGCGGCATCGTGCGTTGCATGTTCCCCGTGCAGGGGGACGATGCGGACGAACTCGCGAGGCTGCGCGGCATCGTGGGCGCGTTGCTGACCCTCGGCTCGTCGGTCGTCGAGCGGCTGCCGTCGTCCCTCTGGGCGGCGATGGTACCCCCGGCCGCATCGGATGCGCTGTCGAAGGGCGTGCGACATGCTTTCGATCCCGGACGCATTTTGAACCCCGGCATTCTCGGAGAGTTGTCGTGAAGCCATCTCCGTCGCCGATTGCCGAGACCTGCGCGATCCCCGGGACGCCGCTCGCGCACGCGAGCGCGGGCATCGATGCCTGCGTGCACTGCGGCTTCTGTCTCCAGGCGTGCCCCACGTACCTCACGCTCGAGGACGAGAACGACAGTCCGCGCGGCCGCATCGTGCTGATGCGCGCGCTCGTGGACGGCAGCCTTCCCCTCGATGACGCGGATGTCCGGACGCACATCGATCGATGCCTGGGCTGTCGCGCCTGCGAGACGGCGTGTCCATCCGGCGTTCCATATGGCCAGCTGCTCGAGGCCACCCGTGCGACGCTCACCCGCGTGGCCTCGAACCCGTTCATCGCTCGCCTCGTGCTGTTCGTGTTTGCGAGGCAGGTGCTCCTGCGCCTGGCGATGCTGGGTGGGCGCATCGCGCGCGCGACGCGGTTGTCGTGGTTGCTCGCCCGCTTGCCCGGACGCGCGGGATTCGCGATGGCGATGCTCGAATCCACCAGATCGGCCGTGCACCGGCGGCCGTACACGCCGACCGCCGATGGCACGCGTGGATCCGTGACGCTCCTCACGGGATGCGTGATGGAAGGCCTGTTCGCCGATACCAACCGCGCGACGGAGCGCACGCTGATCGTGAATGGCTATTCCCTCGTGGCAACACCGCAGCAACGGTGCTGTGGCGCGCTCCACGCGCACGCGGGCGACGACGATGCCGCACGTGCGCTGGCGCGTGAGAACGTCGCCGCATTCGAGCGGTCGGGCGCGGACTTCATCGCTGTCAATGCTGCCGGGTGCGGCGCGATGATGAAGGAGTACGCGCATCTCCTGTCGGAGGAGCCGTCGTGGCGCGCGCGCGCCGCCGCTGTCGCGTCCAGGGTGCGCGACGTGAGCGAATTGCTCGCGGACGCAGGACCGCGCGCTGGCGGCATGCTCGAGCTGACGGTCACGTACGATGCACCGTGCCACCTGCTGCACGCGCAGCGCATCGCGTCTCCCCCGCTGCGCGTGCTTGGCGCGATTCCCGGCCTCGCCGTGGTTCCGTTGGAGGGGAGCGAGCATTGCTGCGGAAGTGCCGGCATCTACAACCTCATCGAGCCGGACGTGAGCGACCGCGTGCTCGCCCCCAAGCTGGCGAGCATCGCCGCGACGCGTGCCACGCTGGTGGCGACCGGCAATCCCGGCTGCCTGATGCAGATTGGTGCGGGGCTGCACCAGTCGGGCGCGCGTTGTCGCGCCGTGCATCCCGTGGACCTGCTCGACGCGTCGTACGCAGCGCACGCGCACGCCGATCGAACACCCTGAGGGCTGCGGCGGTCGTGGCCCGTAGCGCGCTCCGCGGACGCCGGTTTACTTACGCTCCATGCTTGACGCGGTGCTCCTGGAGTGGGAGGGAGTGCTCGCCGATACCGGCATCGTGCGTCGTGACGAGTTGTTGCGCGCGCTGTCCGACGAGGGCGTGCACTGGACTGCGGAGGCGTACGACGCCTCCTGCGGTGATCTCGACACGCATGCCATGGCTGTCACTGCCTTCGCGAGCGTGGGCAGAATCGATGCGACGCTCGCCGAGCTCGTTGCGCTGCGGGTGAGCCGCACATATGCCGAGCGGCTGTCGCGCGGGTTCAGCTTGCAGCCGGGCGCTGCGCAGTTCATGTCGTCACTGGCGCCGCACGTTCGCCTTGCCATCGTCACGCGCACGAGGCGCGCCGAAACAGAAGTCGCACTGGCGGCATCGAGACTCATCGGCTCCATCGCGACAGTCGTCACCGCAGACGATGTCATGGAGGAGGCTCCGGCCCCCGCGATGTACACGAAGGCGCTCGCCCAGCTGTCGCGCACGCGTACTGTCGCGACGGAATCCAGCGTCGCCATCGTCGACAGCGCTGCCGCGATTCGGTCTGCGCGCGCGGCGGGTGTGCGCACGCTTGCGGTCGGTGCGCCCGCACAGGTGGCCGATCACGCCGATGGCGCCGTGGACAGCCTGGTCGGGTTGACGCTGCACGGCATCGTCGACCTGCTGCGCGAACGTCCCGCGGCACGCGCATGAGCACGCACCCGCTCCTCGGGCACGACACGGCGGATGTGGGAGGCAAGAGTGTCGTGCTCGCCTATGGAAGTGTCGCGGCCGAATATGAGGCGCTGCATTCGCGCGCCGCGCTGTTCGATCGCAGTCATCGCGGACGCATCCGGCTCACTGGTGAGCGCGCGGGCGAGATGGTGGCCGGTCTGGTGACGAACGACGTCGCGGCGCTCGTACCGGGCCAGGGGTGTTACGCCGCCGCGCTCACGGCGAAGGGCAAGATCATCGCCGACGTGAGAGTGTTCGTGGAGGAAAGCTCCGTGTTGGTGGATGTGCCGGCGCGCGCGGCGGCTGGGTGGGCGGCCATGGTGAAGAAGTACGTGAACCCGCGCATCGCACCGCACATCGATGAGACCGCGCGGGTACGCGACATCGGCATCTTCGGCCTCAATGCGCGGCACATCGTCGCGGAGATCACGGGTGTCCCCTCCCCGGCGCTCACGGCGCTTACGCCATATTCGCACGTGACCCTCGAGATCGAGGGCGCCCATGTGCTCGTGGCGAGCGTGCCCGATCTCGGCATTGAAGGGTTCGAATTGCTCGTGCCCGCCGACGCATATCCCCTGTTGTGGCAGCGCGCAGCGGACGCCGGCGCGACACCGGCCGGCCTGGAGGCGTGGGAGATCGCGCGCGTCGAGGCGGGCCGCCCCGAGTGGGGGCTCGACATCGACGACACGACCATTCCGCAGGAAGCCAACTTCGACGAGCTCCATGCGATCTCGTACACGAAGGGGTGTTATGTGGGGCAGGAGACGGTGGCGCGCGTGCATTTCCGCGGGCACGTGAACAAGCACCTGCGCGGGATTCGCGCGCCCGGCGTGGAGCCACCGCCGCGCGGCGCCACGCTGCACGGTGCCGACGGGACACAGGTGGGTGACGTCCGCTCCGCCGTGCGTTCACCAATGCTGGGTGGAATCGCGCTCGCCATGATTCGACGCGACGTGGAGCCCGGCGCGCCGCTCGTGGCGCGCTGGCTGGACGACAGCAGCGCGGACAGCGGATCCACCGACGCGGCGTCTTCGCTCGAGCGGCGTGTCGATGTCGCCGCGCTGCCGTTCGCCATTCAGTAGCCGCGTGCCCACCGCCCTCGTCACCGGCGCCACCGGACTGGTGGGCCACTATCTCGTGGAACGGCTGCGGCGCGACGGATGGACGGTGCGCGCCTTCGTCCGGGATGCCGCGCGCGCCGGCGCGTTGAGTCGCGCCGGGGTGGAGCTCGCCACCGGCGACACGCTGGAGCCGAGCGGCTTTGTGCGTGCGGCGCGCGGGTGCGAGGTCGTCTTTCACGCCGCGGCCGCCGTGACGCCGTCGGGCGGATGGGAGGCGTTCAGCCGGCCGAACATCGAGGGCACCCGTCACGCCATCGCCGCGGCGGCCTCGGCGAAGGCGCGCCTCGTGCACGTGAGCAGCGTTGCCGTGTATGGCGGCACGGGACGGTATCGGGACGATCGCGCCGCGACGGACGAAGATGCGCCGCTCACCGCGCTGTCCGAGGATGCGTTTTACGCGCGATCGAAGCGCGACTCGGAAGGTCTCGTGCTCGAGGCCCATGCGGCTGGTACCGTGTGGGCGACGGCGGTGCGACCATCCGTCATCTACGGCACGCACGACCGACAATTCGTTCCGCGCATGGCACGCCTGCTCGAGCGTGGTCTCGTGCCGCTGATCGGAGGAGGCCGCTCGACGCTCGCACTCGTGCATGCGGCGAACGTCGTCGATGGCATGGTACGCGCCGCGCAGACGGACGCGGCCGGCGGACGCGCCTACAATCTGTCCAACGACTTTCCGATCACGGTCGAGGATTTCTTTCGGCTCGGCAGCGAGGGACTCGGCGTCCGCATGCGACGGATCCCGGTTCCGTACCTCATCGCGCGCGCCGGAGTTGGCGCATTCCAGCTCGTGGCGCCCCTGTTCTTCGGCAGCCGCTTCAACGCGGTGGGATCGACGGCACTCGACTACGTGTCACGCGACAACCCGTTCTCATCGGCGCGGGCGCGGCGCGAACTGGGCTGGGATCCGGCGGTGCGGCACGAAGTCGGAGTGCCGGAGGCGTTTCGCTGGTGGAAGACACATCACTGACGACTGCACCAGATGCCAACGGGGCGCCGCACATCGAAGTGCGGCGCCCCGTGTCACAGCAGACGCCCGTGATTACGGGGTCTTCTTCATCATCGCCGTGTCGGCCTTCTTCATGGCCGTGTCCATCTTGGCGGCGGCGGAATCCATCTTCATGCCGGTGTCCATCATGGCCGGGGCGGGCGCCATGGCAGGAGCGGCGGTATCGACGACGGGGGTCTCTTTCGTGCTGCAGGCAGCGATGACGAGCACAGCGGCAACAAGGGCCAGGCGCTTCATGTAATTCTCCGGAGTAGGTCTTGGTGTGTATGACGCGTTGGTCCGCGCACGCGGTGCGGTGCCGGCCTTCAACGTCGGGAAACTTAGATTTCTGGGAGTCCGTGTCAAGAGCAGAGATGGAGCCACAAGTGCCGATCAGTCAACGCGTTCACCCGGTGCGTTTGCCTGTTCGGGCCTCCTCCCCACCGCGCGATCGCACCGCAGCCGCCTCCCACGATCGTCCGAGGCCGGTAAGCGTCCGTCGTGTAACGAGTTACCTCGGAGTCACCGGTTCGTCAGTGGTCCTCGCCGGTTCGGACGGATAGCTTCACACTCTCCCCTTCGTCCGTCGCATGACCAGTATCGCTCCCTCGCAGATTCTCGAAATTTCTCGTGATGCCGTGGTCCGCGGCGTCTGCCCGCACGATTGTCCCGACACCTGCGCCATGCTCGTCACGGTGTCGGATGGCAAGGCTGTGCGCGTGGCCGGCGACCCCGATCATCCCGTGACGCAGGGATTTCTGTGCGCCAAGGTGAATCGCTACATCGAGCGGACCTACCATGCCGACCGACTGACGACCCCGCTGCGACGGTCCGGACCCAAGGGCAGTGGCCGATTCGAGGCGATCAGCTGGGATGCCGCGCTCGACGAGATCTCCACTCGACTCGGCGACATCGCGCGCTCGGCCGATGGTCCGCAGGCGATTCTCCCGTACTCGTACGCAGGCACCATGGGCATGGTGCAGGGTGAATCGATGGATCGGCGCTTCTTTCATCTGCTTGGCGCCTCCCGGCTCGACCGCACGATCTGCGCGATGGCCGGCACCGTCGGCATGCGCATGACAGTCGGCGCGAATGTCGGGGCGGATAGCGAGGGGGTCCCCGAGAGCGATCTGGTGCTGCTCTGGGGCACCAACACGCTCACCGCCAACCCGCAACTCTGGCCATTCATCCTCAAGGCCCGTGCGCGCGGAGCACCGATCATTTGCATCGACCCCATCCAGACGCGCACGGCGCTCCAGTGCGACGAATGGATCGCCATTCGCCCGGGCACAGACGCGGCGCTCGCGCTCGGCATGATGCACGTGCTGTTCGCCAGCGACCTCGCCGACCGCGACTACCTGGAGCGTCATACGCTCGGGCACGAGGAGCTTCGCGTCCGCGCGGCTGAGTGGACGCCGGCGCGAACGGCCGCGGTGACCGGGCTGCCGGAAGAGGTCGTCGTGTCGCTCGGCGAACGCTACGGACGCGCCCGTGCCGCGTTCATCCGCGTGAACTACGGGCTCCAGCGTCACGCTGGCGGCGGAATGGCCGTGCGCAACATCGCGTGCCTGCCGGCCATCGCCGGGCACTGGCGTCGGCCCGGCGGCGGTGTGCAGCTGTCGACCTCGGCCAACTTCCAGTTCGACCGCGCCGCAATCTCGCGACCTGATCTCGGCCCCGCCGTCCGCACGATCAACATGATCCGGCTCGGGGACGCGCTCACGCTGCCCGACGCCGGGACGGGCGGGCCTCCGGTGCGCGCGCTCGTCGTGTACAACTCCAATCCGGCCGCGGTCGCGCCCGAGCGCAACGCCGTCCTGCGCGGCCTGGCACGAGAGGACCTGTTCACCGTCGTGCTCGAGCACTTCCAGACCGACACCGCCGACTGGGCCGACATCGTCCTGCCCGCCACGACGCAACTCGAGCACTGGGACGTGCACCTCGCGTACGGGCATCACTACGTGTCGCTCAACCGGCCGGCGATCACGCCCGTTGGCGAATCGAAGCCGAACAGCGAGATCTTCCGACTCATCGCGGCCCGCATGCACATGACGCACGACGCGATGCGCGACGACGATCTCACGATCATTCGGCAGGCGCTCGCCTCCCCGTCGCCCAAGCTGCATGGCGTGAGCTTCGACGAGCTTCTCGAGCGCGGTTGGATGCGGCTGAATCTGCCGACGCCGTACCTGCCGTACGCCGATGGCGCATTCGCGACGCCGAGCGGCAAGTGCGAGCTCATGTCGTCGCGCATGGCCGACCTCGGGTTCGATCCGCTGCCGGACTACATCCCGCCGTACGAGTCGATCGAACGCGACCCGGCGCTCGTGACGCGATTTCCGCTCACCTTGATCTCTTCCCCAGCGCACACGTTCCTCAATACGACCTTCGGCAACATCACCTCGCTACGGCGGCAGGCGCGCGAGCCGGAAGTGCTGCTGCATCCCGCCGATGCCGAACGGCGAGGAATCGCATCCGGCATGACGGTGACCGTGCACAACGATCGCGGTGCCTTCCTTGCGAGGGCGCGCGTGGAACCATCCATCCGCGAAGGAGTGGCCTGGGCGCCGTCGATCTGGTGGGGAAAGCTGGCGGGCGATGGCGCCAACGTGAACCAGACGACCTCACAACGCGAGACCGATCTCGGGCACGGCCCGGTGTTCTACGACAACCAGGTCGAAGTGGGCGTGGCGTAGTTCCGCGAACGCATCTGCCTTCGCGCGCGTTGCACTCGGACACCCTTGCGTGGCTCCGCACCGCCGCGCTGATTCCCGATGAACGTCGTTTTTCTGCCCGGAGGCATTGTTTGTCGTCGCACCCCGAGACACTCGGCGCGCTCAAGCGCACGCCGTTTGGCGCACCCGACCGCCGACTGCGGTCCGTGAAGGACGAGATGCGCCAGAATCTGCTCGCCCGCCTTGTCAATGGAGGACCGCTCTTCGCCGGCGTCATCGGCTACGAGGAGACGGTGATGCCGCAGATCGTCAATGCCCTGCTCTCGCGCCACAACTTCATCCTGCTCGGCCTCCGTGGTCAGGCGAAGTCGCGCATCCTTCGTGCGCTCGTCGGACTGCTGGATGACGCGATGCCGATCGTGGCCGGCAGCGAGGTAAACGACAACGCGTTCGCGCCGATCTCGCGGTACGCCAAGAATCGACTCGCCGAGGCGGGCGATGACACGCCGATCGCCTGGGTGGATCGCTACAGCAGTGATGTCGAGATCCTCGCGACGCCCGTTGTCACGATCGCCGACCTGATCGGCGACCTCGACCCCATTCGCGCGGCGCGTGGCGGCCATGTCCTCTCGGACGAGCTCACGATTCATTACGGGATGCTGCCTCGCGCGAACCGCGGGATCTTCGCACTGAACGAGCTGTCCGACCTCGCCGGAAAGGTGCAGGTCGGCCTGTTCAACGTCATGCAGGAAGGCGATGTCCAGATCAAGGGATATCCTGTCCGCCTGCCACTCGACGTGCAGCTCTGCTTCACCGCGAACCCCGAGGATTACACGGCGCGCGGCAAGATCATCACGCCGCTCAAGGACCGCATCGGCAGCGAGATCATCACGCATTATCCCGAGACCGTCCAGCTCGGGATGGAGATCACCGAGCAGGAAGCGTGGACCCAGCGTGAGGGACGGTCGGTGCGCATCCCGGATTTCATCAGTGAGGTGGTGGAGCGCGTGGCCTTCGAAGCGCGCACCGACAAGCGCATCGACCGGCGGTCGGGTGTCTCGCAGCGCATGCCGATCAGCGTGCTGGAGAACGTGATCTCCAACTCCGAGCGACGAGCGATCGTCACCGGCGAGCCGGAAGTGGTGCCGCGCATCTCCGATGTGTATTCGGCGCAGCCGGCCATCACCGGCAAGATCGAGCTCGAATACGAGGGAGAGCTGGTGGGCGGACACGCGATCGCGCGCGAGCTGATCCGTCGCGCGGCCGATGCCACCTTCCAGGACCGCGCTGGCGGCGTGAACGTGGATGACATCGTCATCTGGTTCGATGAAGGTGGCGCGTTGCAGGTGACCGACGACGAGCGGTCCGAAGCGGTGGCGGCGGCGTTCGGCGTCGTGCCGGGCCTCGTCGAGCTCGTACGCCGCGTGGGACTCGCGCCGTCGGGCGATGCTCCCATGACGGTGGCGGCATGCGAGCTCGTGCTCGAGGCGCTGGTGGCACGCAAGCGCATATCCCGATCGGATGGTGGCCTGTACGGCCGTGCGGAACCGGAGAAGCGACGCCGGCGTCCGAACGAGGATCTCTTTGGCGGCGGTCTTTCCGCCTGATCATGGCCGGCGCGCATTCCGGTCCCGCAGTGTCGGCGTCGGCTCCCCGCATCCTCCCGGGGCGCATCCGCGTACGGACGGCGACACCGCGTGACCTGGAGTCGGTCATCGCGCTCCGGCTCGCGTTGCTGCATGAGCATCCGGACCATCCCATCTATGGGAGACTGCGGCATGACGTCGGCGAGCGTGCGCGACGGCTGTTCGCCGCACAGCTTCGCTCGGCAATCGAGGTAATCCTGCTCGGGGAACTCGACGGCACCGTGGTGGGCGTGCTGCGGTGCGTGGAATCGACCGGCTCTCCATTGCTCGAGCCTGAGCGCTATGCGTATGTGTCGTCCAGCTATGTCAGGCCGGACGCGCGGAGGCGCGGCGTGCTGCGCGCGCTGCTCGGCGAAGCCGAACGCTGGTCCCGCGCGCGAGGGCTCGACCAGATGCGACTGCACAACGTGGCGGGCAGCGTGACGGCCGAAGCGGCGTGGGCGGCGCTTGGCTTTTCCGTGGTGGAGGAGGTTCGCATACGCGATCTTCGCCATGGCGGCGCACACTGATGGCGATCGTGACGATCTCGCGGCAATACGGCTCCGGCGGATCGGAGGTGGCGGAGCATGTCGCCCGTACCCTGGGGTGGACGCTCTACGACAACGCCGTGGTGGAGGAGGTTGCGCAGCGCCTGCGCATGACGCCCGCCGAAGTGTCGGCGCGCGAGGAGCGCCTCCCGTCGCTCGTCGAGCGCATGGCATCGGCGATGGCTCTCGGCGTGCCCGAGATGATGCCCATGGTCGGCGACATGGCGGCGCAGCCGAGCGAGGAGCGCATGGTGATGATGACGCGCCGGGTGATCGAGGATGCAGTGCGCGCCGGGCCCGTGGTGCTCGTGGGGCGGGGGGCGCAGTGCATGCTCGCCTCGCGCACCGATGCACTGCACGTGTTCTGCTATGCGCCGGTGGAGGAGCTGGTGCGGTACGCGGTGCACGTGCTCGGCGTCCCGTTCGCCGACGCAGCCCGGACGGTGGCGGACATGAACCGGCAGCGCGAGGAGTACGTGAAGCACCACTTCAAGCGCGACTGGCGGGACCTGGGCAACTACGACCTGTGCGTGAACACGGCGCGGCTGGGGCTCGACGGATCGGCCGCCCTCATCACGACCCTCGCGAAGGAGCGGTTCGGCTAGGGCCCTCGCGTGTCGTCGCGCACGATCGGGACGTGCCGCTACAACGATGGAACAGCTAGCGTGTCGACATCCTCGAGCATTGCCAGTTCAGGACGCTGGAAGAACGCCCACAGGCCGTACGCCAGCATGAGCAGCGCGCC
>JANLTI010000213.1:0-2060 GCA_031362845.1 Gemmatimonadaceae bacterium | reverse complement strand
CACAGTTCGGTGCGAACGCCCTCCGGGACATGCTCGTGGCATACCGGGACGGACTGGCGACGCCGCAAGTGTTCCCGCGCGTGCTTCGCGTGACACCGGAGCAGCTCGACGCCCGGTTCGACACGTGGCTGCGCTCGAAGTTCGCCGTGCCCCTGCGCTCCGTCGCCGCTGGTGACAGCGTACAGGGTGGAACGTTCGTGACTGCCATGCGAGCGGGCATCGCGCTCATGGACGGAGGCAGCACCGACTCCGCGCGCGCGGTGCTCCTGCGCGCGCAGGCGCTCTTCCCCGAGTACGCCGGCCCCAATGCGCCGGCGGAATTTCTCGCGCGTATCGCGCGCGACCGCGGCGACGTGCGCGGTGCGCTCGATCAGATCGTGCGCGTGACGTCGCGGAGCGAACGCGCATGGGACGCGAACGTGCTCGAGGCGGAGTTGCGCGAGGCACTCGGCGACTCCGCCGGAGCCATCGCGCCGCTCGAGCGTCTGAACTGGATCTCGCCGTATGACGTGGCGGTACACGCCCGGCTGGCCGAGCATGCGAGCCGCGCCGGACGCCACGCCGTGGCGATTCGCGAGCGGCGCGCCGTGCTCGCGCTCGATCCGGCGGACCCGTTGGAGGCGCGCTATCAGCTGGCGCGTTCGCTCGCGGCGAGCGGGGACGCCGCCTCGGCGCGGCGCGAGCTGCTGGCCGTGCTCGAGCAGGCGCCGTCGTTCGAGAAGGGACAGGCATTGCTGCTCGAGCTTCGCGGCGCACGCCCGCCGGTGCCGACGCCATGATGCGCATTCGTCCGCGCACGGCACGTCGCGTTTCAGCCGCGCTGGCCGGGCTGGCGATGTGCGCCACACTCATCGGGGAGATCACCCTCGGGTGGGCGCAGGGACGCGGCCGTCGTGAGGCCCAGACCTTCGCGCCGAACGTGGAGTACGATGGCCGGTTCACGTTCGCGCGCATTCGATATACCGTGGGCGGCGACGGCGGATTCCGGCAGGACGTGAAGTGGGCCCACGATTATCCGCGCGGCGAACGGCACTTCACAAAGATCCTCAGCGAGCTGTCCACCCTGCGCGTGCGCACCCAGGACAGCAACATCCTCGCGCTCGACGATCCCGAGCTGTTCAAGTATCCCGTCGCGTACCTGTGCGAGGCGGGCTACTGGCGACCATCCGATGATGAAGTGCTGGGCCTGCGCAATTATCTGCTCAAGGGCGGCTTCATCATTTTTGACGACTTCGCGCGGGAGAACGACTGGTTCAACTTCGAGGCGCAGATGCGCCGCGTGCTGCCGAACCTGCGGCCGATGCGGCTGACGCCCGACGACAAGGTCTTCGATGCGTTCTACGGCATCACGGACCTGACGTACTCGCATCCCTATTATGGCGTGCAGTCGGAGTTCTGGGGCATCTACGAGAACAATGACCGGTCGCAGCGGCTCATGGCCGTGATCAACTTCAACAATGATCTCTCGGAGTACTGGGAGTACTCCGACGAAGCGTTCCTTCCGCTGGACGCGTCGAACGAAGCGTACAAGCTCGGCGTCAACTACCTGATCTACGCGCTCACCCGCTGACACGAGGACACTGCGTGACCGGTACCGCCACCCTTCCCGATCTCGACCGACTGGACGACGCCGAGCTCGCCGATCGCCTCAAGGAGGCGGGATCGCGCATCGCCACGGAGTTGCGCAAGGTGATCGTCGGCAACGACGACATCGTCGAGCAGGCGCTGATCGCGCTGTTCGCCGGCGGCAACTGCCTGCTCGTCGGCGTGCCCGGCCTGGCGAAGACGCTCCTCATCTCGACGCTCTCGCGCGCGCTGGATCTCAAGTTCGCGCGCATCCAGTTCACGCCCGACCTCATGCCGAGCGACGTCACCGGCACCGACGTGATCCAGGATGACCCGGCCACCGGGCAGCGCCGCCTCGCCTTCATGGCCGGCCCGGTGTTCTGCAACGTGCTCCTCGCCGACGAGATCAACCGCACTCCGCCCAAGACGCAGGCGGCGCTGCTCGAGGCGATGCAGGAACGGCGCGTCACCGTGCAGGGGCGAACGTACGAGCT
>JANLTI010000138.1:0-22147 GCA_031362845.1 Gemmatimonadaceae bacterium | reverse complement strand
GTCGCCCGCTGGCCTCGTTGATCGCGAGACGGTGGAGCGGCTCTGGGCCGCGCTGGGTCGCGCGGGGAAGGCCGATGCGGTCCGGCGTGAGTTGATCGATGTCACCGCGGTGAGGAGATGAGTGCAATGCGACCGGTACGCATGTCGTGGCTCGCCATCTGCGCCACCGTCGCGCTCGCGGCATCGACGCTGCGAGCCCAGGTTCCGCGCCCCGCCGTTTCGGCGCGACTCGCGAAGCTCACCGCGGCACTTCCCGAGATCGATCGACTCATGTCCGCTTTCGCGGCCAACGCGAAGGTGCCTGGCATCGCCTACGGCGTCGTCGTCGATGGACAGGTGATTCACATCGGCGTGGCCGGTGTCCGCAATGTCGCGACGAACGCACCGGTCGATACCGGTACCGTGTTTCGCATCGCCTCGATGACCAAGAGCTTCACCGCACTCTCCATTCTCAAGTTGCGCGACGAAGGCAAACTGTCACTCGATGATCCGGCGGAGAAGTTCGTGCCCGAGCTCGCGCGGTTGCGATACCCGACGACCGACTCGCCCAAGCTCACGATCCGCCATCTCCTGTCGCACTCCGCCGGATTTCCCGAGGACAATCCGTGGGGCGATCAGCAGCTCGCGGCTACCGATGCCGAGATGTCGGCGATGATGCGGCGCGGCATTCCATTCTCGACGTCGCCCGGCACGAGCTACGAGTACTCGAACTTCGGTTTCGCGATTCTCGGGCGCATCGTCGCGAACGTCTCGGGTATGCCGTATGCGCGCTTCGTCCGCGAACAGCTGCTGCTGCCACTCGGCATGACCTCCACCACGCTCGAGGCGCGTGATGTCTCGGCCACTCGCCTCGCGCTCGGCTATCGACGGCAGGACGGACGGTGGCTCGAGGAGCCGCAGCTTCCCGACGGGGCGTTCGGTGCCATGGGCGGCATGCTCACCTCCGTGAGCGATCTCGGGAAGTGGGTGGCGTTCATGCTCGACGCGTGGCCGCCGCGAGACGGCGCCGAACGTGGGCCCGTGCGTCGCGCGTCGGTGCGCGAGATGCAGCAGGTCGTCCGCTTCAACGGCGCCTCCGTGGTGCGCGACACGGCGACCGGCACGGTGTCGCTCAGCGCGGGAGGGTACGGCTTCGGACTCGGCGTGCGTCAGAGCTGTCTGTTCCCCACCATCGTCGCGCACAGCGGTGGGTTGCCGGGATTCGGGTCGCTCATGCGCTGGCTGCCGGAGTATGGCGTGGGCATCGTCGCACTCGGCAATCTCACGTATACGGGATGGGGCGGACCCACGACGCAGGCGCTCGAGGCGCTCGCGCGCACCGGTGGACTGGTGCAACGTGAGCCGCAGCCGGCGCCCATTCTGGTGGAGCGCCGAGCGCAGGTGGCGCGCCTCGTGGCGCAGTGGAACGATCGGCTGGCCGACAGCGTCGCCGCGATGAATCTCTTTCTCGACGAGTCGAAGGAGCGGCGGCACGCGTCGATCGACGCAGTGCGTGCGGCCGCCGGATCGGACTGCCGCACCGAGGGCCCGCTCGTGGTGGAGAACGCGCTGCGGGGGCGCTGGCGCATGCGGTGTCGCGACGGCGATCTCCGCGTCAGCATCACCCTCGCGCCGACCGAGCCGGCGGGTGTGCAGTTTCTGGAGGTGACGCCCATGCGGCGCGAGGAGAGCCTTGCCGCGGCGCCGGTGTGCCGGTGAACGGTGCATGCGATGCCGGCCATAGTGGTTTGCTCACCGGCCGCGCGAAGCGCATGTTCACTACTTCCCGTACTGGAGTGCGATCGCCCATGCGCCGCCTCACCATCTGCCTGGCCCTTGCCGCCCTGCCCGGCGCGCTCGGTGCACAGGGTTCGTCATCGCCCGTGAGCGGCACCTCGCTCACCGAGGCACAGCAGATCGCGTCTGCCGTGCTGCCGTTGCCTGCCGAGTTCCGCGCCGATGCGCGTGTGCTCGGCTATCGGGACGGTGGCCGGAGCCTGGTGAGTCTCCGCGAGGGCAGCGGAGCATTCGTCTGCCTCGCGAGCGATCCGGCAGCCGAGCGATTTCACGTGGCCTGTTATCATCGGTCGCTCGAGCCATTCATGGCGCGCGGTCGTTCCTTGCGGGCAGGCGGCGTGAAGGGTGACCAGGTGGATTCGGCGCGCTTCCGTGAGATACGAACGGGAAGGCTGGCCATGCCGAAGCAGCCGGCCGCGCTGTATTCGCTCACCGGACCGGTTGGGAGCTACGACACGACGACGAACGCCGTCACCGGCGCGCGTGCCCTCAACGTCATCTACATCGCCGGCGCCACATCGGCGTCCACCGGCCTGTCGGTGGCACCCGCCCAGGGTACGCCCTGGCTCATGTTCCCCGGGACGCCCAAGGCGCACATCATGCTCGTGCCCAGGATGTGAGTTGGTGGGCCCCAGCCTGTCGCGTCTCGAGAATTCCAGGATTGCAGGATGAATCCGCGACACTGCTCCGTGACGTATCTATCATGCACGCCCTCCATCGCGGACCCTCAGCGACACGTCATGTCGACATCGTCCTCCAGCACGAAGAAACTCGCCGGATACAACCTCGCCGCGCCCACCGAGTCCGACGCCGTCGCGGCGCTGGAACGCGTGTTCGGTGCCGCGCGAGGGCGGACGGCATGGTCGGATGCGTGTGGCATGGCGGGCGTGACGCAGGGGACGGCGCACTCTGGCCCGCTGCTCGCGCGGGTGATCCAGGCGCTCGCCGCACAGGGCGGCGCGGCCGCCACGATTGCCCGATCCATCGAGATTCGTGCGCGCACCTACACACAGATCGCGGCGCGTCAGTCGGCACCCAGTCCCGGAGCCAGGTCATGATACCGCCGACGAGCGATCCACTGCACGATGCCGCTCGGCTCCAGGAGATCGCGGATCTCGGACTGCTCTCGTCCGACGTGGATCCCATCCTCCAGGACGTCGCCGCCCGCGCATCGGCGCACCTGCGGCTGCCCGTTTCGCTCGTGAGCGTCGTGCTCGACGAGGCGCTGCACCTTGCGGCCTCACATGGCATCACCGGCATGTGGCTGGACGAGGCGGGCGGACATCCCGTGGAGTGGTCGTTCTGCGCGACGTCCGTGCGAACGCGCGATGCATTCACCGTGGAGAACGCCGCCGCCCACCCGGAGCATCGCGCGAATCCGCTCGTGACCCAGGACGGCGTGCGGTGCTACGCCGGCGTCCCGCTCATCTCATCGCGCGGATTCGTGCTCGGCAACCTGTGTGTGGTGGGCATGGAGGAGCGCACCTTCTCCGAGGATGAGATGGCGACGCTGCGCGCGCTTGGGGCGGAAGCGGTGCGGCGGATCGAGGAACGTCGCGTCGTGTGAGTCGGGCGGCATGCGTGCGCGACGACCATTGAGCTTCGCGGCCCCGCATCCATATTCGTCGCGTGACCGCCCCCACCACGCTCGACACCATTCGCCGCTCGCTCGCTGACCGGTATGCGCTGGAGCGCGAGCTCGGCCGCGGCGGGATGGGCACCGTCTATCTTGCGCGCGATCTCCGGCTCGATCGTCCGGTCGCGCTCAAGGTGCTGCTGCCGGAGTTCGCGTCGCAATCCGGACTGCGCGAGCGATTTCTCCAGGAGACGCGAACGGCGGCGAGCTTCTCGCACCCGAACATCGTGCCGGTGTACGCGGTGGAGGAAGGCGAGGACTACCTCGCCTACGCGATGGGACTGGTGGAGGGCGAGACACTCACGCAACGCGTGGCGCGCGCCGGCCCGCTTCCCGTGCGCGAGCTCGTGCGCGTCGTGCAGGACGTGGGCTACGCGCTCGCCTACGCCCATGGCCGCGGTGTCGTGCATCGGGACATCAAGCCCGACAACGTGATGCTGGAGCGCGCCACCGGCCGCGCGCTCGTGCTGGATTTCGGCATCTCGCGCTCGATGACGCACGTCGTCAGCGCCTCGAACCTCACCCGCGTGGGCGAGGTCGTCGGCACCCCGGAGTACATGAGCCCCGAGCAGGCGTCGGGCGACGTCGTGGACGGGCGGAGCGACCTGTACGCGCTCGGTCTCACCGCGTACTACGCCGCCACCGGCACCACGGCGGTGACCGGTGAGAGCACCCAGAAGATTCTCGTGCGGCAGCTCACCGAACGTATCGCGCCGCTCATGCAGCTCCGACCCGATCTCCCGCCAGCGCTCGCCGGCGCGATCGACCGGTGCATGGAGAAGGATCCCGCGGACCGGTTTCCCACCGCCGAGGCGCTGGTCGAGGAGATCGATGCCGCGCAGCTGGCCGAGCCCGAGATTCCACTTCCAATCCGCCTGTTCGCCGGCGAGTTGTCGGCGCTGTCGCTCGCCAGCATCGGCATTCTCGTCATCACCTGGCTGCTGGTGCGGAAGCAGCAGGACGCGAGCATGTCGCTCGTGGACATTCTGCTGCCCGTGGTTGGACTGCTCGCGGTGCTCTTCGCACGCACACTCACGACCATGAGCGAGGGCCGCCGCCTCGCCGAGACAGGATTCTCCGCAAGCGACGTCGGAGATGGGCTCGCGCGCGTGATGGCCGAACGAACGAATCGTCGCGCAGAGTTGCGCGCGGACCCGAACACGCAGCACCGACGGCGCAGGACGATCATTCAGGGCGCGGTGATGCTCGTGACGTCGATCGTGATGATGCGCGCAGCATGGTCGATGCGCGTGCCCGTTGGTCCCCGCCAGTTTGCCACGCCTCCGGGCGGGCTGCTGCTCGTGTTCTCGGGGTTCGCGATGCTGGGCATCAGCTTTGTGCTGCTGCTGAAAAGCCCCTTCCGCATGTCGCCCGGCGAGCGGCTGTTCCGCATCGTCTGGCTCGGCCCGCTCGGGCGGCTGTTCGTTCGGCTCGCCATGCGTGGCGTACCGTCGCGGCCCTCGTCCGTACACCTCGCGCGCACGACGGTCCCGCCCGCCGGCCGAGTCGTCACGGCTCCGCGGATGACGCCCGTCGGCTCGGCGCACGCGGACCCGCTGGCCCTGCTCGATGCGCGCGTCCGCGAGCTCGAGCGCTGGCGTCGCGAGCACGAGGCGTAAGCGGGGCGCGTCATGAAACGCATCATCCTCTGCTGCGACGGCACCTGGAACAGCGCCGACCAGGTGAAGAACGGCACGCCGTGCCCCACGAACGTGGTGAAGCTCGCGTATCGCATCGCGAAGCATGACGTGGCGGGCATGCCGCAGATCGTGCTCTACGATCAGGGCGTCGGTACCGGCAACTCGCTCGACCGCCTCACCGGCGGGGCGTTCGGTGAGGGACTCGAGGACAACATCTATCGCGCCTATCGGTTCCTCATCGCCAACTACGAGCCCGGCGACGAGCTCTGGCTGTTCGGATTCAGCCGCGGCGCCTTCACCGCGCGGAGCGTCGCGGGTGTCATCCGCAAATGCGGTATCCTCTCACGCGCCGCCGTGCAGCATTACATCAAGGCGGTCGAGCTGTACAAGCTGTCCAACATCCACCCCGACGATCCCACGGCACTCGAGTTCAGGCGCCGATTCTCCTGCTGCGGGACCGACCCGATCAAGATCCGCTTCATCGGCGTGTGGGACACGGTCGGTGCGCTCGGCATTCCGCTCCGCGGCCTGCGGTCGTTGAGCCGGCGTGACTACACCTTTCACGACACGGCGCTCAGCGGCACGGTCGAGTTGGCGTACCACGCGCTGGCGCTCGACGAGCACCGCGAACCGTTCCAGCCCTCGCTCTGGATGGAGAAACGGAAGCCCAACCAGACGATCGAGCAGGTCTGGTTCCCCGGCGTGCACAGCGACATCGGCGGAGGATATCCGGAGTCCGCGCTGTCCGACATCACACTCGACTGGATGATGAGTCGCGCGCGCGATGCCGGCCTGATGCTGGATGCGGAAGCGATCGCCGCGCATCCGCTGTCTCCCGACCCCGCCGGCGTCATCCACCATTCCAAGACGGGGTTCTACAAGTTCACGCGCGGCATCGACCGCGCGATCGACACCGCCGGCACGCAGTCGGTGCATGCAAGTGCGATCGCGCGGTGGGACAACGACCCCAACTACTGTCCGAACAATCTGCTGGCGTGGTTCAAGGAACAGAACGACGTGCGAGGCGAGCGCCGAGACTGAGCGGCCCGCTCAAATCGCGAAGCAGTAGAACAGTCCGTTCCCGCCGGTCGCGATCAGGTTGGCCTGGCTGCACCCGCGCGAGCCGTGCGCCGAGCCCCACGATGTGGGATTCTCGCCGCCGCCCTGCCGATCGTGATGGCCCACCTGCGCACTGCCCTCGCCGCTGCTTGTCCAATTGGAGCAGGTCTTGTCGGCGCTGCCGGGAAACGCGGTGCCATCGAGCTGCGAGCCGGTGAGAATGTCGTGCCGGTTCGGCGTATCGCCACGTCCGTTCACGACATCGCCACGTTCGGTGAGCGACGTGGTCTTGCCCAACCCGGTCGTTGCGCTGTGCAGGTCGGCGACGTTCATCGCCACGCGCACGCCCTTCGCGTTGTACCACGGGCCGGCGCCGATGCGGTCGCGGGCATGCATCGCCGCCTGTCCACCCATCGCGCTCGTGCTGAGATACGCGTGCCAGGTCCGGTTCCCCTCACCCACCGCCTCGGCGAGCGAGCGACAATGCGCGTCGGCGCCCGCCACTCCACCCAGGTCCGCGCCTCGACCCGGGCCGGCGCTCGTGATGAAGAAGCTCATGCGCGTGCTGTCCGTGCCACCGCGCATCGGCATCGCACATGCGCCCAACCCCGACAACAGCAGGACCATCGCGGACGTCTTCATTCGTCATCTCCCTGGCTGATTGAACCTGATCGGTTGCCGACTCACCACGGGAAGGGTGTGCGCCTGCCCCGTCGACATCGGCGTCGTTTCAACGTCTCCGCCGCCCGAGACTCCGTCAAGGGTGCCTGACCGCCGCCGGATTGCGGCGAGGTTGGATGCACGACCTATTACGTCAACCTCATGCGCGGAGGCGCGGATGGCTGAGACAGCGGCGGTCGTCGTCATCGGTGGCGGCGTGATCGGCTCGAGTATCGCGTCGCGTCTTCGCCAGAAGCTGGGCGACGCGCGTGTCGTCGTCGTCGAGCGCGATCCGACATACGCCCGCGCGTCGTCGTGGCTCGCCACGGGTGGCATTCGACAGCAGTTCGAGTCACCGCTCAACGTCGCGATGGCGCAGTACGGGACGGCGTTCTATCGCCGATTCGATCAGCTCACCGCCGCCTGCGGCCATCGGTCGCGTGCCTGGTTCCGCCAGCGCGGGTACCTGTTCCTCGCCGATGCGTCGAACGCCGAGCAGATGGAGTTGCGGTACGCCGCTCGCAAGGCGAGCGGCGCGAACGTCGAGCGATGGACGCCGCGACAAGTCGCGGAGCATGTGGATGGACTCGCGACCGACGACCTCGTGCTCGGCCTCTTCGGTCCGGATGACGGCTACCTCGATCCTCGCGAGGTGGTCACGGGCATGCGTGCGATCTCGGAGGCCACCGGCGTGGAGTTCGTGCACGGCGCCGTCACCGCCGTGGCGCGGGCCGCGGGCCGCGTGTCGGGCGTCTGCGTGGAAACGACAGCGGGAACGCGAGAGATCGGTGCACCCGTGGTGGTGAACGCCGCTGGCGCGTACGCCGCGGCGGCAGGGCGTGCGGCGGGGCTCACGCTGCCGGTCGATCCGGTGCGCCAGCACCTGTTCCGCCTCGCACTCGCCGACGAACTGCCGAATCGCATCCCGATGATCTTCGATCCGGACGGCACGCATTGGCGGCTCGACGACGCACGGTCGAGCGGCGACGACGAGTGCCTCGTCATCGGTCGCTCGCGCACGGACGAACCGGTGGGCGAGAATTTCACCTGCGATCGCGCGCGGCTGGAGCAGGAGATGCTGCCCACTCTCACGCGGCGGTTTCCCGCGGCACGCGTGCGATCCGTCGTGGACGGCTGGAGCGGCCTCTACGAGATGACGCCCGACCACAACGCATTGCTCGGCGAACATCCGGAACTCCCCGGCTTCGTCGTCGCCACTGGCTTCAGTGGACATGGGCTGATGATGGCGCCCGCCGCCGGGCTCGCGGTGGCCGAACTGATCGTCACCGGGCGCAGCAGCACGTTCGACATCGCGCCTCTCGCCGTCGATCGCTTCGCGCGCGGTCAACCGTTGCTCGACGGTGCACTGGTGTAGCTTTGCGCATGCACCGCACTCCATCCCGTCTCGTCGCTCTTCGTCGGCGCGCATGTGCTCGCGCGACGCTTGTCGTCCTCCTGATGTTCGCCGCTTCCGGTGCGCACGCACAGGTTCGCGAGCGTCCCGTGGCGTTCGACAGCACGGGACGCATCACCGTCATCACGCCGCCGCTCGCGGCTCGGCTCGGTCTTGCCGCACCGACATGGCCGGTATCCGGCGATTTTCTCGACGCACGATTGTACCAGCTCGGCGATTCGCTTGTGCGCTACGTGATCGTCGTGCGACGCCAGCGTGACGAGGTCGATCGCTACCCATTCGACTCCGGCAGTCGTGCCGAGCTGGCGGGCGCGATCTCCCGCGCAACGATGATCGCACGCACGACGAGTCAGCCGGATAGCCTGCCCACCTTCATCTCCGAGCCGGTGCGCGGACAGTTCGTCGCGAGCCAGACAGCGCTCGGTGCGCTGCTGTTCGGGCCGGCGGCCGCGGCCATGGTCGGTGATGCTGCGACCGGCACTGCCGCATACCTGCTCGTCGCGGGCGGAGCGTTCTTCACGGCTGCGCGGCTCACGCAGTCGACCCCGGTGTCGCGCGCGCAGAATCACCTGGCCGGACACAGCGCCCTCCGCGGCGCGATCGCCGCAAACCTCGCGTTGTACGCGCTCTCGGGAGAGGACGGTGGTGAGAAGGGCTATGCCGCCGCCACCCTGATTGGAGGCATCGCCGGCGACATCGCGGGATTCCAGATCGCGAAGCCGATGACCGATGCGGAGGCCCACGGCACCGCACATGGGTCCACGGTGACGGCACTCCTCACCGCCGGAATGCTCGGCGCGTTCGGCACCTTGAACGAAGAGCGCAATTCCCGAAGCGCCCGCGTCTCGGCGGTCGGCATCATCGGGGCCGGCGTCCTCGGCTATCCGCTCGGCCTTCGCTACGTGCGTGGCGCTCCGTATCGCGTGACAGCCGGCGACATCGGCGCGCTGTTCACCGGCGAACTGCTCGGACTCGGTGCAGCGGCATCGTTGCTCCCCGATAATCCGTCTCAGGAGATGGTGTTCAGTGCGCTCACGGCGGGCTACGCACTCGGCGCGGTCGCCGGTGACCGATTCTTCGTCCGCCCGTTCGACCACACCGAATCCGACGCGCGTCTCCTGGCACTCGGCACCGCGGCTGGCGCAGTGATGGGATTGGCGGTTCCCGTGCTCGCGCAATCGGACAACCCACAGCTCATCTTCGCCACCGCGACGATCGGCGGCATCCTTGGCGCGTTGCTCACCGAGAATCTCATCGCGCCGCAACGCGCGAGCGCCGGCACGAACCAGCGCGAGCGGCGATCCGGTTCGCTGGGACGCTCCTCACGCATCTTCGTTCGCGTATCGGCCGAGAGCGCACTGCTCGCCGGCGCCGGCCTGCGGGGCAATCATTCGATCGTCGCGTTGACGTTCTGACAGTTGTCGCGCTGACGTTCCGTGCTGTCAGCGCGATCTCGCTCGCCATTCGCTCCGTGACGGTTCAGTACCCCGCCGCGCCCGCGTCCCGGTCGCGCGTATCAGCTGCGCCCTGCCGCGCTCCCGTCTTCGGATCCACGCGGATGGAGTGTGCCGTGCCCTGCACTCCAATCCAGGTAATGGGATACCCCGCCAGCTTCAGCGTGTCGATCGTGCCCGGCGGCAGTCCGCCCTGCTCGACGAACAATCGGTCGGGAAGCCACTGATGGTGGAACCGCTTCGCATCGACCGCCTCGCGGATCCCCATGTTGAACTCGACCTGGTTGAGGATCACCTGGAGCACCGTGTTGATGATCGTGCGGCCCCCCGGACTGCCTACGACGGCGAACAGCTTGCCCTGTTGCGTGACGATCGTGGGCGTCATGCTCGACAACATGCGCTTGCCGGGTCGTGCGAGATTCGCGTCGGTGCCGATCAACCCGGTGGTGTCGGTGACACCGGGCTTGCCGTTGAAGTCGCCCATCTCGTTGTTGAGCAGGAATCCGCCGCCGGGCACGACGGCGCCGAGCCCGTACCCGTTCTCGAGCGTGTACGTCACCGACACTGCCATCCCGTCGGCGTCCACCACCGAGTAGTGCGTGGTCTGGTCGCTCTCCACGCGTTGCGCCACGTCGGTCGGCATCGAGATCGACGCACGGCCCGGAAAGATCGTGCGCCGCTGTGCGGCGGCGTACGCCTTGCTCGTGAGCTTCTCCACCGGCGCCGTGGTGAACTCCGGATCACCGAGATATCTCGCGCGGTCGATGAAGGCGCGGCGCATCGCCTCGGTCACGAGATGCACATAGCGCGGTGAGTCGTGCCCGTTCACCTGGAGCGGAAATCCCTCCAGGATGTTGAGCATCTCCACGAGCGCGATGCCACCCGAACTCGGCGGCGGCATCGAGATGACTTCGTAGCCCCGATAGGTGCCCGTGATCGGCGCGCGCTCCTTCGCCTCGTAGCGCGCGAGGTCGGCCTCCGTGATCAGGCCGCCGTTGCGTCGCATGTCGTCGGCGATCAGGCGCGCCGTCGTACCCTTGTAGAATCCGTCGCGCCCGTCGTCGCGAATGCGTGTGAGCGCCTGCGCGAGATCGGGTTGCCGCAGCGTGTCGCCCGCAGCGTAGGGACGCCCGCTCCGGGAGAACGCGGCGACGCTGGCGGGATACGCCTTGAAGCTGCCGTCGATGGCGCCGGCCAGCGACTGCGCGAGGCCGGGCGTGACGGCGAAGCCGTTGCCGGCGAGACGCACCGCGGGGTCGACGAGCCGCATCCACTTTGCATCCCCGTACTTTCGGTGCGCGAGCTCGAAACCGGCCACCGTACCCGGCACGCCAACGCTCCGGTGACTGTCGTGATGGATCGTCTCCGAATAGTTGCCGGCGGAGTCGAGGAACATCGTCGGCGTCGCTGCCTGCGGCGCCATCTCGCGAAAGTCGATCGTCGTCGCTCGGCCGTCGGGCAGGCGGATCACCATGAATCCCCCACCGCCGATGTTGCCCGCCACCGGATATGTCACCGCGAGCGCGAACCCCGTGGCGATGGCCGCGTCTACCGCGTTGCCGCCTGATGCCAGGACGTCGCGCCCCACGGCGCTCGCGATCGCGCTCGCCGACACCACCATGCCTCGCGGCGCCGTCGCGGTGGGCCCCGCCACCAGTTCGGCGGCCGGTACCGTGCCGTTGCCGAACTGGGTGCACGCCGTGGCAATGAGCATCGCGGCAATGACGGCCGCGCGTGGAATGCGAGAATGCAGGTGACGCATGATGGACCTCGGGAGGGATGTCGAACTCCGGGAAAGCTACGGCAGCCGCGCGTGGCTCGGCCAGCGCGATCGCGCCGATGCGGCCTCGCGAGGAACACGTGCACGTCTGCCCGGTAGCAAGGCAACGTGCAGGTGTCGCGACCCCCGCCCCGACGATATGATTGGCCCCACTTCACCCTTTTCCGCGAGAGCCATGTCGAATCGTCCGCGGATGTTGGGCCTCTGGCTGGCCGCAGCACTGGTCGCCGTGCAGTCGTCCGCTGCCGCAGCGCAGTGCGACACGACCGCCGGTCGTCCGATCCAGATTGCCGGCCGCGTGGTCGACGCGCGTGCCCTCACGCCCGTTCGCGCGCGGGTAGTGATCACCAGCGGCTACGACACGCTGTCGGCGCTCGATGCCGATTCGGCGGGTTTCTTTGCCGCGTCCTTGTGCCGACGCACCGCCGTCATGGCGCACTTCCGGCGGCAAGGCTATCGCCCGGACTCGCTCGCGTTGTCGCTCGAGGTGCTGCTCGACACGTTGCGCTGGACGCCGTTGGACGTGGCGATGGCGCCCTTGGCCGATGCGCCCGCGCTCTCGCTGGCCTCCGCGCACGTCGCCTCCCCAACCACCATTGCGGCACGCACGCGCCGCGGCGGAGGGGTCTACATCGGCCGGGATGAAATCGAGCGCGTGAACGCGGCGCGCACCTCCGATCTCCTGCGCGGCCGGCGCGGCATCACGCTCGAAAGTAGCGGCAACGGTCCCCGCGTCGTCTCGACCCGCAGTGGACGGCCGCGTGAGACAGGGGGTTCGACGGCGGATGTGGCGGCAAACGCATCTATCCCGCTGCGGCCCACCAACGAAGCGTGTCCGCTCCGAGTCGGCGTGGACGGATACCTCATGGCTGAAGACTTTCGCATCGACGAGCTCGAACCCGCGGATCTGCTGGCGATCGAGATCTATCCGAGCGCCACCTCGATGCCACTCGAGTTCACCGCCGTGCGTCGCAGCAAGGTGTGCGGATTGGTCATGTTCTGGACGAGCAGCAGCACGGCGCCATCATCATGAGGCTCCATCGGCGATGTGCCTGGCTCATCGCCGCGCTGCTCGCCGGGCCGCATGCCGATGCGCTTGCACAGTCCGTCCGCGGCACTGTCTCCCGCAGCGGCATGCGCGTGGACGGCGCAATCGTTCTCCTCGTCGACTCCGTCGGTCGTGTCGTCGCGCGGAGTACGTCGCACGAGAGCGGCGCCTTCTCGCTCGCTGCCGAACGCGCTGGACGCCACACCCTCCGTGTGCTGCGCATCGGGTTCGCCCCCACGGTCGTCGGTCCCGTGCGACTGGCCGTCGGTGCGCCACTGGTGCTCGAGGTCGCGCTCACCGGTGCGCCGGTGCGCATCGCCGAGCTGCGCATCGTGGATCGCGCGCCGTGCGCCGTGCGCCCCGACTCGGACGCCGTGGCCTTCCGATTGTGGGACGAAGCGCGAAAGGCCCTGCTCGCCACCGCGCTGACTCAGCGCGATCAACTCACCATGCGCACCGGACTCACGCAGCGTACGCTCCAGGCTGGAGACGAGCGCGTGCTGGCGGAGTCGACCACGGTGCGCAACGTTGCCACCGTGCGGCCCTTCATGAGCCTGCCGCCCGACACGCTCGTCGTCGCCGGCTACGTGCAGCGCAACGCGCTCGGCGAAACGATCTACTGGGCCCCCGATGCGGACGTGCTGCTCTCCGAGTCGTTCGCGTCCTCCCACTGCCTGCGCCCGGAACGCGCACGGGAGCGCACGGGAGACGCGTCACGCTGGATCGGCATCGCCTTCCTGCCGAGCGGACCCGCGCGCGGCGTGGCCGACGTGGAGGGTGTGCTCTGGCTGGACGCCAACACCGCCGAGCTGCGCCAGCTGGACTATCGGTACGTCCGCGTGCCCGACGACATGCGGCTCGCCGAGCAGGTGCAGGCCGGTGGCCACGTCGAGTTCGTGGGGCTGCCGACGGGTGGATGGATCGTCTCGCGCTGGTCCATTCGGTACCCGCTCGTGCGCAGTGCCGCGCCCCGCCAGGCGTCGGTGATTCCCGGCGCACGACGCGAGGCGCCCGTGTCGGCTGTGGAGCTGGCCGGCATCAGGATTACCAGCGGCGAGGTGTCGGAGGTCCGGCGCGGCGAACGCACCATCTGGGAGCGAGGCCGCGTCGGGTATCGGGTGCAGGTGATGGACGCCGAGGAGCGGCGTCCGGTGTCCGGGAGCAGCGTCGTACTGGATGGGTCGCTCGACACCGCGACGACCGGTGTGGATGGCGTCGCGCTGTTCCCGCGCGTGCTGCCCGGTGCGCACCGCGTGGCCGTGCGTACCGCGACGATGCGGCTGCTCGGCGTGTCGCCAATCGACGTCGGCGTGTCGGTGCCCGAGCAGCAGGACGCGCCGCACGTCGTCGACGTGCCGCGTGCGAGTGAGTTGCTGGGCCGGGTCTGCGGTGCTCGCGTCGTGGCTCGACGCGAATCGCTGCTGCGCGGCTCGCTCCGCACGACGGCGCTCCCGGTGGCCGATACGCGCGTGGAAGCCTCGTGGCCGGCTCGCTTCACCCGGCTCGGTGGCGGCGCACCCGTCATCCTTTCGCGCACCGCGGTCGCGACCACGAACGCGCGCGGTGAGTTCGCGATGTGCGGGCTGCCACGCGGTGTGGCGGTGTCGCTGCGTGCGGTCCGCGGGCGGCCCGATGATGCGACGACGACGGTGACGATCCCCGCGTTCGCCGTGGTCACCGAGCTGCTGCTGGTGGTGGAGCCGTGACTCCAGCTCGGTTCACCGTGCAGGGATTCCCCGTGACGGTGGAGAACACGCGGCCCGACATCGAGACCGCCGCCGTGGTCCGACGGCTCGACGAGGCGCTGGCGCTCATCGCCGCGCATCAACCCTGGCGCTTCGCGCATCTGGTGCGCGACGTGGAGCAGTTCTGGATCGTGCGCTATCCATGTCGTGGCGCATTCTTTCCCGACACGCGCACGTGCATGACGGAGCTCACCTTCCTCGCACGAACCGACATCACCGCTGCACCGGTCGCGTCGTCGATCCTGCATGAAGGGATGCACGCGCGGGTGAACGCGATGGGCGTATCACCAGTGGATCGCGACATCGCGCACGAAGAGCGCATCTGCCGCCGTGCCGAGCTGGCGTTCGGGCTCTCCCTGCCCCTTGAGCTCGGCCGACCAGTGATCGAGCGTGCCGAGGCGAGCCTTCGACTCGGCGATTCCGAGGTGGCGCCGGCGATCGACTGGACCGAGGCGCGTCGCCGACAGGACGCGGTAGATTCAGCGGCGCGGCGGGAGTCGTGACCATTCCGACCACGGTTCACGGTTCACGATTCACGGTTCACGATTCACGGTTCACCGTTCACTCATGTTGCTCTTCACGCGCGCTGTATTCGCCTGCACCCTGCTGCTCGCGGGTGCCTGTCGCGGAACCACGGATCCGGATCCGATCGTCGGGACATTCCTCGCCACGACCTTCCAGTCCGCGGCGATGGGGCAGAGCGCGGTGAACGTCCTCGCGCAGGGCGGAACGCTGGGCCTGAACGTGGCCAACAACTTCATCACGGCAGGCACCTTGATCGTGCCCGCCACGGTGAACGGTGGGGTAACGTTCACGGCGAGCCTGGCCGGTACCGCGGTGCGCACGGACAGTACCGTCCGGTTCAACCTTCCTGCTGACAGTTTCGTCCGCGACCTCACTTTCACTCTCACGGGCAATCGGCTCGAGGCGCGGAATCAGACGGTGGGCGGCACCACGTACGACATCGTGCTCACCCGGCAGTAGGGGCGCCGGGCTCGCGCGGCCCACGGTTGTCGACGGCCGAGTTCAGCCGGTGGTTCGCTTTTCGCTTCTGAGGTGAGGTCCGTCTTCGTGACACCACATTCCGCGACCGCCATGCTCCGCTACCCGATCCTCATCGTCACCGTCGCCACCGCGTTCCTCGGTGCGTGCAAAGGTGAACACGAGAACGTCGTGCACGTGATCGCCGAGCAGGCGCATGGGCTCAAGAAGAGCGCGCGCGTGCAGTATCGTGGCGCGGATGTGGGGCTCGTGAAGCAGGTGTACTTCACGCCGGGCGGTGTGCGCATCGATCTGCTCATTCAGCGGAACGACGTTCCCCTCCGCGCGCAGGATACCGTGCGGATCACGTCGGTCGGCGCATTCGCCGAGCAGATCGTCGACATCCAGCCGGGCGCGCAGACGGCCCCGCTCATCGGTCGTGGTGCCACGCTGCCGACGGTGCAGCCGGACTCGACGGTCTCACTCCCGATCGGCGTGTGGCGCTCCATCGTGAAGTCGCTCGGCTTCTCGGCGGACTCGGCGATTCGCGATTCGGTGGCGGCGGTGAAGACGCCCTAGCTCAGCGCCGTGTCTCGAAACTCAACCGCAGTTCCGGCACGATCTTGGCTTTAGCAGGAGCCGTCGGGGTCTCGTTTCACCGGTTGAGGGAGGATGATCCGAATGGCGATTCTGCTGGAATCCGGCGCTCGACCGTATGGCTCTGGGCGTGGAGCGCTCATCAGCATGGTGCTGCATGGCGGGCTCATTGCCGCCGCCGTCTTCGCCACGTCCAAGGTCGTGCTCCCTCCGCGCGAGAAGGTCGAGGAGCATGCAATCCTGTACGTGGCGTCGCCGCCGCCGCCGCCGGTGCACATTGCCCCCGAGCCGCTACCTGAAGTGAAGACGCCGCCGAAGGCCAAGGCACCATCCGAGCCGAAGCGCGTCCAGGCTCCGCGGCCGCGCGCCGCACAACCGGCGCCCGTGGCGCAACCCAAGGTCCCGACCACGCCGGCGCTCGTCGCGCCCACGAAAGTGGCGCTCACACTGCCGGCGGTGGACCTCAACGTCGCGCCGACGATCAGCGACGTGGTGGCGCCGTCAGTCAATGATGCCATCAAGTCATCGGGCATCCCGACGGGCGGCTCGGTAAAAAGCAGCGATGACGAGATCGGCGGGCGATCGAAGGGTGGTCTCGGAAGCGGGAGCTCCGGTCGCGCCTACGAGGCGAACCAGGTCGAGCGCGCGGTGCAGGTACGGAATGCTGCCGATCCCCGCTATCCCGATGCGCTCAAGAGTGTCGGCGTGGAAGGCGTCGTCTCGGTGCAGTTCATCGTCAGCGCCGAGGGCAAGGTGGAGCCCGGCTCGATCAAGGTCATCTCCACGCCGCACAAGCTGTTCGCCGACGCGGTGCGAACGGCGTTGGTGAACACGCGCTATCGCCCTGCCGAGGCGGGCGGGCGTTCGGTTCGCCAACTGGTGGAGCAGAACTTCACCTTCCGCCTGGAGAAGTAGCGCGGCGCGATCGCCTCGACTCGCGATCGCGGCACGCCGCACTCGCACTCACCGCAGCACGAACCCTGGATCGAGGGCTGGCCGCTGCGGCGCATTGCCGGCGATCCATCCCGTCATGTACATCCACTGCGTGATGCGGGTGAGCTTGCGAATGTCGATCGTCTTCGGCTCGTCGCGCGGCGTGTGATAGTCCTGGTGCAGGTTGCTCGAGAAGAACAGCGCCGGCACACCACGCTCTGCGTACGGCACGTGGTCGCTGCGGAAGTACCAGCCTTCCGGATGCGTCGGTCTGTCCCAGAGGGAATCGATGGCGAACCGCGCCGTCGCCGAGTTCGCGTCGATCGCCATCTGTACGAGTGCAGCCGAGTTCCGGTGCGGCGGCTGGGAGCCCATCAGCGCGGCCGTGTCCGGGTGATTGCGGCCCAGCATGTCGCCGTTGAGCACGGCCACGATTTGTGCGAGCGGCACCACCGGATGCGCGACGTGGTAGCGCGAGCCGAGCAGCCCGCGTTCTTCCGCGCCGTGAAAGATGAACAAGGCCGACCGCGCACTCGGCTTCCGCATCCACGCGCGGGCGATCGCGAGCACGGCCACGCTCGTCGTGGCATTGTCGTCGGCGCCGTTCCAGATCGAGTCGCCCGCCACGGTGTAGCGCACGCCGTCGTGATCCTGGTGCGAGCTGAACACCACGTACTCGTCGCGGAGTTTCGGATCGGTGCCGCGCACCTCGCCGATCACGTTCACCGAGGGATACTCGAAGCTCTCGGCCCGCAGCCTGATGTCGACGCGCTGTCCGTCGGTGCGCCAATCACTCAACGAACCACGACGAACGAACAGCACGGGCACGGGCGTCGACGGAGCACTCGGTAGCGCTGCTGCGGGCGTGCCGGCCGCGGGGGCTCGGGTGAATCGCGGCACGCCGCCGATCACATCGTACGTACCGCGCGACTGCACGCGCGCCACGGCATCGAACGCGAGCTCGGCGATGGAGTCGGCGACGACGATCACGGCCGCCGCTCCGCGCCGCGTGAGGGCGTTGGCCATCGCCGTGATGGCTGGCCGCGTGTAGTTGTACTCGTAGGTGTTCGTCGTGGAACGAATGGCGGCGGCGGGTGGCGCCACCAGCGTGGCGACGGCGATCCGGCCCCGTACATCCACCGTGGTGTCGCGCGCGTCACCGACGAAGAGCGTCGTCCCGGCGACATCGGCCGCCGCGTTCGAGGCCGGCGTGATGTCCGTCCACAGCGTGAGCGCGCGTCCGTCCCGGCTCACCGAGCTGGAAAGTGTGGAGACGCGGGTGCGCCGCATGTTCCACCATTGGAACCAGCTGCCCAGGTCACCCTTCGGCCGGAGACCGATCTTTCGCATCTCCTCCGCCGACCACATCGACGCGCGCATCTCGTCGATCGTACCGGCCTCACGACCGCGCATCGCGTCGCCGGCCATCGCGTACAGGTCGCGGCTGATGTCCTGTTCGCGAATGGCGCGCATCGCGGCGGGAGGCGTGAGAGTACGCTGCGCGCCGAGTGGCACCGCCACGATGAACAGGTGCAGTACGAGAATGGGCAGACGACGCATTGGCCGACCGGTGTCATGGGGAGGGTGCGGAACGCTTGGCGAAGATATCACCGTGCGCGAGTAGTCTGCCATTGTGACGACCGGCGCGCGCCGCCAATGAACAGTCGGCACTTTCACCAATGACTCGATTGGCAGGTAAACGGTGATGCGTCGCAGGGTGCCTCTCGCAACCATGCGTCATGCACGCTTGCGTTTTTCCAGCCGAGCCGAGCACACTATGGGAATGCCTGCCCACGCCCGCCGCTGGACCGCCGCCGAGGTGCGTGCGCTCACCGACGAGTCGCGGCCGTGGCCGCGCTACGAGCTCATCGATGGTGAGCTGCTCGTGACGCCGGCGCCGCGACCGGCGCACCAGATTGCCGTCGGCCGGCTGTTCAGTCTTCTGTCCGCCTATGTGGACGCGGAACGCCTCGGCCTTGCGCTCATGTCGCCGGCCGATCTCGAACTCGAAGCCGGCACCGTCACACAGCCTGATGTATTCGTCGTTAAATCGGCGTTCTCGCACGATGCCGGTCCGCTCATCGAGTGGAGCCAGGTACGCGGACTGTTGCTCGCCGTCGAAATCATCTCGCCGAGCAGTGTGCACTACGATCGCATCACCAAGCGCGCCTTCTTCCAGCGTGCCGGCGTGCCGGAATACTGGGTGGTGGATCCTGACGCGCGTGCGGTGGAGCGGTGGCGTCCCGAGTCTCGCGCGCCGGAGTTGATCCGCGAACGCCTGGTGTGGCGTCCGCCAGGAACCGCGGCGGTATTCGAAATGGACCTTCTGGCATTCTTCTCCAGAGTCTCCGGCGAGCATCGCTGACGTCGGCAGATATCGCGCGCCGCCCCGCCCGATGTCGCTACGCCAGCTCCAGCAGCAGCGACAGCGGCTTGCCGGTGTCCGGATGGATCGGCTCGTCGAGCCGGTCCACCACCAGGAGCGCCTCGCGGGCCACCGCGACCCAGGAACCGATCGTGCGGAAGTACCATGGCATCGGCGTGCTGAAGGAATCGCCGAACGCGTTCCAGGTCTCGGTGCGCCAGCCTTCGTCGTACGCGCCCTCGCCCACCGCCGCCCATGGGTGCACGGTCTGCACGAGAATCACGCCGGACGCGGGGAGCCGCCTGGCGAGTGCGCCGAGCAGTGAGCCGACGCGGTCGTCGAGCAGGGCGAAGTTGCAGACGATGAGATCGAACGGACCCGCCAGCACCGACGCGTCCGAGATGATCTGTTCGTATGTGACGCAGGCGTAATCGCCCGAGTCGTGCGCCGCGCGCGCGGCATCGATCAGCGGTGCGCTCGCGTCGATGCCGGTGGCGATCGCACCCTCCTTCTCGAGCTCGCGCACCAGCCAGCCCTCGCCACAGCCTACGTCGAGCGCGCGAAGGCCCTGTCGTCCGTCCATGACGCGCTGGCACGCGGAGACGATTGCCGCATCGGTCGCCGCGAGCCGGCTCGGGATCGCCTGCTCCCGGACCGCGCGCGTCCACGCGCGCGCGTTGCGTTCCCAGCTCGCGCGGAGGGCGCGGCGGTGCACGTCGCCTTCGGTGCCCTGCTCGGCGACGGTCACACGAGAGGTCCGCTGTTCACAGCGCCCGCAGCCAGATGTTGCGGTAGCTCACCTGCGGGCCCGGGTCGCCGTGCGATTGCAGTCGGATGGGCAGCGGCCCGTGCGCCCGATACGCCGGAGCGCCGATGTACTTCGTGTCGCCCTTCAACTGCACATGATTCTGCACGAGCACACCGTTGTGGAACGCGGTGATGTACGCGGGCGAGCGGAGCGTACCGTCGGCATTGAACGTGGGCGCGGTCCACACGACGTCGTACACCTGCCACTCGCCCGGCTTCCGCATCGCATTGGCGAGTGGGATGTGCTGCTTGTAGACACTCGCCGCCTGTCCGTTCACGTACGTGGTGTTACGGTATGAATCGAGCACCTGGAGCTCGTAGCCGCCGTCGGGCGTTGCGCCGACGTAGAGGCCGCTGTTGCCGCGCCGCTGTCCGCTGCCGCTCACATCGGGAGGCACGCGCCACTCCAGATGGATCTGATAGTTGGTGAACCGGCGTCGCGTCTGGATGTCGCCACCTGCTTTCGTCACCGTCGCGACACCACGGCGTACTGCCCACATCGCCGGCTTGGTGGTGTCGCTCGCTGTCACCCATTCATCCAGGTTGCGCCCGTTGAACAGGACGATGGCATCCGACGGCGGCGCGGCGTTCGATATTCCCGGAGACACGATAGGTGGGACGGGCGTCCACACCTCGGTATCTTCCGGCCGGCCGGCGGGTTGCTGCGCCAGCGCGGGAATGGCGCGCACGAGCGTGAACGCCAGCACAGCGAGCGGTCGGGTGATGTTGGACATCGTGTGTGTCGTCGGAGGGTTGGAGTTCCCCGTGCAGGCCTCATAGTGCCATTGGGTCGGCGTCCGGTCAACCGAGTGGCGATTGGCGGCACCCGGGGTCGCCTGACATCTTGTGCGACGTGCGGATCCGCTGCCGCACGTGCACGGCGCTCACACTCCGACTGGAGAAATCATGGCACAGGGTTCGACCGGAAATGTCATCGCCGCGCTCTGCAGCTTCTTCATACCCGGGTTGGGGCAGTTGATTCAGGGCCGGCTGATGATGGCGATCGTGCAGTTCGTGCTCGCGGGTGTGCTCTGGTTCTTTCTGCTCGGCTGGCTGATCCACCTGTGGTCGATTCTCGACGCCGCGATGTGGAAGCCGAAGACGGTGTGAGTTCCCCACTCGTTCCCTCCAGGCCTCCGCAATCGTCCATCAGCTGACAGCGGTCACCCCACCGCGACACGCACGAGGACGATCATGCGCCGGCCGACCATGCAGCTCCACTCCTCCGCCATCACCGCAAGCGCAATCGCCTGCCTGCTCGCCGCCTCCGCCTGCGGAGGCACACGCCACCACCTGAACGAATACACCTTCGCCGACCGCACGCTGGCGACGGTGGTGCTCGGTACACCCGCGCCGGGCCTCATCACTGGCGGCTACGACCTCCGGTCCACCGACATCGTCGACGTGGTGGTCAAGGCGGGGTCCAAGGCGGCCAAGGACATCGAGGCGAGACGCGCCCGCGCACGCCTGGACAGCGCGACGGCGCGAATGCGTCTCTCCGACAGCCTCGCCAAGCGCATGCTCGATCGCGCCACCCGCTACCTCGGCGTACGCCCCAGCACGTCGCCATCGTCCGCGGATTTCCTGCTCGAGGTACACATGCGCAACTACGGGCTCGACGCCGGCGGGAGTGGCGCGGCGTCCCTGTACACCAACGCTGAGGCGGTGCTCCTCGACCGCAGCACCGGGCGCGAGATCTGGAGCGTGAAGGTCCATGGCACCGATCGCCTCGCGCCGCGCATCCGCGGCGCAGGATCCGTAGGCGGTACCATCATCGCCGCTGGCGCACTGCACACGATGTCCGTGCAGGACTTCCAGGAAGCGCTCGACCAGTTGATGACGCTCTCCTCGAACGTCGTCGCCGACGAACTGCGCTCCGCCCTCCGCGACGCGCGCCGGTAGCTCGACGCCGGTGCTACCTGTTCCAGGGCGGCTTCACGCCCAGCGACATCGGCGCGCAGTACATCCACTCGGTCGCGTACGGCGTACGGCGTACGGCGCGTCGACTTGGCGAGAGGCGTACGGCGTACGGCGGGGAGTCGGAACTGGTTTGGGTTCGGTAACGGCGTGAAGTCCAGTTCGGTCGGCCTGAGAACTGAGCACTTCAGTCATACAACGGCGTCCCCGCAGTTCGTCACGATGGCGCGCCTCCTCCAACACACTCTCGTTGCGCCGCGAGCAACGACCAATTCTGTCAACTCACAGCTTGAAGCTGTCAGCTCGGCCCTGCCACTGACCACTGCAGTGAGAAG
>JANLTI010000203.1:0-12489 GCA_031362845.1 Gemmatimonadaceae bacterium | reverse complement strand
TTGCGCTCGCCGGCCGTGAGCTCCTCGAGCAGGCGAAGCCGAGTCTCATCTCCCAGGGCGCGGAAGCGGGCGGCGGCAATGGCGCGATCGCGGTCGGTGGGAGGCATGCCGAATTATATCAATTGATATTAATATAGCAAGACGCTTTCGTGCCGCCCGCACACTCGACCACTCTGCGTGGCCCTATCGCTGGTCGGAGCTGGTCTTTGGCGTGCCGCCATCTCCGCCGTAGCCGCTGCGGTGCTCGTGGTCGTGCTCCGTGTCCGACTCGGTCATCCCCTTCGTCGCCTCGCCCCCGGCGCCGGTCTTCCGCTCGGGGCGGTCGGGTGGCGTGTCCGAATGCGTGGCCGCCGTCCCGCTGGGGGCGGGAGCGCCGACTCGTGTGCCCTGCTCATCACCGAGTCCCTGGGTGTCGTCGCGATCCATGTGTCTCCGGGAGTTGTGAGTTCGCCGCATGCGCGGTGGTGAGGGGCAACGGGTGTGCCAGATGGTGGGTGTGCAAGGGGGAGGGGAAGGGGCGTCTCCGTTGTGCCTGACGACGACGTACGCCAGATGCCGTACGGCGAAAGGCGTACGGCGCGTCGTGAGGCGAGCGGCGTACGGCGGACGGCGGGAATTCGGAAGATGGGGATTAACTGCGAAATTCGGGATGGGTGACGGTTCACGGTTCACGGTTCACGGTTCACAGTCCGCAGTTCACGGTTCACGGTTCACGGTTCACGTGCAGTTGGAAGTTGTCAGTTCGTCGTGCGATGTTGCTGTCCATGGTATCGCCCGAGCGACTCACGAAACTCTTCGCGGAGTATCACGCGCCGCTGATCCGCTTCCTCACGCGGCGACTCGGGGATCAGGACCTGGCGGAGGAGGTGGCACAGGAGACGTTCGTGCGTGCACTGAAACAGGAGTCCATCGCCAGCGAGCGATCATGGTTGTTCGCCGTGGCCAGCAACCTGGTGCGCGACGAGACGCGGCGAGACGCGCGCCGCCGGCACCGGCTCGAGGTGCTGCACGAACAGACGAAAGCCGATGCGATCGTCGAGCCGGAGCCGACAACGATGGAGCGCGCGCACGAGCAGGCCATCGCACGACGAGCGCTCGACTCGCTCGGAGCGCGAGATCGCGACGCCCTCCTCATGCGCGAGGAGGGCCTCAGCTACGAGGAGATCGCCTCGGCACTCGATCTCTCGCTCGGCTCGGTGGGCACCACGCTGTCGCGCGCTCGACGGCGACTGATGGAAGCGTACGAGGAGTTGCAGGCCGGACGCAGCGTGGAGCCGGCATGACGGACGAGACGGAGACGCGACCGATGGACGACACACGCAACGAACATCCCGACGAGGGAACGATTCACGCCTGGCTCGACGGCGCGCTGGACGAGCCGACGGCCAGCCGCATCGCCGCGCACGTCGCCACGTGCGGCGAGTGCGCCGAGCGTGTCGCCGAGGCGCGAGGATTGATCGCGGGCGCATCACGCGTGGTGCGCGCGCTCGACGTCTCCAACACCGCGGCCGCGCCGACATGGGGACAGGTAACCGCCGCCGTTGCCGCCAATCGGCCCGCCTCCCGCTCCATCTGGCGAGCGCTCCGCGTCACCCCCCTCCGCTCGGCGATTGCCGCCACGATACTCGTCGCACTCGGCGTGACGTTCACGTCCAAGCGCACCGGCGTGGAGACGGACGCGACGCGCACGACGGCGATGAGCCCGGCCAGCGAAGGCGCGCCAGGCGCAGGTGCGGTGCAGAGCGCGGTGCAGGGCGCGTCCGCTCGTGACGCGGTGCTGGATTCCGCCATCGCGCGCAACGTCGCCGAGGCCCAGCCGCCGCGGACCGTCGGCGCCGCGTCGAGTCCCGCCGTGCCGGTACCCGCGCCGTCGCGGGGCGGCGCGATCGGGCTGGCCGATCCCGCCGCCGCGACACGTGTCGCCGCGGGACGCAGCGCACTGCAGGAGCAGCGTGACTCCGGCGCCGGCATCGCCGCGGACCAGCTCGCGTCGAGCAGCGCGGGCAGGAGCAGCCGGGCCGTCGCGCGCACGATGGCCGCGGCATCCGCTCGAGGCGACAGTGCGTCACGAGTGATGGGCTCGACCGTGGCATCGGCACGCGCGGACGTCGCAGCCCCCTCCCCCGCAGCGGCCTCCGCGGAGGCGCCCGCGCAGCTTCGTCGGCGAGTCAGCGCGGGACCCCGCGAGTGCTACCGAGTGGAACGGGCGAGCGCCGGCACGGGAGCCTGGGGACCCGTGAGCCTTCCCTTCGTGGTCGCAGTCAACGCCGACGGTCGATCAGCACGCGTCCTGCCGACCGACGGCGGGACCACGGACGCGTCCGCGACCCTCACCCGCGGTGGCAGCGATAGCCTGTTCCTGCGGCTCACCCGCCCAGGATTCGAGGGCACCCTTGAGGTCGGTGCGGTGGGGCCAGTCCGCTCCGGCGTGATGCGCTCGGCACCGGTCCAAGCCAGCGCGGAAGCGGCGGTGACGTCGGGCGCGTACGCGAGCGACGCTCGTGGCTCACGCTCTCCGGCGGGAGGATCAGCCAGGGTTCTAGCGCCGCAGACAAATCAGAATAAAGCCATCATCATGCCATCAACACCCATAGTGGCGCGGCTGGTGAGTTGTCCGAGCTGAGAGTCTCGAGGTGCGGCGGAAGGCTAGCGACGTGCGGCGAAAGGCGTGCGGCGCGTCGTGTGGCGAGAGGCGAACGGCGTGCGGCGTGGAATAGGGAAGGGGCGGTTGGATAAAGAGCGGTAACCTCAACCGCCGTGTTCCGAATTCCCGCCGCTCGCCGGACGCGCCCCGCCTCACGACGCGCCGTACGCCTCTCGCCGTACGTCAGAGCGGCGCCCCGCCACACGACGCGCCGCACGCCTTTCGCCGCACGCCGCCATGGCGAGTGGCGTGGCGGGGTCGCAAAGACTCTACCGAACCCCCCTCAACCCCCGTTCAATCCACGCTGACAGCTCGGGATCATCGGCAATCGCCTCGGCCGCGACGACCAGCCAGGTACTCATCGGCCGCTGACCGTCGGGCGCGAACGGCGTGACGCCGGGCTCGCCGAGCAGCGTCGCGTACTCGTCCGCCGCCGCCTTCACGATGAGCGCGTCGTCCCAGACGATCGCGAACGTCGTCTTCCCGATCAGGAACCCGCGACCGCCGAACACATTCTTCTGGCGCACGGCCCCCTGCCCGAGCGACAGCAACGCGTCCGACACTCGCGCGACGAGCCCGGCATCCGGCGGCATGGCAGGAACGATAGACCCGGATCGACGTCGGCGGAATGATCGACCACCACCCATGGTCGTAGAGCGAGCGAACGGCGGCGACGGCCGGCGTGGAACGCCGGCCTACGGGGCGCGGCGCCCTCGCTTCGCTCCGGCGCATCGCTTACGGGGCGGTGCAGCGCTACGCGCGCACCTTACGGCCACTGATGACTGCCGTGCCCGTAAGCGAGCGAAGCGAGCGCCCGAACGAGCGAACGAGCGAATGCAGTGCGAACGCAGGAACTCAGCGCCCAGCGGCCAAGCCCCGAGCAACGCCGCAAACACACTGACAACTGCGCGACATCGAGTGGCGACAGCAGGGAGGGAGCGCGCGTTCGTGTAGACGGCGTCTCGCGTCGCGCCAGCGACGTCGAGTCCCGCCGTCGGGACGAATGCGCCGACCGACCAGCCGCGCCACCCGCCGACCGAGCGGCCGTTGCCGCCGCGACCGAGCGCCGTTGACACGCCGGCCGATCGCGCGGCCAAGGGCGCGGCCGAACGAACTGCCGCGAGATCATCGGCCTGGTTGTTGCGCCTCGCGGAAATCGTCCCACCGCCGAGAGCGCGTCTGCCAGCATCGCTCCATACGCCCGCCCAAACACACATCATCGCGCCACCGACCTCACAACTGACGCCATGATCGCAACACCAACGCTGACAACTCTGCCGTAATGCACGACGATGCTCCAGATCCGTCCTGGCACCACGACGCGATCATCTACCAACTGCACGTCAAAGCCTTCCGCGACTCCAACGGCGATGGCTACGGCGACTTCCGCGGACTGATCGAGAAGCTCGACTACATCGCCGAGCTCGGCGTCACCGCCATCTGGCTGCTGCCGTTCTATCCCTCGCCACTCCGCGACGACGGATACGACATCGCGGACTACTGCGACGTGCACCCCAGCTACGGCACCGTCGCCGACTTCAAGGAATTTCTCGACCTCGCCCACGCCCGCGGCCTCAAGGTCATCACCGAGCTGGTGATCAACCACACCTCCGACCAGCACCCCTGGTTCCAGCGCGCGCGGACCGCCCCGAAAGGGTCGCCCGAACGAGACTTCTACGTCTGGGGCGACGATCCGAACCGGTACGCCCAGGTGCGCATCATCTTCAGCGATACCGAGACGTCCAACTGGAGCTGGGATCCGGTCGCGCAACAGTTCTACTGGCACCGCTTCTTCCATCACCAGCCGGACCTCAACTTCGACAATCCACTGGTGCTCGAGGCGCTGCTGGACGTCATGCGCTTCTGGCTGCGAATGGGAGTGGACGGCCTCCGTCTGGACGCCATCCCCTACCTCGTCGAGCGGGATGGCACCGGCTGCGACGGCCTCCCCGAGACGCACGCAGTCCTCAAGGCGATGCGCGCCGCGCTCGACGCGGAGTTCACCGGGCGCGTCTTTCTTGCCGAGGCGAATCAGGCGCCGGCCGATGTGCGCGCGTACTTCGGTGAGGGCGATGAATGCCACATGGCGTTCCACTTTCCCGTGATGCCGCGCATGTACATGGCGCTCGCCCAGGAAAATCGCACGCCCATCGTGGACATCATGGAGCGCACACCGCCGATTCCCGCGCAGTGCCAGTGGGCGATCTTCCTGCGCAATCACGACGAGCTCACGCTGGAGGCGGTGACGGACGACGAGCGCGCGTTCATGTACAGCCATTACGCGAAGGACGCACGCATGCGCATCAACGTCGGCATCCGCCGTCGCCTCGCACCGCTCATGGAGAATGGGCGCAAGGAGATGGAGCTGATGAACGCACTGCTGATGTCGCTCCCCGGCTCGCCCATCATCTACTACGGCGACGAGCTCGGCATGGGCGACAACGTCTACCTCGGCGACCGCAACGGCGTGCGCACGCCCATGCAATGGAACGCCGACCGCAACGCTGGCTTCTCGAGCGCCGACAGCGCCGCGCTCTACTTTCCGGTCATCGCGGATGCGCCGTACAGCTACACCACGGTGAACGTGGCCGCACAGGAACGCACGTCGGGCTCGCTGCTGCACTGGCAACGAGCCATCGTTCGCCTGCGGCGCCGCTACCATGCATTCGGTCGCGGATCCTTCGAGCCGCTCGCGCCAGAGAATCCGCGCGTGCTCGCCTTCCTGCGCCGGCTCGGCGACGAGATCATCCTCTGCGTCAACAACCTCGCGCGCCACGCGCAGTACGTGGAGCTGGACCTCGGCGAATTCCACGGCTGGTCACCAATGGAACTGTGGAGCGGCCACGCCTTTCCTCGCATCGGAGAGCGGCCATATCTGCTCACGCTGAATGGTCGCGACTTCATGTGGTTCAAGCTCGCGCCACCTGGCGCACCGGAACGGCTGGACGCCATCGGAGTGGAGAGCGCATGACGGGCACGATCGTCGATCTCACGCCGAACACCGCGCATGACTCCACCGCGCCGGACGAATCGCGCTACTGGACGCTGCGCCGCGGCGCGTCACTCACGGACACCGGCGCGACGTTCCGCGTCTGGGCGCCTGCGGCCGAGAGCATCGCCGTGAGCATCGGCACTGGTGCGGCAGCGGGCGAGTATCCGCTCGAGCCATGCGCGGACGAGCGTGGCACGTACGGCGTCCACGTGGCCGGCGTGACGGTGGGCGATCGCTACGGCTACCGCATAAATGGCGGTGATCCGCTGCCCGATCCAGTGAGCCGATCACAGCCGGACGGCGTGCACGCACTGTCCCAGGTCGTGGATCCCGCTGCCTTCACGTGGACCGACGAATACTGGACCGGCGTCTCATTGCCGAACTTCGTCATCTACGAGTTGCACGTTGGCACCTTCACGCCAGAGGGAACCTTCGACGCCGCCGCGGCGCGTCTTCCCGATCTGGCGGCGCTGGGTGTCACGGCCATCGAGTTGATGCCGGTGGCTGAATTTCCCGGCCGCCGCAATTGGGGCTACGACGGCGTCCACATCTACGCGCCGCATCACGCCTACGGTGGGCCTGCTGGTCTCAAGCGACTCGTGGACGCCGCGCATGCGCTTCGCATTGGCGTGGTGCTCGACGTGGTCTACAACCACGTGGGTCCGGAAGGCAATTATCTGGATCGCTTCGGTCCGTACTTCACCGACATCTATCGCACCCCATGGGGCCGCGCGGTGAATTACGACGGGCCCGGCAGCGACGCGGTCCGCCGCTGGGTACACGACAACGCGCTGTACTGGATCACCGAATTCCACATCGACGCGCTGCGCCTCGACGCCGTGCAGGGCATCTACGATTTCGGCGCGCTCCAGTTGCTCGAGGAATTGTCGGACGAGGTGCACGAGCTCGGCCGGCGCATGGGGCGAAAGATCCAGTTGCTGGCCGAGAGCGACCTGAACGATCCGCGGCTCGTCCGTGCGCCGGCACAGGGCGGCTACGGCATGGACGCGCAATGGGCCGACGACGTGCACCACACGATTCACGCGACGCTCACCGGCGAGCGCCACGGCTACTACCAGGACTATCAGGGCATCGCGACAATCGCCGACATCTATCGCGAGCCGTTCTTCTACGCACGACGCTACGCGCCGCACCGCGATCGCACGCACGGCCGATCCTCCGCCGGCGTGCCTCGGCAACGCTTCATCGCCTTCGCGCAGAACCACGACCAGATCGGCAACCGCCCCAACGGCGAACGGCTCGCGTCGCTCGTTCCTCCGGATCGCGCGCGTCTCGCCGCAGCACTCGTCCTGCTCTCGCCCTACATCCCGCTCCTGTTCATGGGTGAGGAGTACGCCGAGACGGCGCCCTTTCTCTATTTCATCGAGCACGGCGACCCCGCGCTCGTGAATGCGGTGCGCGACGGACGGAAGCGAGAGTACGACGCGCTCGGCAAGCACGACGCGCAGGTCGATCCGCAGGACGAGAGCACATTCGCCCGCTGCCGGCTGGACTGGTCACGCCGCGACAGCGGGGCCGGTGCGCAGATGCTCCAGCTCCACACCGACCTGCTCGCGTTGCGGCGCGAAGAGCCGGCCATGCGGCCCGGCGCGAGTGTGGCCCACGCGCAGAGCGAAGCCGACTGGTGCACGGTCTATCGCGCCATCATTCCACTCGGCGACATGTTCGACGTCGTGCGCGCGGAGAGCGCCATGTGGTATGCGTTCAACCTGAGCGGGCACGCCGTGGACGTGCCCGTGCCGCTCGAGGCGAGGCAGCGCTGGCGGCTTCGACTGTCGACGGATGCCGAGGCCTACGGCGGTTCGGGAATGCTGGTCCACACGATTGCGGCCGCGAGACTGGAGACGGAAGTGAGTGATGCACCAAAGAGACTGATGGCGCCGGTCGCCCCCATCGAGCCGCCCGCTCGCACCGTGCGTGTGGCCGCGTGGAGCGCGTCGGTGTACGTGCGCGAGCAGACCGAGGCCGACGCATGACGATGCGCGTCTGGCCCGGCCGGCCCTATCCGCTCGGCGCATCCTGGGACGGCGCGGGCGTCAACTTCGCGCTCTTCTCCGAACACGCCACTGGCGTGGAGCTGTGCCTGTTCCGCAATCCCGACGACGCCGACGAGGCGGCGCGGATCACGCTCACCGAGCGCACCGATCAGGTATGGCACTGCTACCTGCCGGATGCCCGACCTGGTCAGTTCTACGGATATCGCGTGCATGGTCCGTACGCTCCCGCGGACGGTCACCGCTTCAACGCGGCCAAGCTGCTCATCGATCCGTACGCCAAGGCGATCACCGGCGCGATCAAGTGGAGCAACGACCTGTTCGCGTACACCGTGGGCAGTGGCACGGAAGATCTCGACCCCGACCCCGACAATTCCGCTGGTGGCGTGCCGAAGTCGGTCGTGATCGACAACGCCTTCACATGGGATGACGACCGGCCGCTTCACATTCCGTACAACCGCACGGTCATCTACGAATGCCACGTGAAGGGCATGACGCAGCGGCATCCCGACGTGCCGCCCGAGCTGCGGGGGACGTATCTCGGACTGTGCAGCGATGCGATGATCGAGTATTTCCAGAGCATCGGCGTCACGGCGCTCGAGCTGCTGCCCGTGCACCAGTTCGTCGTGGACCGGCATCTCGCCGAGCTCGGGCTCACGAACTACTGGGGCTACAACTCCATCGGCTTCTTCGCCCCCGACGTGCGCTACGCCACGCGCGGACTCGGCAACCAGGTCTACGAGTTCAAGACCATGGTGAAGACGCTGCACGCCGCGGGGCTCGAGGTGATCCTCGACGTCGTGTACAACCACACGGGTGAGGGAAACCACCTTGGTCCAACCCTCTCGCTGCGCGGCATCGACAACTCCACCTACTATCGGCTGGAGCCGGCGAACCGGCGGTTCTACACCGACTTCAGCGGTACCGGCAACTCGCTCAACATGCAGCATCCGCGCACCATCCAGCTCGTGATGGACTCGCTGCGGTACTGGGTGGAGGAGATGCACGTCGACGGATTCCGGTTCGACCTCGCGCCGGTGCTGGCGCGCGAGACGTACGACGTCGACAAGCTGAGTGCGTTCTTCGACATCATGCAGCAGGACCCGACACTCTCACGCGTGAAGCTCATTGCCGAGCCGTGGGACGTGGGACCGGGCGGCTACCAGGTGGGCAACTTTCCGGTGCGCTGGACGGAGTGGAACGGCAAGTACCGCGACAGCGTGCGCAAGTTCTGGCGGGGGGAGCCCGGGCAGGTGGCCGAGATGGCCAGCCGCCTTGCCGGTTCGGCCGACATCTTCAAGAGCAGCGACCGCGGCGTGTACGCCAGCATCAACTTCATTACGGCGCACGACGGCTACACCCTGCGTGACCTGGTGAGCTACGAGCAGAAGCACAACGAGGCGAACGGGGAGAACAACCGGGACGGCCACAACGACAACCTCAGCCGCAACTGGGGAGTCGAGGGCGAGACGGACGACCCGGCGGTGGAGGCGATGCGACAACGGCTCATGCGGAGCTTTCTCGCCACGCTCGCCTTCTCGCAGGGTGTGCCGATGCTCGCGCACGGCGACGAGCTCGCCCGCTCGCAGCGCGGCAACAACAACGTGTACGCGCAGGACAACGAGATCACCTGGGTGGACTGGGAACTCGACGCCAGCCAGCTGGCGCTGATCGAGTTCACGCGCAAGCTCATCGCCATTCGCCAGGCGCACCCGGTGCTGCGTCGGCGACACTTCTTCAAGGGCGCCGTGATCGATGGCTCCACGCAAAAGGACGTCACGTGGGTGAAGCCCGACGGCGCAGAGCTCCAGGACGAGGACTGGCGCGACGCGAGCGCGCATGCGTTCGGCATGCTGATCGACGGCGCCGCCACCGACGAGGTGGACGAACGCGGGTACGCGGTGCACGCTGATACGCTGCTGCTGATCCTGAATGGCGGCGAGCAAAACGTGACGTTCTCGCTGCCTGCCATGCAGGACGAGAAGATCTGGGTCATCATGGTGGACACGGCCAGGGACGATATGCCAGTGGTGCGCGAGACGACGGTCCAGGTGCAGGCGCATTCGCTGATGCTGCTGCGCTTCGGCGCTGACCGCCGCATCGTCACCAGTCAGGACGCGCGACGCGAACCACTCACTGCCGTCGACCGGCACACGCCATGACCGACATCGCACGCATGACAGGCCCGTCGCCGATGGACGACGGCGCCCGGATCGCGCTCCTCGAGGGCCGCCACGGCGAGCCGCATCAGGTACTCGGGCCGCATCACGCCATGGTGGATGGCGTGGAGGGAGTGACGATTCGCGCGCTCCAGCCCGATGCCGCCGACTGCTACGTCGTCCGCGACGGAGTCTCGACGGCGATGCGCGCCGACGGCGACGGACTGTTTGCGGTGTTCCTGCCGGCGGCACCGCTGCCGCTCCGCTACGTGCTGCGCTTCCTCTCCGCCGATGGACGGTCGTGGGAGCGGGGCGATCCCTACCGGCACGAGCCCACCATCGGCGAGCTGGATCGCCATCTCTTCGGCGAAGGAACGCACCGACGGCTGTGGACGATGCTCGGTGCGCATCCGCGTACGCTCGACGGCGACGAGGGAACGGCGTTCGCCGTGTGGGCGCCGAACGCCGAGCGCGTGAGCGTGGTGGGCGACTGGTGCAACTGGGACGGGCGACAATTCCCCATGCGCCGCATGGGCGACAGTGGCCTGTGGGAGCTGTTCGTGCCGGGCGTCGGCGCCAATGCGCTCTACAAGTTCGAGCTGCGCACGCGCGACGGCATGCTGCGCGTCAAGACGGATCCGATGGCGCTCAAGATGCAGCAGGCCCCCGAGACGGCAGCCATCGTCGTGTCGAGCGCGCCGTTCAGGTGGAAGGACGACACGTGGATGAACGCTCGGCCCGGCCGCAGCTTCGTCAACGAGCCGGTGCACGTGTATGAGGTGCACCTGGGCTCGTGGGCGCGTGTACCCGAGGAGGGGAACCGCTTCCTCACCTACCGCGAGATCGCGCCGCGGCTCGCGGAGCACGTGAAGCGGCTGGGCTTCACCCACGTTGAGCTGCTCCCCGTGATGGAGCACCCGTTCTACGGATCGTGGGGCTATCAGGTCACTGGCTACTACGCGCCCACGTCGCGCCACGGCAGCCCCGACGACTTCCGCTTCTTCGTGGACACGCTGCACCGCGCCGGCATCGGCGTGCTGCTGGACTGGGTGCCGGCGCACTTTCCCAAGGACGACTACGCGCTCCGCCTGTTCGACGGCACCGCGCTCTACGAGCACGAGGATCCGCGGCTCGGCGAACACCCCGACTGGGGCACGCTGATCTTCAACTACGGCCGCAAGGAGGTGAAGAACTTCCTCGTGGCCAATGCGCTCTACTGGCTGCACGAGTTCCACATCGACGGCCTGCGCGTGGACGCCGTGGCCTCCATGCTCTACCTCGACTACAGCCGCAAGGCGGGCGAATGGGTGCCCAACCGGCACGGCGGCCGCGAGAACCTGGACGCCATCGACTTCCTCCGCGAGATGAACGACGTCGTGTGCACGGATGCGCCCGGCTGCATGACGATCGCCGAGGATTCTACCGCGTGGCCCGGCGTGACGCGCCCGATTCGCGGCGGTGGCCTGGGCTTCACCTTCAAGTGGAACATGGGGTGGATGCACGACACGCTCGGCTACTTCGAGCGCGACCCGATCTACCGGCGCCATCACCAGAACGAGCTCACCTTCGCGATGGTGTACGAGCACAGCGAGCATTTCCTCATGCCCCTGTCGCACGACGAGATGGTGCACCTCAAAGGATCGCTCTACGAGAAGATGCCGGGCGATCCGTGGCAGAAGCTCGCGAACATGCGTGCGCTGCTGGCCTATCAGGTCACGCGACCGGGCAAGTCGCTCCTCTTCATGGGCACCGAGCTGGCCGAGCCGAACGAGTGGAACCACGATCAGTCGCTCGACTGGCACCTGCTTCAGCAGCCGGAGCGCGCCGCATTCATGGAGTACGTGGCGCGACTCGGCGCGGTGTATCGCGAGCATCGTGCGCTGTGGGCATCCGATCATGACCCGCAGGGCTTCGAATGGATCGACGTCTCCGACCGGGACAACTCCGTGCTCTCGTATCTGCGGTGGGCGGGCGAGCAGCACGTCGTGGTGATCCTCAACCTCACCCCGACGCCGCAACCAGGCTATCGCATCGGTGTGCCCGACATGACGAGGTATGCCCGCGTGCTCTCGAGCGACGACGCGGCATGGGGAGGCAGCGGGTTCGGCGAGTTCGCGAGCGTGCCCGCGCACGACATTCCGTATCACGGCCGGCGGTACTCCATCGAGCTCGACCTGCCGCCCCTGTCGGCGCTCGTCCTCGTGCCGGAGCGCGCTGGCGCGTGAGCGAACGACCCGCACTGGTGAAGCTGGCCGAGCGACTCGGCATCCAGTCATCGTACGTGGACCAGACGGGCGAGAGCCGTCGCATCACGTCGGACGAGACGCGCATGGCGCTGCTCGCGGCCATGGGATTCGACGCCAGCAGCGAGGAGCGAGCCGACGCTGCACTCCGCGCACTGCGTGCCGCCGCGCGCCGCCGGTGGATCGAGCCGGTGCGGGTCGTGCGCCGGCGCAGTCGCGGGTTGTCCAGGGTGGTGGTACGCATGCCGTCGCTGCACGCCGAGACGGTACAATGGACGCTCACGTTGCGCACGGAGGAGGGGATCGAGTCGCAGTGGATGGGCACGACGCATGGTGGACGCTCGCGTCGCATGCACCTCGAGTTGCCCGTCGTTCCTCCGCTCGGATATCACGACCTGACCATCCAGTTCGAGGGCGCGGGCAAGTCTCGCCGCGC
>JANLTI010000189.1:0-2343 GCA_031362845.1 Gemmatimonadaceae bacterium | reverse complement strand
GTCAGCACATTGCCGCGCGTGATGACGATGTCGATCTCCCTCGCACCGGCCGCAACCGATGCGCGGATCTCTCGCACGCGCTCCTCGATGGGCGACAGGCCGGCGGGAAAGCCGGTGGAGACAGCGGCCACCGGGATGCCGCTGCCCTCGAGCGCGACCACCGCCGTGGGAACCATGGCGTGATAGACGCAGACGGCCCCGACGGTGAGCTCGAGGTCGGCGACACCGAGCGCGTCCACGAGATCGCGGCGCACGGGACGCGCGGCCTTGGCGCACAGCCGCTTCACGTTGCCGGGCGTGTCGTCGCCCGCCAGCGTCGTGAGGTCGATCAGCGACACGGCGCGCAGCAACCACGCCGCCTGCCACTCCTTCTTGACGGTGCGCCGAGTGGGAATCGTGGCGGCTCGACGCTCCACTGCGGAGCGATTCACCCGGAGCGCACGCACGATGTCGAGATCCAGCGGCATGCCCGGATTCCGCTCGACGCTGGAGGCGGTGAGGCGTGGCGCCGGCGGATCGAGGCGAGCCGGCGCGTCGGCGCGCGCTAGGCGAAGGGCGGATTCTGGCTTGGACTGCATGACGTCCCCGACGTGGGATGGCGAGCCTGCGGTCTACATCGCCGCAGTGTGAATCTAGATCGGAACGGGGAGGGCGCCAGCGCCGCGACGTGGGAGCGACGCGCCTGCGGCAGTACGTCGTTCCACAGGCAGCGCGAGCGTTCGGCGTGCATGTCCGATAGGTTCAGGGATGAGCTGTCCACCACCCGACGAGCCGCTGGATCCTCCCGCAGACGACGCCGGCGAACTCGATGATGCCGGTGACTCGGCCGCGCCCGATGAGCCCCCCGTGCCTCGCGGCCCGTTCACCCGCGACAATCCGCTCACGTTCATCGTCCCCGAGCCGCTGCTGCTTCGCATCGAGCGCATCGACCGTCCCGGCGCGGCGCCCGGTGAACAACCGCTCGCCTTCACCCGCGCCGGACCGGGCGACGTGCTGCTCGCCGTGAATGCGTACCCCTCGCAACTCGTCGATGCGTTCTTCGCGAGTGATGCGTTCGGCGAAGCGGTGATCGTTGTGGGCGCCGCCTGGGAAGAAGATGGCGGCGTACGTGGCGAGCTCTCCACGCTCCTGCCCGAACGCACGATGCGCGCGATTCAGGAGAGCGTGTCGCCGGAGGATGACGACGAGGACAAGGTGGAGCCGTGGGCTGCCTCCGCGTCGCTCACCGGAACCTCCTACGAGGAAGCCACCGGGGCTGACGACGACGATGATGACGGCGATGATGACGACGACGACGAACTCGACGGCGACGACGAGGAAGGCGACGAGGAGGAAGGCGACGACGAGGATGCCGAGCCGCACTTTCCCCTCGTGATCGGCGCCGTCCTTCGCTTTCCCGAGAATCGGAAATTCCCGCTGGACTTCGAGCTCGAGGTAGACGACCTCATGCGCGCTATCCTCGAAGGCCGCGCCATGGACGCCGGCGAAAAACGCATCGACAACCTCCTCGGCGGCATCTGAACCGGGACGCGCGAATATGGTCCGGATGTCGGCACGGAAGTTGACTTAGGTGCACCGTGACGACGCCATCTTCGCATGAGCCCGTCCACATACCTGCCCGGTGACAGCCGACCGTCACCGGGCGGTCGTGCTTCGTGGCGAATTGCTCAGCGATTCGACGATCGCGGCACGAAGCTTTCATCATGAAAGCGACAGCACAGACGGTTGGGCGGGGTACGTCGCCGCCTTCATGAAAAGCAGCGGTGGGTGATTCTGGTGTCCTGGAGTGTCGACGCGAATGGTCATGTCTTCCCCGCCAACGGAGGCGCGGCCGACGAACAGTATCCTCACATCGTGATAGATCGCAGCGGTGTGGAATGGGCGGTCCGCGAAGTCGACACCCCGCAGCCCTGGGCGCGCGCAGCGCAGTGTCTCGTGCTCAACTCCCGCGAGTGCGTGCGGCGTGTCTGGCGCTATCCCATGAACTGGCGAAAGCTCGACGCCGACCAGCTCCTCCGGCTCGACGTCGCCGACTGACGCCCTGCTCCCGCGCCGCCCAGGCCGGGAGCAGCTCGCGAGAGCGTGACTTGGAGGTGCCCTCGACTGTCAGGGAGTACACCCTCCTGGATACGATCCTTCGCTCGTGGTCACTCCCTCCGAACTCGGGCGACGCACACGCTTCGCCGTCCTCGTCGTCATCGCCTCGGCGATCGCCAGTCTCGGCGTGCTCGTCGCCCAGACGTCCCAGCAGGGCACGGAGGCGCTGGTCCAGAATGCGGTCGCCCGGCAGGGACTGCTGAGCGAGCGCCTCATGGCGGCGGCACTGGCGGCGAGATCCGCCGC
>JANLTI010000142.1:0-95822 GCA_031362845.1 Gemmatimonadaceae bacterium | reverse complement strand
GGCCCATGTTCGCCGGCGTGTTCGGCCTCGTCCACGGCGCCGGGTTCGCGAATTATCTCAAGGCGCTGTTCGTGGAGCCCATTGCCGTCCCGCTGTTCGGCTTCAACGTCGGGATCGAGGTGGGGCAGGTACTCGTGCTGGCGACGGTGGCGCTGGCGCTGGTGGGAGTGGATCGCGTCATCGCTTCGTGGCGGCTCACGAGCGCTCGCTGGCCGGCGCTGCGGGTACGTGTCATGGCCGTGTCGGCGGTGGTCGTGGCGGTGAGCACCGTGTGGGCGGCGCAGCGGAGTCCGTGGTGAGCGGCGGCACGGCGGCGCGTCTGGCACTCACGGTCGCCGCATCGATTGCGCTGTTGTCGTCGGCGCGGCCACTCGCGGCGCATCCACTGCATACCACCATCACCGAGCTCACCGAGGACCGCGCGCGGGGCACGGTGCGCGCCGTCGTCCGCGTGTTCGCCGACGACTTCGGAACGATCGTCGCGCGCCGCTCGCGCGGTGCATCCATCACGGATGCCAGCGCGTTCGCGTATGTGAGCGGCGCGTTCTCGTTCACTGATCGCACGGGCCGACTGCTCGCCGTGCAGTCGTGCGGCATGCGGCGTACCGCCGATCTGGTGTGGGTGTGCGTGGAAGCACGCTCGCCTGCCGGACTCGCGCCGCTCAGCGTGCGCAATGCCGTGATGTGCGACCTGTTCGACGACCAGGTGAACGTGGTGCAGGGTACGATTGGCGGCTCGCGACGGAGTTTGCTGTTTACGCGAGGGGATCGGGCCAAGCGATTGACGTGAGGGCTGGCGCGCTCCCCATCGAGTCTCGCAGGGGCAGCAGGAGAGCGGTGAGCTTGAAGCGGGGAGCGATGAGCGGTGGGCACTGAGTACCTGCTCTCTGCGGACAGACCTCACACCTCCTGCCTCCCCACTTCACGCTCCAATCTCCAACCTTCTCGCTCTCCCGCTGCAGTTCGCGATGCCTATTCGCCGAGCGAAGGCTGGCGACTGCAGCGGGAGAGCCTCAAGGCAGGAGGTCAGAGCTAGAAGGCTGGAGGTTTGAGGCTTGAGGTAGATGCATCAGGCGCCGAGCGCGGTTCAGACTCACCGCCCACCGCTTCCCGCTTCCCGCCCCCAGCTTCAGCCCTCTCCTCCTGCCGTTCTCACAACGGAAATCATGGCGTCCGCCATGCCGCTCCATCCGACGCAATCAGCTGATCCGCCTCGTCCGGCCCCCACGTTCCCGCAGCGTACGTCGCCATCGGGTTCGGTGTGTGCTCCTCCCAATAGCACAGCAGCGGATCGATGATCTTCCACGCCGCTTCCACCTCGTCGCTGCGCAGGAACAGCGTCATCTCGCCGATCATGACGTCCAGCAGCAGCGTCTCGTACGCCGGAGCCGCCGTCTCGCCGAATGCCTCCGCATACGTGAAGTCCATCTCCACCGGCGCCACTTCCACATGCTGCGTCATTGCCACCGCCGCGCCCGGCACCTTCACCTCGAAGCTGAGCGAGATGCCCTCGTTGGGTTGCACCCGCATCACGAGCGTGTTGGCCTGTAGTGGTGCGTGACCCTCGGCACCCCCGAACATCAGGTGCGGCGGGGCGTGAAACTGCACCGCGATTTCGGACACGCGCTTGCCCAACCGCTTGCCGCTGCGCACGTAGAACGGCACTCCCTGCCAACGCCAGTTGTCGATGTAGAACCGCGCCGCGGCGAACGTGGGCGTGTGCGAGTCCTCGGCCACATCCGGCTCGGCGCGATACCCCGTCACCGCCTTCGAGCGGATGGTCCCCGGCGCGTACTGCGCGCGCACCGTGCTGGACGGAATGCTCTCAGGCGTGAGCCAGCGGATGGACTTGAGCACCTTCACCTTTTCATCGCGCACCGCGTTCGCGGTCATCGATGACGGCGGCTCCATCGCCGTGAGCGCGAGGAGCTGGAGCAGGTGATTCTGGAACATGTCCCGCACCACGCCGGCTTCCTCGTAGTACCGCCCGCGCGCCTCGACACCCACTTCCTCGGCTGCGGTGATCTGCACGTGCGAGATGTGGCTCCGGTTCCAGAGCGGCTCGAAGATCGTGTTCGCGAAGCGGAACACGAGCACATTCTGCACGGTCTCCTTGCCCAGGTAGTGATCGATCCGGTACACCTGATGCTCGGCGAACAGCGACAGCACCAGCGCATTGAGCGTCTTCGCCGTCTCCAGACTGTGGCCGAAGGGCTTTTCCACCACCACGCGCGCCCACGGCCGCTCCTTCGGGTTGTCGTGCTTGGGCACGAGACCACTGCTGGACAGGTGACGCACGATCGGCTCGAACACGCTCGGTGGCACGGCGAGATAGAAGAAGCGGTTGCGCTCCGTCTCAGCCCGCGTCTCCTCGATCTCCACGAGCCGCCGCTTGATCAGCTCATACGCCGACGCATCGCTCGCGTCGCCGCCCGCGTAAAAGGTCCGCGCAGCCAGCCGCTTCCAGACGTCGTCGTTGAAGTGCTTCACCTCGTCGGAATCCACGAGCGCCAGCCGGATGCGCTCGCGGAATGTGGTATCCGTCTCCGCAGGCTCGCGGCCCACGGCGAGCACGGCGAAGTTCGGGTGGAGCAGGTGCTCCGCCGCGAGCTGATAGAGCGCGGGGAACAGCTTCCGCTTCGTCAGGTCGCCCGTCGCGCCGAAGATCACCATCGTGCACGGATCCGCCTGCTCGGCCGGCGCACCCGGCACCACGCCGTATTGGCCGCTCACCTTCGAAGCCCGCACATGTCCAGCCAGGGGACCCGTCACGAGCCCTTCACCGCGTGCCCGCCGAACTCATTGCGCAGCGCGGCGATCACCTTGGCGCCGAAGGAGTCTTCCTGCCTCGATCGGAGGCGCATCAGCAGCGACAGCGTGATCACCGGCGCTGGAACATCCTCCTCGATCGCCTCGGCCACCGTCCACCGTCCCTCGCCCGAGTCGGCCACGAAGCCCTTCAGCTTCTCCAGCCGCGCGTCCTTCGCGAAGGCGCGCACGGCCAGCTCGTTCAGCCACGACCGCACGACGCTCCCGTGCTGCCAGAGTTCGGCGATCTTGTGCAGGTCGAGCCCCGGATACTTGCTCGAGGCGCCAAGGATTTCGTAGCCCTCGGCGAATGCCTGGAGCAGGCCGTATTCGATGCCGTTGTGCACCATCTTCACGTAGTGGCCGGCACCCGGCGGGCCGACGTGCGCATAGCCACCCGCCTGCGCGAGCGACAGGAAGATCGGCTCGCACTGTTTCACCGGTGCCGGCTCGCCACCGACCATCAGGCAGTAGCCGTTCTCGAGGCCCCAGATTCCGCCGCTCGTGCCGGCGTCGATGAAGTGGATCTTCTGCGTCGCGAGCCGTTCGGCGCGCGCTCGCGTTTCCTTGTAGTTCGAGTTGCCGCCGTCGATGATGATGTCGCCAGGCGACAGGCCGGGAAGCAACGCGGCGATCGTTTCATCCACCGGCTTGCCGGCGGGCACCATGATCCAGACGATGCGCGGACCGCTGAGCTGACCCGTGAGATGCGTGAGATCAGTCGCTGCACTCGCGCCGAGCGCGACGTACTTCGCGATGTTTTCGTGGTGATGGTCGTAGACGACCATGGAATGCTTGTCGCGCATCAGCCGCGCCGTCATGTTGCCGCCCATCTTGCCCAGACCGATCATCGCGAGCTGCATGGTCTCCCCAGGTTTGAATTGTTCCGTCCGTTCGTCATCCCACCAGCACCGCTCGTGCTGGCGCACCATCCAGGCCGGCGAGCTTGAGCGGAAGGCAGCGTAGCTCGTAGTTGCCGGGTGGCGGCTCGGTGAGTACGAGCCCCTCCACGATCACCACGCCCCGCTCGAGCAGCGTGCGGTGCGTCCGGTGATGTCCCGAATGGAATTGCTCCACCGAGAGATAGTCCACGCCCACGAGTTTGATTCCCAGCGTCACGAGGTACGCCGCGCCATCGGGAGCCAGGTACGTGTAATCGGGATGGAAGTCGGTCGCGCCGCTCGCCAGCCAGGCGGAGTTGCGCGTGCGCATGAGCAGCCGCGTCACGCCAGCCAGGTCGAACATGCGCAGGTGCGCTTCACCGACACTTCGCACATCGTCGCCGAACGCGATCAGCCGCGCGGGCCCCATGAGCACGTCCAGCGGCAGCGCATCGACGCCGGCGCCATCGTCGAAGAAATGCTTGGGCGCGTCGACATGGGTGCCGGAGTGCGACCCGAGGTCCAGTCGCGACACGTTCGCCCCCGCCCCCTGCGAGATCGCCTGCTGGGCCGTGATGGAGATGGGCGGATTGCCGGGATAGACCACCCCACCTGTGCGTAGTGCCACCGAGATGTCGTAGATCACGCGTCCTCCATGATGGCGTCTTCCATGATGGCGTCCTCGACGCCGTATCCGTGGGCGTCGCGCACCGCGGACGCCACCTGTCGCCGCGTCTCGTCCTGTGCGCTCTGCAGGCTGAGGCGGCTGTTCCGGAAGCGGCGACCCGCTTCCACCACGAACAGGTCGCACAGCGCCAGCTCGCGCGCGCAACCCTCCTCTCCCCGGGCGAGGAGAAACCGCTGCGTGCGTGCGAGCACGCACGCGGTGGCGAACAGCTCGATCGCCATGTCGCTCAGGCGCTCGAGCTCCTGTTGCCGCTCCACGATCTCCTTGCGATAGGCGCGAATCACGCGCTCCGCCGCGTCCTTCATCTCCGCGACGTGCTTCTCGAAGTGCCGCGCATGGCCCGCGAGCCGCGCGTGCAGTTCCACGTCGAGCGTCGGCGTCGCCCCCAACCGGCTCGCGACGCGTGATGCCGCGAACCCGGAGATCAGTCCCAGGTTCTGGAGCGGACGCCGCAGGGCGATGCCAAGCTCCGTGAGCTGCGCCGCCGGCGCCTGGATGCCGTTGAGCGAGATGAACAGTCGCAGGATCTCGTTCGTCCCTTCGAAGATCCGGTTGATGCGGGCGTCGCGCAGTTGACGTTCATATGGATACGGCTTCACGTAGCCGCGGCCGCCGGCCACCTGCACCATCTCGTCGGCGGCACGCCACAGCATCTCGCTCGCGAACACCTTGCAGCACGCCGCCTCCAATGCGTACTCGCCGTCGGGATGCTCGGCGAGTCGCGTCAGCTCACCGAGCATCGCGTCGGCGGCGTAGAGGTCGCTCGCCGTGCGCGCCAGCTTGCGTTGGGTGATTTCGAAGTCGGCAATGGGACGACCGAACTGCACGCGCGATTCCGCGAACGTCACCATCTGCGCGAGGAGCGACTTGGTGCCCGCCGTGCAGCCGGCCGCGAGCGTGAGACGCCCACCGTTCAACACCTTCACGGCGACGCCGAATCCCTTGCCCACTGCGCCGAGCAGGTGATCGGCCGGCACGCGAAGGCCGTCGTACACCAGTTCCGCCTGGGTGGAGCCGCGAATGCCGAGCTTGCGCACCGTGCCCGCAACGTGGAATCCCGGCATGTCAGGACGAATGATGAAGGCTGTCGGGCGCAGCACCGTCTTGCCACCGCGCTCCACGGGTGCCTGCGCGAACGTCGCGATCACGCCGGCGCGATGCCCGTTGCCGATCCAGTGCTTGCGTCCGGTGAGTGTCCAGCTCCCGTCGGCGTTCGGCTGCGCCTGCGTCACGATGTTCTGCGCATCCGATCCGGTCTCGGGCTCGGTGAGCGCGTAGGCCGCCAGCGTTTCGCCGCGAGCCAGCATGGGCAGGTAGCGCGCCTTCTGCTCGGGGGAACCGAACAGGACGATCGCCTTGGACCCCAGCCCACAGTGGACGCCGAGAAGCACGCCCAACGACGCGTCCACGCTGGAAATCGCGCCGAAGACGTGGGCGTACGCCGCAGCCGAGAGTCCGAGCCCTCCGTATTCGCGCGGGATGGAGAGCCCCATCCAGCCACCGTCCGCGAGCGCGCGAATCGTCTCGTCGGGCACGCACTCTTCCTCGTCGAACCGGGCCGGATCGATCACGCCACTTGCGCGCAGGCGCTCGAGATGGGCGACGAGGCGGCGGACCGTGCGCGCTTCATCGGGATCGCGCGCGTCGAGCGAGTCGGGAAATGGAAAGAGGAGACTGTCGTGGATCGCGCCGGCGAAGATGCCTCGCACGAACGAGGGGGCGTCGTCGCTCATGCTACAAGCTTAGACCGAAGGCCGAAGTCCCACCAGCGCGCGGGATCTGGATGCCTCGTGTGACGCGCGCAGTTGCGCCGGCCGTGGACAAACAGAAAGTTAGGAGCATGAGCCATTCATCCTTGCGTGTCGCCGCCGCCACGCTCGCTGCCCTGCTGTTCGCCGCCTGTTCGCGCGGGCCGGCCGTCGCCACGTCCGCGCCGTCCACGGCCACGCCCGCCACCGTGCGCGTCACGCCGCGCTTCGCCACGGGCGCCGACGTCGTGGAGGCCATGCGCGCCCGTTACGACGGCAAGTGGTACAAGACCCTCACCTTCCGCCAGAAGACCTCGCGATTGTTGCCGAACGGGACCTGGAAGGTGGAGACCTGGTACGAGGCGATGAAGATTCCGGGCCGGCTGCGCATCGACTTCGATCCGATGAGCGCGGGCAACGGGGTGCTCTACGCGCGCGACAGTCAGTTCGTCGCCACCAATGGGCGTGTCATCCAGGGTGCGCCCGGGATCAACGATCTGCTCCTCCTGGGATTCGACATCTACGAGAATTCCAGTGCCCGGTCCGTGGCGATGCTGCGCGGGCAGGGCATCGACCTGAGTCGGGTGCACGAGACGACGTTCGAGGGCCGGTCGATGGTGGTGGTGGGCGCGCTCCGCGGAGACCTGCGGCGCAAGCAGGCGTGGATCGACGGCGAACGGCTGTATCTCGTGCGACTCGTCGAGCCCACGCGGGCTGATTCCAGCAAGGTGCAGGATATCCGTTTCGTGAACTATGAACGCCGCGACGGCGGCTGGATCGCACCGCGCGTCGAGATCTACAATGACGGCAACCTCGTGTTCTACGAGGAGTACGAGGACGTCCGGACGAACGTGGCGCTGGACGAGTCCATCTTCGATCCCACGCCGTGGCGCAATCCGAAGCACTGGATGAGAGGCCGGTAGTCCGGTCCGGCATAGCGAACGCGGCCGCAAGACGAGCGACGACGGCCGTGCCGTGCAATAGGTTAAGACGTTATAACGAAATGATTTGCTGGACTTCCGCGGTCAGGTCCGCTATGCTCGAAGGAGCCGAACGCCTGTGATCTGGCACACACGTGCCGGACGAAACGCGCGCCTCGAGCTCCGGAGGGCGGATGCACCACACGCCGTACACCCCAACCGCTTCACGGACACCTGTCCAGAGCGCGGAGGCCGATGACGCGCTGATTGCCGAAGCGCGCCGCGTCCTGCTGGACGCACTCGTCGATCTTCCGGTCGCGTCGGCGTACGATACCCCCGCCCTCCGCACGCACTTCAACGGCACGATGGCCCCGCTGTGCGTCTATGTCCGCGCGCGGGACGTGCCGATCGAGAAGCTCCTCGTGGCGGTGAAGCTCGCGTGGGCCACGCTGGGTGAGCCGAGGGCGCGACTCGGCGAGGCCGCTCCGGATGTGCTCGGGGGCGTGGTGAGCGCGTGCATCGAGTGCTATTTCGCGGGGGACGCGCGCGAGCGGGCAGACTGACGGACGTCCGCGTGTGATGCTCGTGTGACCTTCCGGAACCTGCCGCGTCCGGTAGGAACACGATATGACACACCATTCCAGCTACTCGGCGCGTCGCGCATGGTGAATCGCACGCTCCCCAGTCCCGACGTGCCCGATCGGGTCCGTGCCCTCGCGCTCGACATCGCGCATCGGCTGCGGCCCGTCTGCGCGCACATGCCGGACGAGGACATGCTGGAGCTGTCCACGCGAATGGCCGCCGTGGAGCTGGAGTACTTCGAGCCGGCGCCCACCCCGCGTCCTCGCCGCCGCGCGGCGCACGGGTAGGTGCGCGATGGGTGCGGAATGGGATCTCTTCGAGAATGCCGTGACCTCCACGCACCGCCGCCGCGAGTCACTCATTGCGCGATTCCGCGAGCGCGTCATCGCGACGGGTGACAAGCTGTCGAGCGAACAGGTGGATGCCATCGTTCACCGCCTGGCCGACACCGTGCTTCAGCGCGAACAGCTGCGACACGGATCCGCGTACGATCGACGCTGAGTACCGCGGGACGTGACACACTCGAATCGGCCGCCCCACTTCCGGGCGGCCGTTCTCGTTCGCACCGTGGCGTAATGAACCAATACGCCCTCGTCACGCCGCGATACGCCGCCGCTGCCAGCGACTGCGGACATCTGCGCGTAACTGCCAATACCGCAACGGGTTGAATTCGCCTATCGGCGAGCGGCTCTCCTTGCTATACCTGACGGCGTCCGGCACCGGCCACCCTCGTCGCAAGGAGTGACACATGCGCTTCCCGCTCGTGATTGCGTTCGTCGCCGTCTCCGCCTGCGGCGGTGGATCTTCCGGAAGTACGCCCACCACGCCCACCACCCCCAGAACGCCGGGAACGCCGGTCGCCACGACGTCGGTTTCGCTCCGGAACAACCTCTTCGATCCGGTGGACATCGTTGTCGCGCCGTCCGCGACGATCACGTTCAGCAATGCCGACGGCATCGCGCACAACGTGAGCTTCGCCAACCAGACCATCACCTCCGTGCCCAACTGGTCGACGGGTGATCGGACCGTGGCCATGCCCGCAGCCACCGGCACGTACGGGTACACGTGTACGATCCACGCCGGAATGAACGGCACGGTCAAGGTGCAGTGACGTGCCGTTCGCGTTTCAGCTCGCGACCGCCGTGCTCCTCGCCATGCCCTCCGACACGACGACGGTGCGCGCCGCCCCCGGGAGTGCATCGGCGTTCGGCCCCGCCACCGCCGTCGGGATGCACGCGACGGACACCATGCCCCGCCGCCGGTCGCGCGTCGTCGAGGTGAGCGATGGCTACGCGACGCGCCTGCGCATCCATCGCTATGCGTCGTACACGACCGTACCCCTGTTCGCCGCGCAGTCCATCGCCGGCAACCAGCTCTACCAGTCGGGTGGATCGGATCCCGCGTGGGCGAAGACGCTGCATGGTGTGGGCGCGGGTGGCCTGGCGGCGCTGTTTACCGTGAACACGGTGACCGGCATATGGAACCTGTGGGAGTCGCGCGGCGTGCGCGAAGGACGCACGGCGCGGCTGGTCCACAGCACCTTGATGCTCGCTGCAGATGCGGGCTTCACCTATGCTGGCGTGAAGCTCGGTCCGGAAGCCACACGATCGGGCGTCAAGCGTCGGGAGCATCGACGCCTGGCGATCATCTCCATGAGTACGGCGCTCTCCGGCTACGCCACGATGCTCATCGCCAATCGATGAGCGGCGCGCGATGATCGCACCCCCCGAACTGCTCGTGGATCTCGCCGCGCCGTGGGCGCGGATCTACGGACATTCGGATGTCCTGCCCACGCTCGTCACCTTTCTGCACGTCGCGCCCGTGGTCGTCGGTGGAGGGCTCGCCATCGCGCTCGACCGGTCCACGCTGCGAGTGCATCATGACGATCCGCTCGCGGCTGCACACCACCTGGCCGAGCTTGGCGCCGCGCACCCGGTGGTGCTCGGCGCGCTCTCGCTCTCGTTCGTGAGCGGACTCGCCCTGCTGCTCGCTGACGTCGAGGTCTACTTCGGCTCCTGGATCTTCTGGGTGAAGCTGGGATTCATCGTGGCGCTGCTCGCCAACGGCGCACTCCTGACGCGCACGGAGCGCGGCATGCGAACCACCAGCCCGGACACGGGCGCAGACACAGCCGCCCACTGGCGCCGACTTCGTGCCATCGCCGTCACCAGCATCGCGCTCTGGCTCGCCATCACGCTGGCCGGCGTGGCGCTTCTCAATCTCGCCTGATGACCCACTCGCCAGACTGCACGGACTGCCCCCTTGACGGCGACCGCCGCCACTTTCTCCGCGCCGTCGGAGCCGCGCTCGCCACACTCGGCTCGTTGGGCCTCGTGGCGCGCGATGCCGATGGCGCAACGATTCAGGCGATCCACGCCCTGCTCGCCGCGCCGCACGACCGCACGGATGAAAAGCGGTACCCCATGCCGGACGTCGACGGAGTGTCCATCGACCGGGACAACGGCGTCATCGTTGCGCGCACGACGGGCAAGGTGTTCGCCTTCTCGCTCGCGTGCCCGCATCAGAACACCGCGCTGCGCTGGAACAGTGGTGACCGACAGTTCCAGTGTCCCAAGCACAAGTCGCGCTATCGCGACGACGGAGTGTTCCTGGAAGGGCGTGCGACACGAAGCATGGATCGGCTCGCACTGCGGCGCGATGGCGCAGCGCTCGTGGTGGAGGTCGACACGCTGTATCAGCAGGACGATCACGCGAAGGAGTGGCTGGCGGCGTTCGTCGTGGTCTGATCCGCGCCGGCGCGATCGCCCTACGCGAGCGTCGTGATCCGTTCCCTGAGCGCGTCGCACTCTCCCTGCGCGCCAAGTCGCTCGAAGATCGCGAGCGACGCGCGCGCGTCGTCCAGCGCCAGCGCGCGCTCGGCCCGTCGCACGCGAACGTCGACCCGGTCGCGCAGGACTTCCGCCTCGTTCAGGGCATGCCCATGCGCGCGCGAGATCTCCAGTGCGCGTGAGAACGAGAGCAGCGCGTCGTCGTACCGTCGCTGTGCAGCGCACGCCGCGCCCACCACGCGATGCGCATCGGCTTCGTTGAGCGGGTCACCCAGCTGCCGCAACTCGTCGATGACCAGCCGCGCCGTCGTCTCGGCGAGCGGTGCATCGCCGCGCCGCAGCGCGATCTCCGCGCGCCCCGTCCGGCACATGGCGACGAGTCGCGGGACGTCGCTCCCGGTGGCGTACTCGATGGCGCGCAGCTCATGCTCGTCCGCCTGCTCGAGGTCGCCGGTGGCGCGACAGGTGATGCCGATGTTGTGGTATACGTTGGCCAGGCGCTGTGGCTGACCGATGCGTTGCAGGGTGGGGATCGCCACCCGATAGTGCGACAGGGCGACTTCATGCCGGCCCTGCAGGTTGGCGATCGTGCCGAGATTGTTCGTCGCCTGCGCGAGCAGGAGCGCGTCGTCGTCCTGCGTGGCGAGGTCCAGCGCGATGTGCAGCGCGGCATTCGCCTCGTCGAGGTCACCCAGAGCAAAGCAGGCGACGCCGAGCATGTTCACCGCTCTCCGATACAGCCCACGGTCCGTGCCCGGCGCGACGTCGGGCAAAATGGCGCGCAGCAGCGCGAGCGCGCGCCGCTCCTCACCCAGGTACAGGATCGCCTCGGAGAACAGCACGGCCTCCTCGCTGAGCCCGAGCTGCTCGCTGGCCGTCGGTGACAGCAGCGACGCCACCTCACGCCACGCGCCCGCCGCGGCGCGCTGCCGCGCCGTGGTGAGCAGGGAGTCCGGCAAGGGGAGCATGGCGTGTCGGGAGGTATGCGCCTACCACATCAGCGCGTAACCGGTGAAGCCGCCGAGCTGCGTGTCCACCTCCTTCACCGAAGGCGAGACCGTGCTCGACATCTTGAACCACGATTGGAACGGCGCCTCCTGACGCCAGACGCTGAGCGCCGCCAGCAGGACGAGGTCGGCCGCGTCCACCTTTCCGTCGTAGTTCAGGTCGTCGCCACAGGCGGCGAAGGAGATTTTCAAACGCGGCTGGTCACTCGCCGCAAACCGCAGCCCGGACGGTTGCAACTCGATGATGAAGTGCATCGGGTCGGTGACATTCAGCGTGATGAGCACCGAGTCGCCGGTGGCGATCGTGGTGCCATTCGGCCGCTTGTCGAGCGACGCCGTGCCCAGGCGGAACTCGAGGAACTTCGTGGAGTCGGTGCGTCCGGCGCGTGGACGATACCAGATGTCCGTCCCGGAGATCTTTCCCTTCACGGCGTAGAAGCTCGTCGAGGTCGTGACGAGTTGCGGCGTGCCGTAGGGCGCGGCGAGCAATCGCAGGTCGGTGGACTCGCGCTCGTTCACGCCGTCGGGTGCGGTGGCGTCGGAGCATGAAAGCGCGGCGAACACGGCGAGCGCGAGGGTGCTCGGATGAGGACGTCGAAGTGGCATGCGGAAACCCTTCATCGGGGAGTGGAGGTGTGGCGCGTCACGAGGTCGACCGGTCGTCGGTGCCTTCGTCGTCCACGTCGGCGGACGATGCACTGCGCAGCCGATGCAGTCGCGGTCGAGAGATGCCCAGCCGGCGCGCGGCCTCGGTCTTGTTGCCCCCGCACAGATCGAGCATCCGCGCCACGGCGGCGCGGTTGAGATCGGCGATCGTGGTGGGGAAGGGGAGCGAGTCGCTCACCCGATCATCCCGGACCGGTTCAGCAATGTCGCTTGCCTCGAGCACGGAGCCGTTCGACAGCAGCACAGCGCGCTCGATCGCGTTGCGCAACTCGCGCACATTGCCTGGCCAACGGCGATCGCGCAGTACCCGGACGGCCGCGGGAGACAGCACGAAGGGCGCGAGGTCGTACTCGCGCGCGAAACGGGCAAGAAAGTACGACGCAATGGTCAGCACGTCGTCGTGCCGGGCGCGCAGTGCGGGCAACTCGATGGGAACGACGTTCAGCCGATAGTAGAGATCCTCCCGAAACTCGCCGCGCCGTACGGCGCTCGCGAGGTCCACGTGCGTGGCGGCGATGAGCCGCACCTCGAACGGAATCGCGCGTGTGCCTCCCACCCGCCGGATGACGCGCTCCTCGAGCGCGCGAAGGATCTTCCCCTGGAGCGGGAGCGCGAGATGACCGATCTCGTCGAGGAAGAGCGTGCCGCCGTCCGCCAGCTGCATCAGGCCCGGCTTCGACCCGACCGCGCCGGTGAACGCGCCTCGCTCGTGTCCGAACAACTCGCTCTCGAGCAGCTGTTCCGGTATCGCCGCGCAGTTCACGTCCACGAACGGGGCGTCGCGCCGGGGGCCGTTGTAATGGATGGCGCGCGCGAGCAGCTCCTTGCCGGTGCCCGTCTCGCCCGTGATGAGAATCGTCACCGTGGGGCGCGGGATCACGCGTGCCGCTCGCTCGAGCGCGGCGTGCAACGCCGGACTCTCGCCGAGAATGCCGTCGAAGTGCAGCTTGCCACGCTCGGCATTCGCGAATGCCGACGCGTCGGCGTCCGCCTTCAGCCGCGCGGCGCCGTCGCGCAGCCACGACACGAGATGCGGCAGATCCTGCGGCAGCGCGAAATACTCGTCGGCACCCGCCCGCACCAGCGCCGCGGCGAGCCGATGATCCGGCACCGCGCCGACCGCCGCCACGAGTCGCACGTTGCGCGGCATGCGACGGAGCGCTCCCTCGAGAAGTACTTCGTCTCCCGCCGCCGACACGATGGTCACCACGCCGCGGCGCGACTCCAGATCCGCCGGCTCGGCGGCCCGCACGAGCGAGAAGCCGTGCGATGCCGCCAGGCCGGCCCACTCGGCCTGGAAGGAGTCGGTGAGCGCGAGAATGCGAAGGTCGGCCACGCGCGTCGGGAGTGACGAGAGGGAGGGACGGGCTGGAGCCCAAACCCCAACATTCATCGGGGGGGGACTGTCGGCCAACCGCATCGCATGCACCCCCCATGGTCCCTGAGCGTTCCAGTGCTCGATCCACTCACGTCCGGGCAGGACGAGTGCCGCGATCGACCGGGGGGTGACGCATGTACAACATGCAGCAGCGCAACGACTTATATCAGTACTGCGAGCGTGCGTTGGTCCGGGTGCGTATCGAATCGTTCCGGAAATGTATCGCCTCGTGGCTCTCGATCATCCTTCGCCACGCCCCTTTCCCCCGCGCAGCGCGTCCAGCTGCCGGCCGAACACCGCCGCATCTTCCGCCGGCAACTCGCACGCGTACGCGCGACACAGGTAGGCGATGGGCTCCACGCCACCTCGGTTGGCCAGCAGCGCGATGCCGTCCGCCGCTTCGCCCTCTCCCCCGGCGAGCACCAGCGAGGGCACATACCGGTTCGCCACTTCTCGTGCGAGCGATCCGAAGGCACCGTCGCCGGGATCGCCGGCAATGGCCACTTCCACCGCGCCGCGAACCGCCATGTCCGCCGCCCCGAGCGCATGCCCGAACGCCGTGGGATAACGAGCCATCGGCTCGGCCAGCGTTTCCAGCAGGTACCGCGCGCGCTCCGTGTACTCACCCTCGGCGAGCAGGTCGCCGAGCAGCAGGCAGAGCTCGGCCGCAAGCGAGCTGCCACTGGGGATCGCATTGTCGGTGACGTCCCTCGGCCGCGTGACGAGTACCTCGGCATCGATGGCGGTGTCGAAGAATGCCTGCGCGCCGGCGTCCCAGAAGCGACGCATGATCGCGTCCGCCAGTGCGCGCGCGCGATCGAGCCAGATGCGATCGAAGGTGAGCTGATAGAGCGCGTGCGCGCCGAGCGCGACCGCGGCGTAGTCCTCGAGGAATCCGGGAATCTTCGCCACGCCGTCCTTGTACGAGCGCAACACCCGGTCTCCGCGCACCAGCGTGCGGAACAGGAATTCGCCATTTCGCACGGCCATCTCTCGCAATTCAGCGTCGCCGAATGCGCGCGCCGCTTCGGCGAGCCCGCGAAGCATCAGTCCGTTCCAACCGGCGAGAATCTTCTCGTCCCGCGCTGGCCGCACGCGTCGTTCGCGGGCGTCGTACAGGATGCGCGTCGCGCGGTCGATCGCGGTGCGTAGCTCGGGGGGCGTCACGCGCTGCTCGGCGGCGACGTCGGCAGGGTCGCGCGGCACGAACAGGATGTTGCGCCCTTCGAAGTTGCCCTCGGCGGTCACGCCCCAGTACGCGCTGACCAGGTTGGCATCCTCGCCGAGCAGGGTGTTCAGCTCACTGGCGTCCCAGACGTAGTAGCGGCCCTCATGCCCCTCGCTGTCGGCGTCGAGCGACGAATAGAACCCGCCGTCCGGCGACGTCATCTCGCGCGCGAGCCACCCGATCGTCTCCTCGGTGACGCGACGGAACTCGAGCTCGCGCGTCGCCTGCCAGAGATTGGCGCCGAGCCGGACGAGCAGCGCGTTGTCGTAGAGCATTTTTTCGAAGTGTGGCACCAGCCAGTACGCGTCCACGCTGTACCGCGAGAAGCCGCCGCCCACCTGATCATAGATCCCACCGCGCGCCATCGATCGAAAGGTGTGCGTCGCCATCTCGAGTGCCTGCGCTTCTCCGGTGCGCGCCCACTGCCGCAGCAGGAAATCCAGCGTCATCGTGGGTGGAAACTTCGGGGCGCCATCGAAGCCGCCGAATCGGGGCTCGTAGCGCTGTACCAGCGACGACATCGCGCGCGAAAGGAGCGCCTCGTCCAGCGCGCCGGTGGCACGGGTGCGCTCCGTACTCTGCGCGTACAGGTCGCGCATGGACGCGGTGGTCTTCGTGACGCTCGCCTGCTTGTTGGCCCACGCGTCCGCCACGCCGCCGAGCACGCGCTGAAAGCTGGGCATGCCCTGCCGATCCTCGGGCGGGAAGTAGGTGCCGGCGTAGAACGGCTCGCCCTCCGGCGTCAGGAACACCGTCATCGGCCATCCGCCGTGCCCCGTCATCGCCTGCGTCGCCTGCATGTAGATGGCGTCGATGTCCGGACGCTCCTCGCGATCCACCTTGATGCAGACGAAGTTCGCGTTCATGAGTGCGGCCGTCTCCTCGTTCTCGAACGATTCGCGTTCCATCACGTGGCACCAGTGGCACGCCGCATAGCCGATGCTCAGCAGAATCGGCCGCCGTTCGGCGCGCGCGCGCGACAACGCATCGTCGCCCCACGGCCACCAGTCCACCGGATTGTGCGCGTGCTGCAGGAGATACGGACTCGTTTCGGTGGCGAGATGGTTGGCCACGGCGTGCGTCGGGGCTGGGGTGGGACAGAATGCGGACGCCCTTGCGGGCGGCTATGTTGTGGCGCGGCAATTCACCCGCGCGAACTTCATTCCACTCAAGAGTAGCCTGGTGCCAAGCGACGCCGCGTCCCGCGCCAAGAAATCCCGCCTGCACGTCTCCGTCGAGTCGCTCGCGCGGCTGCGGCCGGTGCGCCCCTGGTGGGCGCTGATCGTTCTGATGGTGCTCGTGCTCGTGAGCGCCCTGTTTTCCATCCCGCCCATTCGCGACGCTGCCACGATGGAGCGGGTGGCGGAGGCCGAGCTCGTGCGATCGGCGGGATACGTGCTGCTCGCGCCGCTGCTCAATGTGTTCGATGTCCTCACGCTGCTCAGTGTGCGACAGCACATCGCGCTGCTGATCACGCTGTTCATCGGCTACGCGCTCTGGTGGCGATGGCGCGGGCGCGTGATGCCGCCCACGGTCACACCCGCGCGGCGCGCAGCCCGCGTCGTCGCTCGGGTGGGACTCGCGGTGCTGGCGTTGCTGGCCGTGTACTTCGGAGGCGCGCTGCTGCCGCGTCCCATGGCGGCGATCGAGGTGCAGCCGAACATCGTGGTGATCGATTTCCACGCGCACACGAGATTCTCGCACGACGGCCGCCCCGACTGGACACCCGAGGACGTACGCGCCTGGCACCGCAACGCGGGCTTCGATGCGGCGTACGTGTCCGACCATCGCACCTTCGAGGGCGCACGCGACGGATGGTCCAACAACCCGGACCTCGCGGGGCAGGGCGTGTCGCTGCTTCCCGCCATCGAGGTGGTCTGGAAGGGAGAGCACGTGAACGTGCTGGACGCCGATCGCATGTACCGCGGCATCTTCAATGCGACGCTTCGTGATATCGACGAGGACGCGCTTCGTCTCGCGAGCAGTGTCGCCGGCAATGAACCCGTGATCATCGAGACCCTGCCGGGCGACCTGTCCAGAATGATCCCGGCCAGGGGACCCGGCACCATGGGAGTCCGCGCCATCGAGCTCATCGACGGCGCGCCGCGCGGACTCGGCCAGGTGCGACGCGAGCGGGCGCGAATTCTCACGCTCGCCGACAGCCTGGATCTCGCCCTCGTTGCGGGAAGCAACCATCACGGATGGGGACGCACGGCCACAGGGTGGACGCTGATGTCACTGCCGGGTTGGCGCGGCGAGACGCCCGAGCGACTCGCGTTCATCATCGCCGCGACGATTCGCCGTGGCGGGCACGGCACCACGCGCGTAGTGGAGCGCTACGTCGCCGACACCGAGTCCGGCATCGCCCTGCCGCTCACGGCGCCGCTCGTTGCGTGGGGGATGCTGCGCACGCTGTCAGTCGAGGAGCGCATCGCCTGGCTCGCGTGGGGCCTCGCGCTGTTCCTGCTCTCACGCCTGACGATGCTGCGCCGCCGCGGGGCGTGACGGCGCCGACGCTCATCAGCGCGAGCGAGCGCGAACGCCGCGCGTGGCTCGCGGCAGTCGTCGTGACGGTGCTCGCCACGCTGATCCGCCTGCTGTTCGCGGCGCGCCTGCCACTCTTTCCCGACGAGACCTACTACTGGGAATGGTCGCGCCGCCTCGCGGGGGGCTACTTCGATCACCCGCCCATGATCGCCGTGTTGATACGCGCCGGCACGGTGTTCGGCGAGCCGACTCCACTCGCGGTGCGCTTCTTCCCCGTGCTCGCCGGAGGCATCACCGGCCTCGCGACGAGCGCCATCGCATGGCGACTCGCTGGCGGCATGGCCTCTGTCCGCGCCGCCGTGCTGTTCGCGCTCATGCCGCTCGCCGCCACCGGGCTCGTGCTGGCGACACCCGACTCGCCGCTGCTCGCCACGAGCGCCGTCGGACTGTACTGCGTCGTGCGCGCGCTCCAGTCCATCGTGCGCTCGCGCGAATCGCTGCGCTGGTGGAGCGCCGCCGGCATCGCGCTCGGCCTCGCCTTCGCCTCCAAGTACACCGCCATTCTGCTGCCCGTCACCATCGCCGTCGCGGTGCTGGCGCGCCCGTCGCTACGCGCACGGTTGCGCGAGCCGGGTCCATACGTCGCCTGCGTACTCGCGACGCTGCTCTTCCTGCCCGTGCTCCAGTGGAACGCGGCGCACGACTGGATCTCGTTCCGCTTCCAGATCCAGCACGGACTCGGCGCACCAAAAGGCTCCGCGCTCAAGCGCGAGCTCGAGCTCATCGGGGGGCAGCTCGGTCTGGTGTCACCCATTCTCTTCGCGCTGCTGGCGCATGCCGTGTGGCGCACGCTGCGCCGCCCGCTCGACGACGCGCGATTCGCACTCGCTGTCGTCGCCGTGGGGAGCTGGGTGTTCTTCGCCTACAGCGCGACACGTCGCTCGGTGGAGCCCAACTGGCCGGCGCCGTCGTACATCCCCGGGGTCGTGCTGCTCGCGAGCCTCGCGGCGACCGCGGGTCATGCGCGATGGCTGCGACGAGGCGTTGCGCTCGCCCTCGTGCTGGTGATCGTCCTGTACGCGCACGCGCTAGCGCCCATTCTTCCCTTGCCGGCGCGCCGCGATCCGCTGGCGCGCAATGCGGGGTGGCCAGGTGTCGCGGCTCGAGTGGACAGCACGCGGCGCCTCGTCGTCGCGCCGACGAGCTGGGTCGGCGCCGATCGATATCAGGACGCCAGCGAGCTGGCGTATCATCTGCCCGGACATCCCGTGGTCACGTGCACCTGCCTTCGCGGCCGGCGCAATCAGTACGAACTCTGGCCGGCATTCGCGAGTACGGCACACGCAGGCGACGCGCTCATTCTGCTGCTCGACGAGCGCGACGGCGTACACGAGACGAGCGCCGCGCTGGCGCCTTACTTCTCCACCGTCACGCGCGGCGAGCTCGCGCCCTTGCTCCGTGGTGCCGATACGGTGACCGTGCGCCGTATCTGGGTGCTCGAGAACTACCGCGGTGGCTGGGCAGCGCGTGACTCGCTGTGATCCACCGGCGATGATTCGCCGCGGCACGCGGCACGAACGGCGCCGAGGAGTTCGATCAGAGTCCCCGACTCCGCCTCATCGAGTGTGGCGAACGCGGCGTCCGTCGTCGCGTCGATCGGTGCATCGAGCGCCGAGAGCAGCGCGAGCCCCGATGGTGTGATCTGGCAGAGCACCTGTCGTCGGTCCGGCGTCGAGCGCTCCCGCAGCACGAATCCGGCAGCGTCCAGCTTGTCGAGCAGCCGCGTGATGCCCGCCGCCTCCTCGATCATCCTGTCGCGAATCGCGAGCGTGGGAAGGCCGGCACTGCCCGCACCGCGCAGGATGCGGAGCACATTGTACTGCTGCAGCGTGATCCCGCTCGGCTCCACGACCTGCGCCATCAGCCGCTGGACCACCGCCGCGGTGCGCACCACGCTCAACAGCGCCTCGTGGGCGGGTGAGTGAAAGGGGCGCGTCTGCTTCAGCTCCTCACGGAGCGCGCTCGTCTTGCTCGGCATGAATCGGACGGCTCACAGGGTGAGGCACACGAACCCACGGTATGTACGCGACACCCGGTGAGACCGCCAGCCCGCCCGTTCACGACGCGCAGGCCACTCAGAACGACACCCGCACCCCCGCGCTGAACGCGAAGCTCTGCGCCGTGTTCGTCCCGAAATCCAGATACGTGGCCTGCTGCATGTCGAACTGGCCGATGTAGTCCTTGGCCATCAGGCGCACCCCGACACCGCGGCCGACGGAAATGTCGGCACCGAGTCCCACGTTCGCCGCAAAGTTCGTGGACGTCGTGGTGATGAAGGACTGGGTGATGTCGTAGCGCATCGCGCCGGCGCCGGCCTGGATGAATGGCGTGAACGCCGTGCCCGACATGGACGTGAGCGGCAACGCGAGCTCCAATCCAGCGTCGAACAGTTGCACGCGGCTCTGCGCCAGCGAGATGCCGCCCAGGATGGGGATGCCCGCCTGGATGTCGCTACTCGCGGTGGCCACATTCCCCACGAGCATCAGGTTGGGCGCGAGCTTCATTCCGAGCTGCGCGCCGATCACGGGAGCGGGCGCGTTCGTCACTGACGTGCCGAGCGGGCCGCTGAGATAATCGCCGAACAGCATGTAGCCGACGTACGGGGTGACCGAGAACGCCGTATTCGTGGCGCGAGGTGAGGCGCCGCGCGACTGCGCGGTGACGAGCGCGGGCACGGCGATGAGTAGTGCAATAGCGACTGCACTGACGCGCGCGGGCGAGGGGGAACGTCGCATGGAGAGTCTCCGGAAAGAGCGCCACGGGGAGAGGTGTGGCTGAAGACCGATCAGGCACGCGCGGTGCCGAGTGCACCACGGGCGGGAGAGGCAAGGCAAATCGTTGCGTCACAACAGGTTGGCATTATGCCATTGGCCTCAGTCTGCCCACCTGTGTCCCAAGCGGAGGACGTGCGCGTCACCTCAACCGTGGACGATTCGGTGGCCGGACTCTCGCGTTAGCTTCCCGTCTTCCCGCACTGCCGCGCGTACCCTTTCGTCGACCGATGAGCGCCGTACCAGCCGATCTCGACACGTACCTCACGACGCACGACGCCCGCATGCAGCGGGAGTTGTTCGACTATCTGCGCATCCCGAGCGTGAGTGCGCGCACCGAGCACGACGCCGACACCGCGCGCGCGGCGGAGTGGACCGCGCAGTCACTGCGCGACGCGGGACTCGACGCGACGGTGCATGAGACCGCGGGTCATCCCGTCGTCGTCGGCGAATGGCGCGGCGCGGGACCGTCGGCGCAGACGGTCCTGGTGTACGGCCACTATGACGTGCAGCCCGCGGAGCCGCTGGAGCTGTGGACGTCGCCTCCGTTCGAACCGACCGTGCGCGACGGCAAGCTGTTCGCGCGCGGTTCGGTGGACGACAAGGGCCAACTGTTCCTGCATATCAAGGCGCTCGAGGCGCACCTCAAGGTGCGAGGCCGACTACCCGTCAACGTCATCGTGCTCGCCGAAGGTGAGGAAGAAGTGGGGAGCGAGCATCTCGCCCCGTTCATCGAGGCCAACGCGACCCGCCTTCAGGCCGATGCGGTCGTCATCTCGGACTCGGCCATGTTCGCGCCGGGGCTCCCCAGCATCCTGTCATCGCTCCGCGGGCTCGCGTACTTCCAGATCGACGTGCAGGGTCCGGCGCAGGATCTCCACTCCGGCAGCTATGGCGGCGCCGTCGTCAATCCGGCGATGGCCCTGGCGAGAATTCTCGCGACGTTCCATGACGACGACGGCCGCGTCGCGATCCCCGGCTTCTACGACGCGGTCCGCGCCTGGCCTGCGCAGGTCCTCGCTCAGATGAAAGGGCTGCCGTTCGACGAGGAACACTTTCGCGCCGAAGCCGGCTCGCCGGCCCTGGGCGGCGAAGTCGGTCGCACCGTGCTCGAGCGGTTGTGGACGCGCCCGACCTGCGAAGTGAACGGACTGTTGAGCGGCTATACGGGCGAAGGTGCGAAGACCGTGCTACCGGCGAGAGCGATGGCGAAGGTGAGCTGTCGGCTCGTGCCCGACCAGGAGCCGGCACATATCGAGGCGCTGATGAAGGCGCACGTCGCGCGCGTCACCCCCAGCGGCGTGACCGTGACGGTGACGCACCTGCACGGCGGCCGGCCGTGGCGCGCCGACCTGGAAGGGCCCCTGTTCGACGCGGCCCGTCGCGCGCTCGGTGCGGCGTTCGGGCGCGAGCCGGTCATCACCGGCGAGGGTGGATCCATTCCCGTCGTCGGCGACTTCCAGCGCATCCTGAACGCGCCCGTGCTCCTCGTCGGGTTCGGCCTGCCGGGCGAGAACGCGCACGCGCCGGACGAGTGGATGAGCGTGGAGAACTTCACCATCGGCATGCGCGCCATCGCGATGCTGTGGGACGAGCTGGGCGCGAACTAGCTTTCTTTCCGTGCGACTCCGGTCGCGCATCGACGACACGCGGTACCCTTGAGGAACTCATGTCCCAGTTGACACCGACGGACTGGATCTGGCGCAACGGCGACTTCGTCGCGTGGCGGGACGCCAACGTCCACGTCCTCGCGCATTCGATGCAGTTCGGCTCCTCCGCCTTCGAGGGCATCCGTTGTTACGACACGCCTCGCGGGCCGGCAGTCTTTCGGCTGGAAGATCATCTCCAGCGGCTCCTCAATTCGTGCAAGATTTATCGCATGGACGTGCCGTACGGCGTCGACGAGCTCGTGGCGGCGTGCTGCGAGCTGGTCGAGCGCAACGCGCTCAAGGCGTGCTACCTGCGCCCCATGGTGATTCGCGGATTCGGGGCGGCCGGGATGGTACCGTTCGACAGCCCCGTTGAGGTCTACCTGCCCTGCTGGCCGTGGGGCACGTATCTCGGTGAAGGCGCGCTGGAGAATGGCGTGGATGCGTGCGTCTCGAGCTGGCATCGCATGGCGCCCAACACCGTGCCGAGCATGGCCAAGGTGGCCGGTAACTATCTGGGTGGGCAGCTCATCAAGATGGAAGCGCTCGCGAACGGTTTCGACGAAGCCATCGCACTCGGCCCCGATGGCATGGTGAGCGAAGGCTCGGGCCAGAACGTGTTCGTCGTGCAGAAGAACATCGTGTTCACCACACCGGCCAACGGCACGCTCCTGCCCGGCCTCACGCGCGACAGCATCATCACGCTGGCGCGCGAAGCCGGGTTTGAGGTACGGGAGCAGCCGCTGCAGCGCGAGGTGCTGTACACGGCGGACGAGATCTTCCTCACCGGCACGGCGTCGGAGGTCACGCCGGTGCGCAGCGTGGACCGACTCCAGGTCGGCACGGGTCGGTCGGGTGAGGTGACGAAGCAGCTGCAGCGCACCTTCCTCGATCTGGTGCACGGCAAGGCGGACGATTCGCACGGGTGGCTGACGTTCGTGAAGGCGGAGCGCGCGAGCGCGACGTGAGCGCCGTGACGACTCGCGTCGGGCGTCGACTGTTCCGCAGCGCGGCCCTCGCCGCGGGAGTCGTCACCGCGGCCTGTTCAACGTCGACCGCACCGGTGTCGAACCCCACGGCGCCGGTGCCGGTGACAGCCGCGCCCGAGATGCGCGACACCGCGCCTCCTCCCATCGTGCGCGAGATGCGAGGCGTGTGGATCGCGACGGTGGCGAACATCGACTGGCCGTCGCGATCGTCGCTCTCCGCCGATCAGCAGCGCGCCGAGCTCGTCGATCTCCTCGATCGCGCGGCGGCCGGTGGCTTCAATGCCGTGGTCTTCCATGTGAGGCCGGCGGGTGACGCCGTGTATCGCTCGGCGCTCGAGCCGTGGGCCGCGATGCTCTCCGGGCGACAGGGCACCGATCCCGGCTACGATCCACTTACCTTCGCCATCGAGCAGGCACACCAGCGCGGGCTCGAGCTGCACGCGTGGATCAACCCGTTCCGTGCCGGCAGCGCGCGCGACACCACGAATCTCGCCGCCACGCACAGCTTCACCGTGCGGCGTGAGTTGCTCCGCGTCTATGGTCCGCAACTCTGGTTCGACCCGGGTGAGCCGGCGGTGCAGGAGCATGTCATGCGCGTCGTGAACGACATCGTGCAGCGCTACGACATCGACGCCATTCACGCGGATGACTACTTCTATCCGTATCAGGCGAAGGACTCGGGCGGTGCAGTGATCGACTTTCCCGACAGCGCGTCGTACGCGCGCAGCGGATCCACACTGTCGCGGGCAGACTGGCGGCGCGACAACGTGGACCGGTTCGTCGAGCGGATGAATCGCGAGGTGCACCAGCGCAAGCCCGCGGTGAAGGTGGGCATCTCGCCCTTCGGCATCTGGCGTCCGGGCAATCCGCCCAGCGTGGCCGGGCTCGACGCCTTCGCCACCATCTACGCCGACTCGCGGAAGTGGCTGCAACAGGGATGGGTCGATTATCTCGCACCGCAGCTGTACTGGGCCATCGCGTCGCCACAGCAGAGCTATCCTGCGCTACTCGACTGGTGGCGCGAGCAGAACGTGAAGACTCGACACCTCTGGCCGGGTCTCGCGTCGTACCGCGTGAGTGATGGCACGCCGAACGCCTTCGGTCCGGGCGAGATCGCGGATCAGATCGCCCTGACGCGCGCCCGCGCGCCGAATACGGGGCACATTCTCTACAACGCCACCACCACGCTCAAGCGCGCCGGCGGCGCCGTCGTCGCCACCGTCGCGCCGCTGCAGGCGCGCCGCGCGCTCGTGCCGGCGTCGACGTGGCTGGACGGCATCGCGCCGGCCGTCCCCACCATCGCCGTCACGGGCCGCACCCTGCTCATCACCCCAGCTGCCGGGGAAGCGGCACGATGGTGGTATCTGCGCGCCCGGAATTCCGATGGCTGGACGGAGCGCGTGCTCTTCGGCGACACGCGCACGATCGTGCTCGACGCCGATCCGTCGCGCGTGATGGTGAACGCGATCGACCAGGCGGGCAATGCGAGTGCCGCCGCCGACTGGCGTCCGTGAACGCGAGGCATCGCCGACGAATCATCTTCGTGGAATCGAACGTCGCGGTGGATGATCGCTGAGCGGCGGCGCGCGTGGCGCGCCATCGCGCGTGCAATCCTGCTGAGTGTCGCCGGTGCTCGGGCGCTCTCGGCCGCCCCCGCACCGCAGGCTCCTGTTGTCTGTCGCGCCCTGCCGGCGGCGCGACAGGCGATCGAGCTGGGATGGAATGCCTATCGCCGGAATGACATCGGCGTGGCGGCCCGGGAATTCGATCGCGCCATTGCGCTCTGCCCGCGAGACGGTGGCGCGCTCACGGGAGCGGCGTACGCCGCCATGCGCCAGCGCCGCCTCGTGCAGGCGCGCGCCTTGTTCGACCGCGCGCTCGCGAGCGACTCCTCGTCCTACGACGCGGTCGCCGGCGCTGGCATGGCGGCGTACCAGGCGGGTGATCTCTCCGCGGCGCGCCGGCGCTTCGAGCGCGCGCTCGTGCTCGTGCCGCGAGACTCCACCGCGCTGGCGTATCTCGCCGGCATGCCGGCACTGGTGTCTCAGGCGTCGCTCCCGGCCCGCACGCGCCCGGACACACTGTCCGTCACCGCCAGGGCAGGTCGCCGAATACTCGAGGTCCGAGACAGCGCCGGCCGCTGGTCGCCCCTCTGGATCAAGGCGGTCAACCTCGGCGCCGCCCTGCCCGGCAAGCATCCCGCGGAATTTCCACCCGACGACGGCACGTATGAAGGGTGGATCGCACTCGTCGCCGAGATGGGCGCGAATACCATCCGTGTCTACACCGTGCATCCGCCGCACTTCTACGCCGCACTGCGCCGCTGGAATCTCGCGCACGCCGCGCGACCCATCTGGTTGCTGCACGGCGTCTGGACCGAGCTACCGCCCGGACGTCAGGAAGAGCGGTACGACGACGCGCGGTGGCTCGCCCGGTTCCAGTCGGAGATTCGAAAGGTCGTTTCACTGCTGCACGGCGACGCGGCAATTCCCCAGGAGCGCGGGCAGGCGAGCGGCCTCTATCTCGCCGACGTCTCGCAATGGACGCTCGGCTACATTCTCGGACGCGAATGGGAGCCGTACTCCGTCATCGCGTACAACCGGCTTCGCCCCGCGCGCACCAGCTATCGCGGTACCTACATCGCGCTGCCCGCGGGTAACGCACTCGAAGCGTGGATGGCGCAGCAGAGCGACTACCTCGCCACCTACGAGATGACGCGCTACAACGCGCAGCGGCCCGTCGCCTACACCAACTGGCCCACCCTCGACCCGCTCACGCACCCCACGGAGACGACCAAGGCGCAGGAGCTCGCGCTGTTGCGCGCCCGTGGAGAGCGCATCGTCGAGGCGCCAAAGGAGTACGACAACGACGCCGTTGCGCTCGACGCGGTGAAAATGAGGGCGACGCCCGCATTTCCGGCGGGCGTCTTCGCCTCGTACCACGCCTACCCGTACTACCCCGAGTTCCTCATCGTCGACCCGCGATACGCCAGTGCGCGCTCGCCGGACGGGCCGAGCAACTACTACGGCTATCTGCGCGAGCTGGTGGAGCACCATGGCGACATGCCCGTGGTCATCAGCGAATATGGCGTTCCGTCATCACGTGGCATCGCGCATGTGCAGCCACAGGGCTGGCATCACGGCGGACTCACCGAACGCGAACAGGCGATGGCCAACGCCCGCCTCACCCGCGACATCCACGCCGCCGGCGCGGCGGGCGCCGGCCTCTTCGCACTGATCGACGAGTGGTTCAAGAAGAACTGGCTCGTCACGGAGTTCGAGTATCCGGCCGAGCGCAAGCGACTGTGGCTCAATGTGCTCGATGCCGAGGAGCATTATGGTGTCGTGGCGATGCGCGCCGGACGGAAGGACTCGGCGATCGTCATTGATGGTCGCGGTGCCGATTGGTCCGGGCGGCCGGTGTTGTATCAGCCATCCGAGGTGACCAGCGCCCTCGCGCCGGCCCTGCGCCTCTCCTCGCTGCGCGTGACGCACGACGAGGCGTACCTCCATCTCCGTCTCGATGTCGGTCGCATCGACTGGGCGCGCGCCCACTACCAGATCGGCATCGACACCTACCGACGAGAGCTCGGTGACACTCGCCTGCCGCACACCGGCTCGGTGTCCCCCGTGGGACTCGAGTTCGTCGTGCACCTTGCGGGGCCAACGTCGAGCCAGGTGCTCGTGGATCATCCGTACAACCTGTACAGGCCCGTGCTGATACCCGGCAGCACACCGCCCGCCACGCAGTACGTGCTCAACCCGCCCTTCCGCAGCGTCGCCAACCGCGCCGGAGTCTGGGACTCGCTGGTCGTCGTCACGAACCGACGGCGAATCGGACGAGACGGTCGCATCTATCCCGCGATCAGCGCGAATCGCAATCGGCTCGTGCACGCGCGACAGGAGGACAACTCGCTCGCCGACTGGTTCGCCGACTCTGCCAGCGGCGTCATCGAATTGCGCATTCCATGGGGCATGCTGCACCTCGTGGATCCCTCGTCGCGCACCGTGCTGCACGGCAATCCCGTCACGAAGCACGTCGCCGGCGCGGTGACCGACGGATTTCGCATCGTCGTGGAGAGCTACGATCCTCGTGATCCCCTGCGCGCCGGCGATGCCCTGCCGCGGGGCGCCGGCCCGGCTCGATTCAGCGCGCCGCCCACCTGGACCTGGCCGACGTGGGAATCACCACGATGGCACGCGGAGCGGAAGCCGCAGTTCGAGGAAATGCGCCGCGCCTTCTCCGCCATTGCTGATCACCCTGCGGTACGACCAGCGGCGAACGCGCCGTCCAGACCTCCGCGCTAGAATCCCACGCGCGCGCGTAGCGCAACGGAGGAGGCGTGATACTCGCTTCCCCCTCGCTGGCCAGCGCCCGCGACATTGGCATAGCTGCCGGCGAGACTCACTTCATGCGACGGCGAGAATCGATAGCCAACCGTCGCGACAACTCGCTCGGCACGGCGTGATCCGGCATCGGTGCCGAAGAACAAGAGGTGCTGTCGGCCCAGCCCCGCATCTCCATCCGCGTTCCAGCCGAGATCACCGCCGAGTCGCCCCCGCACGCTGCCCTCCATGAGCGTGTAGCGACGCGGAGAGAAATATCCATCGGCGGATGTCGTGTCGTATCCGAACTGACGGCCGCCCACGGCGACGCTCCACCGCCGGCTGGCCGTCCAGCGCAGCGATGATGACAGGGCGACGCGCGCATTCTCCCGCACGCCTCCAGTGACTCGTGCGTGACTCGCTGCGCCAGCGAGAGTGAGCCGCGCCGGCAGCGACACGGACGCTTCGCCTCCCACCTCCGACATCACGATGCCATTGGCGATCAGCAGCGCGGTCTCGTCGAACGGCACGCTCGACACGCCGATGCCGAGGCGCAGCGCGCGCCCGATGGATCCGTTCACGCGAAGTCCGCCGCTTCCGATGGTCCGCACCCGATCCGTCGCCACGCCCTGCGACGACGTGTGCCGAGCGACCCCTGCCTCGCCACGCACCACCCAGTTGCCCGCCGCCGGGCGCCAGCTCGCCGACGCACCGATGGCGCGCGCGCGCGCGTCGGTGCCCGCGAACGCCGCATCACGCTCGGTGTACCGGCCACCGAGGCTGCCATTCCACGCAGGGTGCGCGGCGACGTCGAGGTGCAGCATCGTCATGCGGTTGTCGTCGCTGTCGGTGGCATGCAGGAGCGTCGTCGACACGTTCGGCCGCAGGTCCGCCTGCACCCAGCGGAGCAGGGTGCGGGCGTCTCCATATGCCGGATGCGCGAGCAACGCGCGATCGAGCGCCAGCTTGGCATCGGACGAGCGCCCCTGCCAACGGAGGATCTGCGCCAGTCCGGTGAGCGCCTCGGCATCCGTGGGCCGCGCATCGACCGCGCGGCGCCATTCCCATTCACTCCGATCCAGCTCTCCTCGCCATCCCAGCACGCGCGCCAGCCCCTTCCGCGCATTCTGGTCTCCGGTGACCGCGAGCTTCACGTACAGCGCTTCGGCCTCGTCGAGACGCCCGCTCCACGCGAGCACCTGCGCATACGCTAGCGAAACCTCCCGATCGGCAGGATGTGTCGCCATCCAGCGCTCGTACGTCGACAGTGCTTCTCCAGAACGGTTGGCCCACGCGAGCGTCTGTCCGCGCGCGAGCATGGCATCGCGGTAGGTGGCGTCGAGCGCGAGGACCGAATCGTAGATGGCCAGCGCCTCGGAGTACCGTCCGGACCACGCGATCGCTCGTCCGAGCGCGAGCCGGCCTTCGGTGTCGCGTGGCTCCAGCGCGACATAGCGCCGGAAGAGCGGGACCGCTTCGTCGAGCCGGTTGTCCCACGCGCGAAGCGTCGCGAGCCGAAAGACGGCGACGGACGGCGCCTCGGGGTCGCTTGCGACGATCGCCTCGTAGCGCGACCTGGCGACCGAATACTCTTCGCGACGCCACGCATCACCCGCCCGCGCGAGCACGCTATCTGGCGTCGGACGGAAGGTGCGCGCGCCACCCGTGATCGCCGCCGGTGCGGTGTCGATGGTCCTCGCCGCCCCGCTCGCGCACCCGGCGAGCGAACTGATGATCGCGAACGACGCGACACTCGCCGAAGCGCGATTACGAGCGAGCCATGATCTAATGCGTCCCATCGCCATCCTGGTCTGGCGCTCCGGGGCCCAGGCACTCTGGCGAACCCACGCAAACGCACACTGCCTGATGGACGATGCTGCGTGCATTCGATAACGTCTTGTGGACGCCGCTCCCCCGATCGATGATAAGGCCGGGAGCAGGGGCGACGACGGACGCCGGCGACGAACTCTACGTGGGGGAACGGCTTGAACCGGTCAGTACGCGTCCTGATGGTGCTCTTCGCGTTCGGCGTAGCATCTCTTGCCTGCGATCGTCCGCCAACCCCCGCGTCGTCGACGTCGGCCCCTGCCGAGCCTGCTCCGTCGTTTCGCAACGTCGCCACCACAACGGCATACGTCGGCGACACGAGCTGCGTCTCCTGCCATGCCGCGGAGACATCCGCGTACCGGCAGACTGCGATGTCGAAGTCGTTCCACCGCTGGACCGAAGCCACGCGCATCGAGCCCACGCTCGAGACTCCGCTCCGCCATGCGCGCACCGGACTGTCCTACTCGGTGACGGAGGTCGGACATCGACTCTATCAGGTCGAGTTCCTCACCGGTCCGGGCGGCAAACGGATACACGAGCTTCGACGCCGCATCGATCACGTGATGGGCAGCGGTTCGGTGGCGCGCAGCTACTTCACCGAGGAGAACGGGCGTCTCTTCCAGCTTCCACTCACCTGGTATCGCGATCACGGCTGGGACTTCAGCCCGGGCTACGAGATCAACAACGCCCGCTTCGATCGCCTCATGCCTGATCGCTGCATCGCCTGTCACGCCAACTATCCCGCGGCCAAGCCGTTCCTGGAAGGCAAGCCCGCCGAACTGCGTCCCGGCATCGGTTGCGAACGCTGTCACGGACCCGGCGCCCTTCATGTCACGGAACGACGAGCGGGCACCGCGCGCGATAGCGGCTACGACCGGAGCATCGTGAATCCGGCGCGCCTACCGTTGGAGCGGCGCATGGACGTCTGCGAGCAGTGTCACGTGCATACCGCCGTCGCGGTGCTCCGCGAGGGCAAGGATGCGTTCAGCTACCTGCCCTCCCAACCGCTCGGCGACCACTGGGCGTATTTCAAGGAGTCCGGCAGCATCGACGTCGTGTCGCACGCGGACCGCCTGCGGCAGAGCGCCTGCTTCATCGGCACGCGCAGCACGACTCGGCCCCTCGAGTGCGCCACCTGCCACAACCCGCATCAGCCCCCGCCCGATGCGCGAGCGAACAACCAGCCCTGCCAGGGCTGCCACGGTCCGGCCGTGCTGGCGAAGAAGTTCGCCGGCTCGCCGGCACTCGCGTCGCACGCGCCGTCGTCGAACTGCGTGAGCTGTCACATGCCCAAGGTCAAGGAACGCGCGGTTCCACATGGCTCGTTCACCGAGCACTGGATCCGCGTCCCGGAGCGCGCACCCTCCCGGACCGCGGCTGCGCGATACGACGGTCCCATCGAGCCCTACTTCGCCCGGGATCGCTCCGGTAGCGAGGCTGCCGTCTATCGCGGCATGGGCGGCATCGTCTACGCGTCGCTGGCGAACGACGGGCGAGCGCTGGTCTCGGCGGCAACGGCGTTGCAGAAGTCCCTGGAGCGTGACACCGCACGCCCCGAGGCCCACTTCCTCCTTGGCGTCGCGTTGCAACAGCTGGGCAGGACCGATCTCGCCATCGCGGCGCTCGAACGCTCGGTCCGGGTGGATTCGGGCCGCCCAGATCCGCTGCGCGCACTCGCGCAGGCGTACGAGCGTGCCGGCCGCTCACCTGCCACCATCGAGCAGGTCTACCAACGCGCGCTCGCTGCGCAGCCCGCGCTCGCGTGGATCCGCGCCGAGTACGCGGACTTCCTTCAGGGGCAGGGGCGACGGGGCGACGCCATGCGCGAATATCGGAGCGCAGTGGCCGAGCAGCCGAGTCTCGCCGTCGCCTGGTTCAACCTGGGCACCGTGCTCGCGGAGGAAGGGCGGCTGGCCGAATCATCGGCCGCATTTCGGGACGCGGTGCACCTCGATCCATCGCTCGCCCAGGCCCTCTCTCCCTTGCTGCACGTGCGAACCACGGGGCAGTCGGTGAACGGCGTTCGAGTGCTCGATTCACCGCTGCCATCACTCCCCGTGCGCGAGCGAACACTTCGCTCGGTACAGCTGGTCATTGACACCACCGCTGCTGGACCAGGGGTCTCGTTCCTCAACGTGCCGGCGAAGGGCTACGTCCAGATTCTCAGGCCAGACGGGACAATCGTCCGCGGGATGACGGCCGGCGAGGGATGGTCCGTGCGGTGGGATCTGCTCACCGATGCGCGCGTACCGATCGCCGGTGGACTCTTTCGCGTGCGCATTCTCGGGCGCGATGCCTCCGGACGTCCCCTGCCGCCGCAGTTGTTCTACCTTGGCATCGTGCGGCAGCGCGCCGGCTAGTCCGCGGCGACGCTAGCGGACAGCGGTCAGGCGCGCCTGAACGGCCCGCATGGCCGCCTGACTCTCCACTGAGGGCTCGACGCCGAGCTGGTACGCCACGCGGTGGGCGAAGTCCCGATAGAGCGCGATCGCACCGGCGCGATCACCCAGTTCGTCGAGCGCGCCGAGTCCGCGCCGCAGCGCCGCTTCGTCGTCGCCGCTCAGCTGCACCGCGCGTCGCACATGCTGGCCACGGTCATCGGCCACCACCGGTCGCTCCGAGGCGGCCCAGGCCGCTCTGGCCGCGATGCGACGCAGTCGGCTGCGTTCCTTCGCGACCCACTCGTCCAGATCCGGCGACGAGTCCGCCACGAATACGCCGTCCAGGAAGTCGCCCTCGTACAGGGTCAGCGCCCTGTCCGCATCGCCCCTCGCGAGCGCACTTTCCAACTCGTTCGCATCCCACGTGAGCGCACCGGCGTCCAGCCCGACCTGGTCCTGCCCGCGAGTCAGGATGGCGCCAACGCCCACGTTCTTCCTGAGCGTGTGGAGGGCCTGACGCAGACAGCCCCGCGCATGCTCCTGATCGAGATCGGGCCAGAACAGTGCGATGATGGTGTCGCGCCGACGAAGTCCCTGTCCCGGGCAGGCCGCGAGATAGGCCAGCAGCATCAGCCGCTTGGTCTGGAGCGGAACGACGTGGGCCGCGCCGTCGCCCGCCTGTCGCAGTTCGAGGCCGCCCAACGTCTGGAGGTGAAGCATGCGAATCCTCGCGAAAGCCTGGACCTGCATCGTGACGACCGGGAGTGATGACTTGGTGACGCCCGGGTAACGGTTGCGAGGTAGGTCACAACGGTACCGCCTCCCAGGAGGCTCCGCTAGAGACCCGCTCCACCTGGATGTACCCCCTCCCCCCAATGCGCCGTCACCCGAGGAAGCGAACGTGAGACTACCCACCCGCGTACTGCCGATCGCCATCGCCGTGCTCGCCGCGGGGTGCGCCGACGTCACGACGGCCCCCAGCACGCCTCTCTCTCCTCCGTCCGGAAGTGCTGCCTCTGCGGTGAAGTTCTGGGACGTGGGCGCCAGCGCCGCCTGGAACGAACGGGCGACGGCAATGATGGCGGCGCTGCCCGCCGCGCGACCCTTGAATGCCATCCGTGTCTACGCCTACCTCTCGATGGCGCAGTTCCGTGCCGCAGAAGCAGCAGAGGCCATCACACCGCATCCACCAACGTCGGCAGCCATCGGAGCGGCGTCGGCGCAGGTGCTGCGATCGTTCATTCCAGAGTTCGCTGCCGAGATCGACGCGGCGCTCCAGGCGCAAGCCGTGGCGGAGCCGTGGCCGGGCGCGAAGCACGAGGATTTTGCCGTCGGCGCGGCGATCGGGCGCGAGATCGGAGCGCGAGTGTTCGCGTATTCCGCGAGCGATCGCGTGTTTCCCGGTGCGGGAGCGGCAAATCCGGGAATGCCGCCACTCGGGGCCGGGTACTTCCTCTTTGATGGCAGACCGATCGCACGGGGTCACTATCGTTCGCGCGCCTTCTACCTCTCGTCCGACGACGAGTTCCGGTCGCCTCCGCCCCCTGCATTCGGATCTCCCGCCTACGTCGAAGCCCTCGCCGAGGTACGACGCATCGCCGACACTCGGACCCAGCGGCAGATCGACATCGCGAACTACTGGAACCTGAATCAGTCGCCGCGTTCGAACGCGGCGATGAACGGGAGGGCAGTCGAGTTGATCCGCGCCTATCACCGCAAGGATGCGGAGGCCGCGAAGATTCTCTTCGTCACGAACTCTGCGGCATTCGACGCGGCCATCGGGTGCTTCGATGCGAAGTTCGCCTATTGGTACATTCGCCCGAACCAGGCGGATCTCGGGATCAGGACTGTCTTCCCCACGCCCCCGCATCCCTCCTATCCGTCCGCCCATTCCTGCTTCTCCGGGTCGATCACGGCCGTGCTTTCGTCCTTCTTCCCGAGTGAGACCGATCGCCTCACGGCCTTCGCTGAGGAAGCGAGCCTGTCCCGCCTGTACGCCGGCATTCACTACCGGTTCGACATGGACGCCGGCCTCGCACTTGGCCGCGCCGTGGCGGCAAAGGCATTGGCTGCCGACCTCGATCGCGTGGCTGTCATGCCCTGAGTACGCGCCGGGCGCACCGACTGCACATCAAAATCGCAGTCGGTGCTGCCTCGGCGGACCTCACCTTGGTACGGTATCGAGCGGCCCGTTGCGATAGGTCCATCGCGGCTCGTACCCCAGCACCGTACGCGCCCGCGTGATGTCGAGCGTGTGCTCGTCGGCAAGCTGCGCCACCACGTAGCGCGTGAGGGGAGGTCCTCGCGGGCCGACCCTCGCGGTCCAGACATCCTCGAGCACGGTGGCGACGCGCCATGCCACTCCGCGCGGCACGTGCACGATGCGACTCGCCATGCCGGCGCGCGCAAGCACGGTCTGCAACAGCTTGTCGACCGACACGACGTCCGCATCCGACACGTTGAACACGCCGCCGCCTGATGTGTCGAAGAGCGCGCGCTCCACGGCGAGCGCCAGATTGTCCACGTGTGTGACGGACAGCAGATTGCCGCCGCCGCCGGGTATCGCCACGCAACCCATTCGTCGCGACGCGAGCACACGCGGAAGGAGCGTGGTATCTCCCGGCCCGTACACGATGTGCGGTCGCAGGATCACCGCCGCCGGCCACGACTCGCGCACCACCGCCTCGGCCCTCGCCTTCGACCGTCCGTATGCGGAATGATGGCAGTCGCCGGTGGACGCCGTCTCGGCGACGCGCACCTTCGCGACATGATCCGAATACACGCTGCTCGTGCTCACGTGCACCATGCGCGTCGTGCCGCCGAAGCTGCGCGCCACGTTGCGCGTTCCCTCCACATTCACGGCGTCGTACGCGCTCTCCGGGCCCCAATCACCGACGAGCGCAGCACAGTGAACCACCGCATCCACCGGGGGAGCATCGATCGCTGTCGACGCGAGGTCCCACGCCGTGTACTCGGCCTGCGGCGTGGAGAGTTCGCGGGCCGGACGCCTTCCGTACGCGTGCACGGAATGCCCCGCCACACGCAGCCGGTTCGCGATCCGGCCGCCCACGAACCCGCTGGCGCCGGTCACCGCGACTCGCACTGCCACCTCGCACGCGCGATCTCGCGCAGCGCCTGCTTGTCCACCTTGCGCGAGCGCCCGCCCAACGGAACGTCGTGCAGCATGATCAGGTCCGGCTGCGCAGCGAGGTCGATGCGGTTCGGGCCATCGCGCAGGGCATGCGCCACCGTATCGGCGAACGACTCGTCCGTCACCCACGCTTCAGGTTCCACGACGAGCACGACGCGCTCGTCCGCCGCCGAGTCGTCGTACACGCCGACCATTGCGCAGCGCCGCACGCCGGCGATCGACTCGATCACGGGCTCGTGCACCTCAGGGTAGATGTTGTGCTCGCGGCGGATGATCATGTCCTTGCTTCGCCCAAGCAGCACGATGCGTCCAGCGTCCATCCTCGCGAGGTCGCCAGTGGCATGCTCAGTCACCAGCGCACCTCCGTGATACCGCGAGAACAGGTGTGGCCCACGGAGCAACAGTTCGCCCGCGTCGTTCACTCGGGCGTCCACTCCAGCGACCGGCGTCCCCACGAGATCCCCGTCGCCCCTGTATGCAAGCTTCTCGTCGAGCGTGACGGTCGCCACCGGCAGCATCTCGGTCATGCCGTACACGCAATCGACGCGCGCGCCTGCGGGAAGCACGTCGTGCACCCGCTCGAGAAACGCGGCGCGCACCGGCGCGGCACCGATCAGCACTCGACGCAACGTGCCGGCCAGACGCAGACCACTCGCTCCCACATGATCGACGAGTGACTGGAAGTCGGCCGTCACGGCGAACAGGTGGGTCACATCATGGCGGCGGATCTCGTCGACCGTGTGCGGCGCCGAGAACTTCAGGCGGCGGGACACGAGTACGCGCGCGCCGGCGAGCAGCGCGGGCAGAATGAGATGCAGTTCTCGCGCGAGTAGTGTATCGCCCTCCTGGATCCCCAGCTGTCGACCCACGAGGTCGAGCGTCGCCCGAAGCCCGCGGTAACTGTGCTCCACGCCCTTCGGCTGCGCAGTGGTGCCCGACGTGAACACGATCAGCGCTGGGGCGTCGGGTTCGCAGGGCGGAAGCGGCGCGTCATCCACGAGGGACGCGCCGCCTCGCATCAACTCCGCTATCGACGTGGTGGCCGGCCCCCACGGAACGGGCGGCCCCACTCGTACGTACCTCGCGTCGCGCAGCATGCGAAGCGACGGGACTGCACCCCCCAACCACGTGATCGCTCGACGGAGCGGCGCACTGTGCCCGGCCGCGATGAGTGCCGACTCCGCGACGATCCATCGGGGCTTCACGACATCCATCTGCGCTGCGAATGCGCGGTCGCCGGTGCCCGTGGCCATCGGCACGATCACGCCGCCCACCTCCGCGATGCCGACCATGAGGGCAACGGCGGTCGCACTCGGTCGGACGCCGAACAGCACGCGGTCGCCGGGGCGCAGGCCCAGTGACACGAAGCCATGTGCCATGGCGCGCGCCCGTTCGGCCATCTCGCGCCGCGTCAGCGTGGCGCCGCCCACCTCGATCATGGCGGGCGCGTTGGGACGGAGCGTGGCGCGACGGTCCAGTCGATCCAGCAGGTCCAGTCGCCCGGTCATGCGGCCGCGGTGTCGAGGCGCACGTCGAGTCTCGCATACGCCGCCACGATCACTCCGCGGGCCGCCCGGCGACCAACGATGGTCAGGCGGCCCGGATCAGCGAGCAGTGTTTCGAGCACGCGCCGCAACTGGAGCTGCGCCACCCCGAATCCGAGACAGAAGTGCGGACCCGCGCCGAACCACAGATGGCGCGCGCGTGGATCGTGCACCCGCTCGGGATCGAATCGGTCGGGATCGGGAAACAGGCGTGCATCGCGCGCCAGATTGCAGGTGAGGATGACGAGCCGCGTCCCCGCCGCAATGCTGTGCCCACCGACCACCACCGTGCGCCGGGCAATTCTCACCGTAGCCGGTACCGGAGTGGTGAAGCGAAGTCCCTCGGCGATCGCGCCGGGCAACGATTCGGCGTGGTCGCGCAATCGCGGCAAGTGTCCATCGTCTGCCAGCAGTGCCGCGATTCGCGGGAGTGCAGCCGCGGTGGTCAGTGTCCCCGCGAGAAAGATCAACGAGATCACTCCTTTCGCTTCCTCGAAGCTCAGCCCCGCCTCCCGCAGCCGGCGCACGAACGAGGAGCGCGGCGCGTCCGGTGCGTCGTAGCCGGTGCGGATGTACGCTGTCAGTTGGTCACAGCAGGCGCGCGCGTCGCGCAGACGGTTCGCCGACGGTGCGCGCAAGTCGAACCCCGAGGCGATCCGCTCGCCGAGTGCCACGAGCCCAAGGCAGGTCGCATCCTCAGCGCCGGCGGGGAGAACCACACCGAGCATGTCGAAGGTGATACGTCCGCTCATCGTGCGCATGAAGGCCACGAGATCCACCGTCGCCCCTGCGACGAGTTCGCGACGCAGCTGCACCAGCATCGGCTCCGCCGCGGCCAGCAGCTCGCGCGCCTGGCCGGCCGAGACGACGTCCGCCAACTGCGCCCGCAGCCGGCGGTGCGGCTCGCCATCCATGTTGCCGAGCGCGAACGGACCGAGCAGCTCGGTCATCGTGCGCGACAGGCTTCCGGGTCCGTTCTTCGTGAAGTCGTCGTCGCGAACGAGGATCTCGTGTGCGAGCGCGGCATCGTTCACCACGATGCCCAGTCCAGGCACTCGCACCACGCCGCCGACGCGCCGCGCGAGTCGGGCCAGCGGCCAGCCAACGGGATGCGCCGAGAGGTTGAGCAGCGTGTCGTGGAACGCGGCGTTCATCGCACGTCCACGACGGCCGGCCGGTACCCGTGATTGTGATACCACCGGAGTGTGTTCAGGTAGCCATACGCGTGGACGCGGCGAACGGAGTTGTAGACGATGATGTCGCGGCGTACGGCCGCGCGCGTCGTCATGGTCCGGACCGTCTCCGACAGCACGCGATCCTCGTGGAGCTGCTCGATCGACGACCGCGGAAAACCACCGCTCCGCTCGTAGAGCTCCGCCGTGATTGCGAGGTTGTTTCCGGCCGCCATGAAGTACGGGTACTTGAACTGCGCCCCACGCCGGTGAACACGGCCCGCATGCTCCGCAATCCAGATCATGGCGCGCAGGATGGCCCGCTCACGGAGTGAGGTCGGGCCCTCGTCCACCCGGGGCTCGATCCGTCCAGCCACGAACTCCAGCCCGTCATCGCACATGGCTCGCTTCATATTGCGCACCCAGTGCGGGTGCGGAAGGCAATCCGCATCCGTCCGAGCGATCCACCGCGCTCCGGACTGGATGGCGTGGCGAAACCCCGTATCCGCCGCCGCGCCGGTTCCCTTGAGCGGCTCACGGATCACGACGGTGGACGTCGTGCGCGCACTCGCGAACCGGGTGGCGATCTCCAAGCTCTGGTCGGTGCTCGCGTTGTCGACGAGCACCAGCGCGAAGTCCGCATCGTGCTGCGCAGCGAGTGCGTCGAGCGTGCGCTGCATCCCCCGCTCCTCGTTGTAGAAGGGCACGACGACGGCGAACGTCGGCGCGCGGCGAACACTGCGCGACGGCGCGCTAGACATCGATCATCATCGTGCCGACGCTGATCCCGCTCGCGAGACCCAGCCAGAGCACGCGGTCGCCGCTCGCGATGGCGCCACGGGCCACCGCGCGGGCATGGGCCACCGGAAGCGATGCGGCCGCCATGTTGCCGAACTCCGCCACGGTCTCCTCTACCCGGACAATCGAAGTTCCCGTGATGCGCAGGAGCTCGTCCAGGTACGGCAGAGTGGGCTGGTGTACGAGAATGCGATCGAACTCGTCGAGGATGACGCCCGCATCGCGAAGCATGGTGCACAGGATCTTCGGTCCGATGTCCATGAACACCCGCTTGAGGGCCGCGCCATCGGCGTGCAGGTAGGTGTGCTCCTCGCCACGCGGATGCATGGATCCGCCGCAATCGATCGTCGCGAGATTCCAGTGCTTGCTGACGGTCGAGAAGCGGCGGTAGAAGATGCCACGGCCGTCCGCGGAGCGTGTCAGCACTGCCGCTGCGCCCGCGTCGCCCATGGTATAACCGGGAAAGTTCCGCTTGAACTCCGCGTGCGAACGCACGCGCCACGAAATGGCGCGAGAGCAGATTTCGCCCGACGTGACCAAGGCAACCTCGCACGATCCGCTCAGGATCATCGACTCGGCGATCTGCACGCCGTTGAGGAAGCTGTTGCACGCATTCTTGACGTCGAACACCTGACACGTCGTCCCGACCTTCTCCTGCACCAGGTTGGCGGTGGCCGGCTCCATCAGGTCCTGGCTCGCCGCGGCAAAGATCAGCAGGTCCACGTCCTGCGCGTCGATCGCTGCCTCGCGTAGCGCGGTGCGTGCAGCCTGCGCCGCAAGGTCGGAACACTGCACGTCGTCGTCCGCCACGCGCCGGGTCGCGATGCCGGACAGCGCCTCGACGATCCCCGGCTTGAGACGATAGCCTGGACTGGCGTCGCGGATCAGCGATTCCACGTCGGCACTCGTCCGAATCGCGACGGGAAGTGCGGCGGCGATGCTCCGCAGTCGAACGCGGTCGGGCATGCAGGCTCCTCGGAAACGGAAGCGGGTGCAGAAGCGGGAACGCGCAGGGCGGGCTCGTTCAGGGCCGCTCAGTACCGTACTGATGGGAAGGTAGGAGCGCCCCTCCACGCCCCAATACGTCGGATGACGTAGGCTCGTCCGGGCAGCCCGATAGCGGGTATACGTACCCGTACGTATTACGAAGGCGGCTCCGGTGGAGCAAGATCGGGGACACCCCGGGAGAGACACGATGTCCGCACTCGCAGACCTGCGACATCTCGTTGCACAGTACGAGACGCCCGACGACCGTCAGGCCTGGATGGCGCTGGCGACGTCGGTGCCGCCGTATCTCGTCAGTTGGTGGCTCATGTATCGTGCCCTGGAGGTGAGTTACTGGCTGACGCTCGCATTGGCGGTACCCGCGGCGGGCTTTCTCGTTCGCACGTTCATCGTGCAACACGATTGCGGCCATGGGTCGTTTTTCCGCTCGGCGCGCCTCAACGTGAGCGTCGGACGCGCGTGCTCGCTGCTCACCCTGATTCCGTACGGGTATTGGCGGCGAAGCCACGGCACGCATCACGCGACGTCGGGAAAGCTTGCCGAGCGGGGCGCCGACATCGACACGCGCACCGTGCGGGAGTATCTGGCGATGACCGCGCGTGAGCGGCTCGTTTACCGGATCATGCGGAATCCGATCGTGCTCTTCGTCCTCGCTCCCACGCTCTACTTCGCGCTCGCCATGCGACTTCCCTGGATGGCGCGCGCATCGTGGCGTCGCGAGCGCCGGAGCATTCTCGTGACGGACCTCGCACTGCTCGCGCTGGGCGCGAGTCTCGCCTGGGCCGTGGGGTTCGGCGCGGTGATGCGCGTGCAACTGCCAATCACGATGCTCGCGTCGACCATCGGCATGTGGCTGTTCTACGTGCAACATCAGTTCGAGCACACGTACTGGGCGCCGGAGGGCGCATGGGACTATGGGCGCGCCGCACTCGAGGGATCGTCGTACTATGCGTTGCCGCCGATACTGGAATGGTTCACGGGCTATATCGGCGTGCACCACGTCCACCATCTCAGCCCGCGTGTCGCGAGCTATCGCCTGGCCGCCTGTCATGCCGAGAATCCATTGTTCGTGCAGGTGCCGCGCATCGGATTACGCGACGGCATGCGGTGCGCTCGCCTGAAGCTATGGGACGAGGACAGCGGGCGGCTCATCGGATGGCGCGAGTTCGCTTCCATGACGCGAGTCATGCTGCTTGTCGCGACCTGCATCGGTGCCGCGACGGTGCTCGGCTCCTCGCCGGTCTACGCACAGGCGGCCCGGCTCTCCATCGCGCCGCTGCGTCCCGAGCCCGGCGCCATTGTCAGGCTGACCCTCGCGGACGTTGCGAGTGGAAGTGATTCGGTCGTCTCGATTCGAGGGACCATGGCGGGTGAGCCGCTGCATTTCATCGCAGCAGGCGGGGCGTTTCGGGCAATCGGGGCCATTCCCGTGGACACCGCGAGCTCCATCGTCGCGCGCGCTATCGTGACGCGCGTGTCGGGGCGCAGCGATACAGTGCGAGCCACGGCCGCCGTCCCTCCACTTCCACCACCCACCGAACGGCTCGCCGTCGCGCCGCGATTCGGCAAGCCACTGAGCCCGGCCATCGAGGCACGGGTGGCGCGCGAAAGCGCGCGGGCACTCGAGGTAGGGCGCCGGGCGCACGACTCGCCGGCAGCGTGGACTGCGCCGTTCCTCGTGCCCCGCACGTCCGCCGTGAGTAGCCAGTTCGGCACCGGGCGAACGTTCAACGGCGTCGTCACGAGCCGACATCTCGGGGTGGATTTTCGCGGAGCCGTCGGAGCGCCCGTGCGCGCGGCGAACCGCGGGCGCGTCGCGCTGATCGACACCTTCTTTCTCGGGGGACGCGTGATCTACATCGATCACGGCGGCGGCATCGTGACAGGATACCTGCACTTGAGCCGCGTGCTGGTGTCAGTGGGTGACACCGTCTCGCGCGGTCAGACGATCGGACACGTGGGGGCCACGGGCCGCGTCACCGGCCCGCACCTCCACTGGAATGCGCGCTACGGATCGCTCACCGTGAATCCGCTCGACCTGCTCACGCTGGAGGAATGAACAACGGCGGCGTGCACGACCCCGTGCACGCCGCCGCTCCCCACCTACTCACCTGCTCACCTACCGACCTACGCTCTAACGCGCCGCCAGATCGCGGACCGCAGTCGCCAGCATCCGAACCTTCGCCGCGTCGCTCGATCCATTCGCGTTGCCGTCCAGCTCCGCCGCCAGGCGCGACAGCGCATCCCGCCGCCCGCCGCCCGACATGCCTTCGGCACTGCTCAACGCCTGCCGCACGCCGGCGATCCGGCTGGACGACAGGCCGCTCGATCGCGCGAGCTGGTCGGCGAACGAGCGCGCGAGCGCGAAGCTCGCCGGCCACTCGTACTTCGGCTGTCCCTGCGCATTCAGGTACTCCAGCCGCACCGTCTTCGCCGCGTCGATCTCGTTCTGCGAGATGAAGGCGCTCGGCGTCAGCTCCATGACGTCGAGACCGCGTGCGATCTCGGAGCTGACGATCACGCCATTGTACCAGTACACCGACCACGATCCGCCCAGCACCATGCGAGTCGCATCCACCGGGCCGCGATCGAAGTACGCGATCTCGCGCGGACGCGAGGCATCGGTGAAGTCGAAGATCGAGATGCCACCTTGGTACCAGGCCTGCACCATCACGTCGCGGCCCGGGATCGGAATCATCGAGCCGTTGTGCGCCACGCAGTTCTCCTGCGCCGTCTGCGCTGCGGGCAGCTTGTAATAGCTCCTGAACTGCATCTGCCCATTCGCGAGCGTGAAGATCGCGTCCGCACCCCATTCCTTGCGGTCCGTCGCGCGACACTTCGCCTGCCCGCCGCCGCCCCATTCGTCGCTGAACAGGATCTTCGAGCCGTCGTTGTTGAACGTCGCCGAGTGCCAGTACGAGAAGTTGGAGTCCGCCACCGCGCCGATGCGCCGCGGATTCACCGGGTCCCGAATGTCGATCAGCAACCCGTATCCCTCGCACGCGCCACCGGCCAGGCCGATCGCGGGAAACACGGTGATGTCGTGACACTGCGTGGGCCCGGGCCGCGGACCGGGGCCCTGATGCGAGTCGCCGAACATCTTCGCCAGGATCCCTGGCAGCGCCGCCCGCAGGGCGGCGCTGTCGGCAGCCGTCGCCGTCGTGCGGCCGTTCGATCGCACCACGCTGTCGAGCATCGGCCCGGTGAAGTTCGACGGCAGCACCATCTCGGTGCCCTCGTACGACGCGGTGAACTCGCCCCGCGCCCGCGCTGCCGCCGCCGCGCGCGCCGCAGCGGCAATGTCCTCCGGCGACTCGCCGTGACGCGCCGGCGCCACGAGATCGTTGAAGATTCGCGGCGAGCTCACGATGGCCGCGCGCTCCGGATGCGCCAGCGGAACCTTGATGACCTCGATGCGGAACAGCGCAGAATTCGGATCACGATCCGGCGTGGCGCTCACGCAGCCGGCCAGTTCGCTCGGCGACCGAATGCCCGACGATCCGGAAATGTAGACGTACACGTTCTCGGCGTCCTTGGGATCCACGAGCAGCGTGTGCGTGTGCGAGCCGCGGCACGTCTGCACGTTCCCCACATTGCGCGGGTTGGCGACGTCGCTGATGTCGAAGATGCGAACGCCGCGCAGCCGGTCCTTGCTCACCGTATCCCGCACGCCCTGCGTTCCGCAATCGATGCGGCCGCTCAGCCCCTCACCGGAGACGAACAGCAGGTTCCGATAGACCGACACGTCGCTCTGCGAGGCAGGACAGACGTACGCATTCTTCACCGTTGGCTGGCTGGGATTGGAGATGTCCCACACCTGATAGCCGTTATAGCTGCCCTGGAAGACGTAATTGCCAAGGAACGCCAGGTCGGAGTTGGTCTGGCCAATGAACGCCTGTGGCGCTGCTGTCTTCGACAGGATGCGCAGGTTCCACGTGGCTTCGGCGGCATCGTGCAATCCAGCGCGGAGCCCGATGCGCGGATCCGGGCTCGGCGCATTCATCGACATGTCGGACATCGGCGACATGCCGCTGCCCGCCGTCGACGAACTGGTCACTGGGGCGCAGGCCGCGAAGAACGCGAGCCCGGCGACGAACGGAAGCTTCGACAACGGTGAGGATCGAGGCATGTGAATCGGCGGAAAGTGAATGGTCATCGTGCGGGAATTCCGAAGATGAGGGCGGCGAGCATTTTCTCCATGCGCGCGATCTCGGTCGCCTGATCGACCCCCACATCGGATGCGAACTTGAATACCACTTCGTCCTGTGCGGCGCCGTAGCTCCCGAACAGGTCCTTCACCATCGAGACGGCACCGCGGTGATGCTGCATCATGGCCGAGAGGAATCGCCGGTCGAACTGCAATCCCGTCTCCCGTTCGAGCGCCGCCATCTCCTCGTTTGTCAGCATGCCGGGCATCAGCATGTCGTGCTCCATCCCGTTCATCGTCATCTTCATCGGCCCGGCCTTCGCCTCTGGCACTCGCTGCCGCCGGTCGCGAAGCCACTGCTGCATCGTGGCGATCTCGTCTACCTGCGCGTTGATGATTCGCTCGGCCAGCCTCCGCACTTCGGGGCTGGCGTCTCGCGTCATCGCGAGACGCGACATCTCGATCGCCTGGGCATGATGGCCAATCATGGCCGACATGAAATGAACGTCTGCTGCCGTATATGGATAGCGGATGCTGTCGGCTCGCGCCTTGGCCATGGCTGCCGAATCGGAGTGAACGGTAGAGCCCGGTAGCGGATTCGACTGGGCGGAGACCGTCGCGAACGCCGGCAGCGCGAGGGCAAGGGCCAACAGGGCAGGGCGGAAAATTGACGAACGAAGCGGTGTCATGGCGAGCGGTGTCCGAGGAAGCGATAGAAGGCAGTCGTCCCTTTGTACTGCGTGAGCGAAAGATGGTGCCATCTCCGGAGCGCACCAGCACCCCGCGGCGCCCGGCTCCGGTGTCCACCCGCGCCGTCCGCGCGCCGTATTGCGCCCTCGTGCCTGACACCGCACCGTTGAGTCAGCTGCGCGACTCCCCAGCTGTCACCTCCTTACGATTCGACTCATGCCGCACCACTCGCCGGGCAGCGTCATCGTCCTCGTCGGTACGTTGAAGGGCGCGTTCATCCTGTCATCGGATGCCGCCCGGCGACACTGGAAGATCGACGGCCCGCACTTTCCCGGCGAGGCCGTGTACGCGGTAGCGCACGACCAACGCGGTGGTCGAAGCAGAACGCTCGTTGGCGTGAACAGCAATCACTGGGGTAGCACGATTCGCATCAGCGACGACTTCGGGCGCACGTGGACCGGGCCGGAACGTCAGGCCGTTCGCTTTCCGGAAGCGTCGGGCCTGTCGCTCGCGCAGGTCTGGCAGATCACCCCTGGCCTGGCCGAGCAGCAGGACGTCGTCTGGTGCGGAGTGGAGCCGGCGGCGCTGTTCAAGTCGGATGACGCCGGCGAGAGCTGGTCGGCGGTGCCCGGTCTTCTCGATCACGACCACCGGTCGAAGTGGATGCCCGGCGGCGGCGGACTCTGCCTCCACACCATCGTCCTGGATCCGAGCGACGCACGTCGCATGGCCGTCGCGATCTCCACCGCGGGGTTCTACCGCACCGACGATGGTGGAACGACCTGGCATCCCCGCAATGCCGGCGTGCGCGCCGTGTTCCTCCCCAACAAGTACCCGGAGTTCGGACAGTGCGTGCACAAGGTGGCGCACCATCCATCGCGACCCGAACGCCTCTTCCTCCAGAACCACTGGGGCCTCTATCGCAGCGATGACTGGGGCGACAATTGGGTCGACATCGCCAACGGGGTGCCGTCCGACTTCGGCTTCGCGATGCAGATGCATCCGCACGATCCCGATACCGTCTATATCGTGCCCATCAAGTCCGATGAATTTCGCGTCGTGCCCGACGCCAGGCTGCGCGTCTACCGAACGCGCAATGCGGGCGCGTCATGGGAGCCACTCACCGACGGGTTGCCGCAACAGGACGCGTACGAAACCATCCTCCGCGATGCGCTCGCCGCTGATACGCACGATCCCGCCGGCCTCTACTTCGGCACGCGCAGCGGCAAGCTGTTCGCCTCCGCCAACAGCGGCGACCGCTGGACGGAAATCGCCGCGTCGCTTCCTTCGATCTGCTGCGTAAAGGCGGCGGTCGTCGGTCCGCACTGATCGCTCCGCTCACGTGACCATCGCCGTCGTCGTACCCAACGCACTCACGCCGTACACGAGCGGAGCCGGCACGTTGAGGCTGGATGCACCCTGCGCCACGGTCGCCGATGCGCTGTCGGCCGTCGCCGCACGGTGGCCGGCCCTCACCGACCGCGTACTGACGGAACAAGGCGAGCTGCGCCGCCACGTCAATGTGTTCGTCGGCGACGAAAGCATCCGCTTCCTCAACGGCCTCGACACGCCCGTCCTCGACGGCGCCACGATCATGATCGTGCCCGCCGTGAGTGGCGGCTGACGGCGCGCATGACCGCTCCCATCGGACTTCCTGCCCTCTCGCCCGAAGAGGTGCAGCGCTACAGCCGGCATCTCATCCTGCCCCAGGTCGAGCGCGCGGGGCAGCAGCGCCTCAAGGCGGCGCGCGTGCTCGTCATCGGCGCCGGTGGGCTCGGCTCTCCCGTCGCGCTGTATCTCGCCGCGGCGGGCATCGGCACGCTGGGCCTCGTCGACTTCGACGTCGTGGATGTCAGCAACCTCCAGCGGCAGCTCCTGCACGGCACCGGCGATGTGGGACGACTCAAGCTCGACTCCGCCCGCGATCGCCTTCGCGATGTGAATCCCCATGTGCACGTCGAGACCTACCCCACGCGACTCACCTCGGCGAACGCCCTCGAGATCATCGGGGACTACGACATCGTCGTGGACGGCACCGACAACTTCGCCACGCGCTATCTCACCAACGACGCCTGCGTGCTGCTCGGCAAGCCGAACGTCTATGGCTCGATCTTTCGCTTCGAGGGTCAGGCATCCGTGTTCTCGACGATAAACGGACCCTGCTACCGCTGTCTCTTCCCTGAGCCGCCGCCGCCAGGCATGGTCCCGAGCTGCGCGGAAGGCGGAGTGCTCGGCGTCTTGCCGGGCATGATCGGCACCATCCAGGCGGCCGAAGCCCTGAAGCTCGCCCTCGGCGCGGGTACCACGCTCGCCGGCAGGCTCCTCCTCGTCGATGCACTCTCCATGGAATTCCGCATGGTGAAGCTGCGGAAGGATCCGGCGTGCCCCGCCTGCGGCACGCGCATCATCACGGAGCTCATCGACTACGATGAATTCTGCGGAGCAGCCAACGTCGCCTCGGTCGACGGGGACGACGAGGTGCGCGAGATCACTCCAACCGAACTTGCGTCGCTCCTGCTCGATGGCGCCGACGTCGACCTCATCGACGTTCGCGAGCCGCGCGAATGGGACTTTGCCCACCTCGCCGGCGCGCGACTGATTCCGCTCGACACACTTGGTGATGCGATTCCATCACTCGACCGGTCGCGCCAGATCGTCGTCATGTGTCGCAGCGGCCAGCGCAGCGCGAGCGCCGTGCTGCAGCTGCAGGCCGCCGGCTTCAGACGGGTGAAAAATCTGGCCGGCGGAATCCTGCGCTGGAGTGACGACGTGGATCCGACGGTGCCGAAGTACTGACCGGCACCGTGTTGTTCCCTACGCGTGCGACGCCCAGGATGTCTCGCCCGGCGCGTACGGCAGGCATGGGTCGAACCGGCCAGGCGACTCCACGTAGCGCATGGCCTTGGTGTACCCGATCTCCGACGTGAAGTAGCCGAGGAGCGTCAGCTCTTTCATCATCCGGAAGTAGTGGGTCGGCGGGTCCTTGGTGATCGCCGCGGCCCCACTGCCCGTGCCACCGACCGCATTCTCTTTCCGCTGATCGGGGAGATTCTTGTCGGCCTGGCCGGCGGCGGAGTCGGCGGCGGCCTTCTTGGCGTCACGCTCCTTTCGAGCGGTCCAGCGCCCGTCGGCATCGGCTTTCTGCTCCTTGTCCAACCGCTCGAGCAGCGCGAGCCGCTGCTGCGGCGAAGCCTTCATGAACGAGAGCTTGTTCTCCTTCATGCTCTCCTCGTCCAGCGTCCGCATTCCCTCGCGGAAGTGCTGCTGATCGTCCGGGTCGTACGTATCGGTGACCATGAGCGCCATGAACGCGCCCACCTTTGCCGCCTTCGCGCCGGGCGTCTTGGTCTCGGGCAGGATGGTGTCCGCCACCTCATCCAGAAATGCGATGTCCTCCGCCGAGAAGGTGGTGGCGCGCGCGAGTTCGGAGCGGTCGCGACAGCCGGTCATGAGCGCGCTGCCTCCCACGAGCGCCATGCCGCCCAGCAGCGCCGTCACGCGCCGAATGGCCTCACGCCGGTCGATCATCGCGCTGTCGTCGCCGCCATTCCCCGCGACGGATTCCTGCGTCTCCGTTGGCATCGTCGTGTCGTCCGGTCAGAGGTTGCGGCGATTGAGCTCGTTCACCGCGAAATCCGCAGCGCGGGCCGTGAGCGCCATGTAGGTGAGCGATGGATTGACGCACGCGGCCGACGCCATGCCTGATCCGTCGGTGACGAACACGTTCGGGGCATCCCACACCTGATTGTGCGAGTTGAGCACGGACGTCTTCGGGTCGCGGCCCATGCGGGCCGTCCCCATTTCGTGGATGCCCATGCCGGGAAAATATTCCGCGTCGTAGGTCGACACCTTCTTCATGCCCGTCTGCTCCAGCATGTCGGCCATGTCGGCGACCATGTCCTTGCGCATCAGTCGCTCGTTCTCGCCCGTCGCGCAGTCGATGTTGAGCACGGGGAGACCCCACTTGTCCTTCTTCGTGGTATCGAGCGAGATCTTGTTGGCGTGATTCGGCAGCATCTCCCCGAACGCCGTCGCGCCGATCGTCCACTCTCCCGGCTGCGCCATCGCGTCCTTGAACGCGCCGCCCACGCCGAGCTCGGCCACCGCGCGGGACCACCCCTCACGGCTCGCGCCACCCTGATAGCCGAAGCCGCGCAGGTAGTTGCGCGTGTCGCCGAACAGGTTGCGGTAACGCGGGATGTAGAAGCCAGTCGGCCGGCCGCCGAAATAATACTTGTCGTCGAGTCCCTCCATGGTCCCGTTTGCGCCGCACCGGAAGTGATGGTCCATCAGGTTGTGGCCCAGCTCTCCAGAACTGCTGCCCAGGCCGCCCGGCCAGACGTCGGTCGCCGAGCGCATCAGCAGCCAGGTCGAGTTCAGCGTAGACGCGCAGACGAAGACGACCTTCGCCGAATAATCAGTGGACTGCTCGCTGACGGCATCGATCACGCGCACGCCGGTCGCGCGCTTCTTGTCCTTGTCGTACAGCACTTCGGTGACGATGGACCACGGCTTGAGCGTCAGCCGGCCGGTCTTGACCGCAGCCGGCAGAGTGGAGGACTGCGTGCTGAAGTATGCGCCGTACGGACAGCCGAGCCAGCAGGCATTGCGATACTGGCAGGCGCCGCGCCCCTCGAGCGCCTTGGTCGCGTTGGCGGTCCGGCCCGGGATGATGAGCCGGCGGCCGCCGAACTTGGTCTTCAGCCGTCCGGCGACCAGCTCCTCGCCGCAGTTCAGCGGCATCGCCGGCTGGAACTGGCCGTCCGGCAACTGCGCGAGACCATCGCGCGATCCCGCGATGCCGGCGTGCCGCTCCACCTTGTCATACCACGGCGAAAGTTCCGCGTAGCGGATGGGCCAGTCGATCGCGGTACCATCCTTCACGTTGGCCTCGAAATCGAAATCGCTCCAGCGGTAGCTTTGCCGACCCCACATCAGCGATCGTCCGCCGACCTGATAACCCCGATACCAGTCGAATCGCTTTGTCTCGGTGTACGGGGATTCCTTGTCGTTCACCCAGAACGACAGGTTCTTCTCGTTGAGCGGATAGTCCCGCTTCAACACCTGATACTCCTTCTCCATCGCCTTCGTGCGACCGCCACGGTGCAGATATTCCCACGGCGCCTTCGTCGCGTTGACGTAGTCCTTGATGTGCTCGACGTCTCGTCCGCGCTCGAGCATCAGGACTTTCAGCCCTTTTTCCGTCAGCTCCTTCGCGGCCCAGCCGCCGGAGATCCCGGACCCCACCACGATCGCATCGTACTCCGAAGACTGCACCGTTGCCTCACTGCGTTGAAGGAACCGCGTGGACGCGAGGAACGCCGGTGGAGGCGCCCTCCAATTGCATGGCGCGAATATGCCCCTGCGCAGGCAAGTTGGCGAGTGGGGATGCGTTCACGCGACTGGCGAGCGAGATTCGCCCATGGCGCCGATGACCATTCCCCAGCTGTATCCCGACCTCGCCCGCCTGCTGGATGCGTACTTCGCGCTCGAGCGCACCCGCGACGGCGCGCGCTACCAGGACGCCGTGCTCGTCTTCGTGCTCACCGAGGCGCACGGCACGCTGCTCCAGACACTCAGCGATGCGAGAGCCGTCCTCGGCAGCGACACCGACCTCCGCGCCTTCGAATCGTACCTCGTGGAGACGGGGTTCGAGTTCGGGCAACTCGGTCAGGGCGTCACGGCGCACGACTGGCTGTCCGACGTCGTCATGCTGATCGCGTCGTCGGTCTGACGCGCTACTTGGCGAACGCGGCGCGATCCAGGCCGGGCACGATGCGGAGCGCATTGCCGTGGTACACCTTGCGAAGCACGGAGTCGGGAAGTCCCAGTCCGTACATGCCCCAGAACGCGTGGCGCCTACGATACCACGGGAAATATTCGTCGTTCGTCTCGAAGATGCGAAAGTACACGGCGAACTCGTCCTGCCCGCCGAACGTGTCCTTGCCCATGAGAATGCGATCCTGATACTTCAGGAAGAACGCACGCCCCGCGCGCGGCTGCCGCCCGATCTCGTACAGCGCGGCCGCCACCTCCACGTTCATGTTCGGGATGCTGTCCAGTGTTCGCCCGAGCCGCCTCAGGTCCTGCCCGAGCCACGAGAGATGCGCGCTGATGAACGTCGTCTTCGCATGACGCTTGAACATCCGGTGCTGCTCGGCGATCAACGAATCGAAGGGCGGATACTTGTCTGCCGGTCGCGTCCGACCCGGAAACTGTGTCAGCTCGAGGTACCGCTCGTTGTGGTTGTCCACGGGGAGAAAGAACGCCGCCGGTTCGGCCGTGTGAATCAGCACGGGAATCCCCAGCGCGCCCGCCCGCTCCCAGATCGGACCGAGGCGCGGGTCGTCCGTGCGCACGCGCGTGCCGTCCGTCCAGAAGGTGTCCATGCCGAGGTTCTTGAACACCTTGAGACCCACGGCGCCGCCCTGCTTCACGTCGCGCTCGAGCTGCGCCGCGGCCTCGGTCGCGAAGCCGGGCTCGTTCACCTTCGACCAGTCGACGTTCGCGAACACCACGAACCGCCCCGGGTACTTCGCGCGCGCATTGGTCACCTGCGCCGCGAGCCGATCGCCAGAACCACCGCTGAGGTTGACGAGCGTGCGCAACCCCATGCGGTCCATCTGCGTCACGAGCGCGGCGAGCGCCGCGTCGTCCATCGAGAGATTCTGGTGCCCATGAATGTCGACGAATGGAAACTTCGCGCGCGTCACCGGATGCTCGTCGACCCTGAGCATCGACGTCGGTTCGTAGTCCTCGAGCGTCATCGACGGAGGACGCTGCTGCTCGTTGCGTCGCACCTGCGCGCGCGCGGCGAGCATCGGAAAGACCATGGCGGCGAGCGCGAATGCGATGACGAGGCGTGAAGCGAAGGTGCGCATGACGGAGCGGGAGGGAGACGACGGACACCGTGCGTCGGAAGTATCGGACCGGAGGTCCGGAGAGCAAGGGGCGGAGGGCTCGCGGCTTCCCTCGGCATGCAGCAGCTTTTCCACCATGCCCCGGAACGTTCCATGACCGAATCGCGCCGCCTCCTGCAGCATTTTCTGGCGTCGCTCGCGTACCGTACGCAGAAAGCGCTTCGCGGCGCACCGGATGCCTTTCCCGACTTTCGAGCCGCCGTCAATCTGCGCACGCCGCACGAGCTGATCTGGCACATGACGGGAGTGATCGGATACGCACGAACGATGGTGCATGGTGGTGACTACTCGCCGCGGCGGCTGGACTCGTTCACCGCAGAGGTCGGACGGTTTCACGAGGTGCTCGCCGCGCTCCGCGACGATTTCGCCGACGAGACCGCGACGGCTCGCATCACGGATGAGCAGTTCCTGCAGGGACCGCTCTCCGATGCCATGACACACGCCGGCCAGCTCGCCATGCTGCGCCGTCTCGCCGGTTCGCCCGTCGCGTCGGAGAACTTCATCTTCGCGCAGGTCGCAGCCACCAACGTAGGGCCTCGCCAGGCGGAGCCGGTCGCGCCGGATGCATGGTGGCGACCCGATCGGCCCCCGCCGCCGCCCGGTCCCGGCAATCCGTACGAGCCAACCAGCGGCTGAGTCCTCCGCGCCGTCCGCGCGGTTCAGCGTCACACCGGTCTGTCAATTGCTCCACGAGTGCGCCAGCCACCATCACCACATCCCAGTCTCACGAATTCGAGAGAGCGCTGCATGCATCCCACTCGCGCAACCTTGCTCATCACTCTCTGCCTCAGCGCCGCCAGCGTTGCATGCAGCCCACGCACGGCCGAGACGACGTCCGGTTCGTCCACCAGCGTGCCCGCCGGAGGGCCGTCGGCCGACAACTCTTGCGCGCCGCTCGAGAGCCGCGCGGCGAACGCGCCGAGCCAGCGGCCCGCCTTCGCTGGCCAGACCCGCGCCTGCGCCGCGGAAGCGGTCGCCGCTTACGATGTCGCCGTCGTCGCGACCAGCATCGCGAAGCCGTGGGCGGTGGAGCCGCTCCCCGGCGGTGATTTTCTCGTCACCGAGAAAGGGGGCCAGCTCCGCATCGTCTCCGCGAATGGTGCCATCGGGGCGCCGATCACCGGCCTGCCCGCCATCGACTCCCGCGGCCAGGGCGGTCTGCTCGACGTAGCGCTGAGCCCGGCCTTCGGCACGGATCGCGTTGTGTTCTGGAGCTTCACGGAGCCGCGAGACGGCGGTAACGGCACGAGCATCGCCCGCGGCGTCCTCTCGGACGATCGGCGGAGCCTCAGCGACGTCCGGGTCATTTTCCGCGTGCTGCCCGCCTATGCCAACAACATGCACTATGGCTCGCGGCTCGCCTTCGGACCGGATGGCATGCTGTACGCAACCTTCGGCGAACGCTCGGACAACGCCACGCGCCCCTACGCGCAGCGGCTCGACAGCCACCTTGGCAAGATCGTGCGCATCCGCCCCGATGGATCGGTGCCGACCGACAATCCATACGTTGGTCAAGCCAACGCCCGGCCCGAGATCTGGTCGGTCGGCCACCGGAACATCCAGGCTGCCGCATTCGACGCGAGCGGTCAGTTGTGGGAGATCGAGCACGGCACGCGCGGTGGCGATGAGCTCAATCGGATCGAGAAGGGCAAGAACTACGGTTGGGCCGAGGTCGGGTACGGCGTCGAATACTCGGGAAGTCCGTTGCCCGGCCCGACCGCTCGCGCCGGCACCGAACAGCCGGTGTACTACTGGGACCCCGTCATCGCGCCGTCCGGCGCGCAGTTCTATACCGGTGACGCCTTTCCTGCGTGGCGCGGCAACCTGTTCATCGGCGCGCTCAGGGAACAGCGCCTCGTTCGCCTGACGTTGCAGAATGGGCGCGTCACGGGTGAGGAACACCTTCTCGCCGATCGCGGGCGTCGCATCCGCGATGTGAAGCAGGGACCGGACGGCGCGCTGTACGTCGTCACCGACGATGCCAGTGGCGAGCTGTGGAGGATTTCGCCGCGCCGATGAGCATGCGAGTCCGCGCCGCGGCACTCCTGATTGCGTGCGTCGCCGTCAGCGCATCGGCGCAATCGTCCGGCGCGCGAACGTACGCCAATCCCATCGACATCGATTACAAGTACAACTGGGAAGGGCTGAACCAGGGAGTGTCCTACCGGTCGGGCGCGGATCCCGTGATCGTCAACCACCGTGGAGCGTATTACCTGTTCTCCACGGTGTCGGGCGGATACTGGCGCTCGACGGACCTGATCCGGTGGACGTTCGTGACACCCAGCCGGTGGCCGTTCGAGGACAACGTCGCGCCAGCGGCACTCTCGTTCGGTGACACGCTGCTCCTCATGCAGTCGGCCACCGCGCCGCGCCCGCTGCTCTACTCCGTCGATCCGGCGCGCGGTCGGCTCGAGTTCTACAACCGCATCCTGCCGCCGCTGCCGTACGCCGTCGCGCAGGGCAGCGAGCGCGTGGGTCAGCTGGTGCCTCGCGATTCCATCCAGCCCGGCCCATGGGACCCGGCGCTCTTCCGAGACGACGACGGCCGCACGTTCCTGTACTGGGGCTCGTCGAATGTCTATCCGCTCTACGGCATCGAGCTCGATCCCGCGCGGCGGCTCGCGTACCGCGCGGGCGCTCGCCCCGCGAAGCTGCTCTCGCTCCATCCTGAGCAGCACGGATGGGAGCGATTCGGGCAGGACCACCGTGACACCATTCGACCATATGTCGAGGGCGCATGGATGACGAAGCACGCCGGCCGCTACTACCTCCAGTACGGCGCACCGGGCACCGAGTTCAATGCGTACGCCACTGGTACCTACGTCGGTGACTCACCCCTCGGGCCATTCACCTATGCGCCGTACAATCCGGTGTCGTACAAGCCGGGCGGCTTCGTCACGGGTGCCGGCCACGGCAACACGTTTCAGGACAACGCCGGCAACTTCTGGAGCACCGGCACGCCCTGGATCGGAGTGAACGGCAACTTCGAGCGGCGCCTCGCCATGTTCCCCGCCGGCTTCGATGCGGACGGTGACATGTTCGCCAGCACGCGCTTTGGCGACCTGCCGCACTTCGCGCCCACGACGCGATGGAAGCGCCCCGATGAACTGTTCACCGGATGGATGCTGCTGTCCTATCGAAAAGCCGTCGTCGCGTCGTCGGTGCGCGACTCGTTCGTTGCGGCGAACGTGACGGACGAGAACCCGCGCACGGTCTGGGTGGCGCGCGACACCTCGCCCGGAGCGACGCTGACGATCGATCTCGGCGGCGAACGCGAGCTGCGTGCGCTGCAGGTGAATTACGCCGATCACAAGGCCGCGACATTCGTGAGCGATGCGACCGTGTATACCCGGTTTCGCGCATACGCGTCGCGAGACGGGAAGCACTGGCGCGTGATAGCCGACCTGAGCGGTGAACGACGCGACCGGCCGAACGCCTACATCGAACTGCCGCGGCCGGTGCGAGCCCGCCATGTGCGGTGGGAACATCTGCACGTGAGTGCGCCCAATCTCGCGGTCAGTGACATTCGCGTCTTCGGCACTGCCCTTGGCCGAGCGCCGTCCGTGCCTGCGGAGTTCTCGGTGCGTCGCGACGCGGATCCGCGCAATGCGCATGTCGCATGGCGCGCCGTGCCGCGCGCCGTCGGGTACAACGTGCGGTGGGGCATCTCGCCCACGAAGCTCTATCAGACCTACCAGGTGTGGGCGGACCGCGAGCCGCGACTCGAGATCCGCGCGCTCACGGCCGACCAGGACTACTGGTTCGCCATCGAGGCCTTCGACGAAAGCGGCGTGTCGTCGCTCAGCGCGCCCATGAAGGCCGGACGTCCGGCGATGTGACGCGTGGAGCCTGCGGATCACGCGATCCGCAGGCTCCACCGGACGTGCCGTCTCTACATGCCAGCGATTTCCCGCGCCACCGCGGCCAGCTTCCGAACCCGCATCGCATCGCTCGAGCTCTGCGCGTCCGCATCGAGCGACATCGCCATGGCCGTCAGCGACGTCCGTCGATCCGCCCCGCTCAGCCCTTCCGCCCGAGCGAGCTCACTCCGCACTGCCGACACGCGCGCGCCCGACAGGCCGTTCCCGCGGGCCAGTTGATCGACGTATGCCCGCGCGAGCACGAAGCTCGCCGGCCACGAAGCCTTCGGCTGCGACTGCGCATTCAGATACTCGAGCCGCACCAGCTTCGCCGCGTCGATTTCGTTCTGCGTCAGCAGGCCGCTCGGCTTCAGCGCGAACACGTCGAGTCCGCGTGACATCTCCGACGAGTAGATGAAGCCGTTGTACCAGTACGCGGACCATGTGCCGCCACTCACCATCTTCGACGCGTCCATCGGTCCGCGATCGTGATAGGCGATCTCCTTGGGATGTGCGGGGTCCGTCCAGTCGAAGATCGAGATGCCGCCCTGGTACCACGACTGCACCATGATGTCGCGGCCCGGGATCGGGATCAGCGATCCGTTGTGCGCCACGCAGTTCTCGTTCGACGTCTGCGGCGCGGGCAGCTTGTAGTAGCTCACGAAGTCCATCTTGCCATTCGTGAGCGTGAAGATGGCGTCGGCGCCCCACTCCGGCTTGTCGGTCGTGCGGCAGCGAGGCTGCGACCCGCCGCCCCATTCATCCGTGAACAGCACCTTGGTGCCGTCGTTATTGAATGTGGCGGAATGCCAGAATGAGAAGTTCGGGTCGGCGACCTCGCCGATCCGCTTCGGGTTCGCCGGGTCCCGGATGTCGAGCAGCAGCCCGTAGCCCGCGCAGGCGCCGCCGGCCAGACCGATGGCCGGGTACACGGTGATGTCGTGACACTGCGTCACCGCGCGCCCCTGGCGAACGCCAGTGCCGGTGTCGGTGTGCGTCATCACGGGCGCGAGGCCGGTGAAGATGCGCGGCGACGTCACGATGCGCGCCTGTGCCGGTGCGGCCAGCGGCACCTTGATCACCTCGATGCGGAACAGCGCCGTGCTGGTATCCTGCTCCATCGGACGATCGGAACACCCCTCCAGCTCAGCCGACGACCGAACCGGAGCCGAGCCCGAGATGTAGACGTAGACGTTCGCATTGTCGTTCGGGTCCGTCACCACGGTGTGCGTGTGGGAGCCGCGGCACGTCTGCACCGTCGTGAGCAGCTTGGGACGCGCCATCTCGCTGATGTCGAAGATGCGGATGCCGCGCAGACGCTCCTTGCTCACGGTGTCGGCCACGCCCTGCATGCCGCAATCGTTCCGCCCGCGCTGATCCTCGGCGGACATGAACATGAGGTTGTGATACACGGAGACGTCGCCCTGCGAGCCCGGGCACACGTATGCGGTCACGAGCGTGGGATTCGCGGGATTCGCGATGTCCCAGACCTGATAGCCGCTGTAGTTGCCCTGGATGACGTAGTTGCGCGTGAACGCCAGGTCGGAGTTGATGAGGCGCCGGTCACCAGGCGTGCTGAGATTGATGAACGCCGCCGACGGCTGGCGCTTCGCGACGACGTCCAGATTCCACGCCGCCTCGCCGGCGTCCATCCATCCACCGCGCAACCCCACGCGCGGATCGGGGCTCGGTGCCGACGTCGACATGTCGACCATGCCTCCACCCGGCGGGGACGACATCGTGGAGGCACATGCCGACGCCACGAGCACGAGGCCCATGGCGGCGACGAAACGCGCGGTGCGGACCGACCGGAGGAACATCGTTGATCTCATGAGTGTGATGCGGTTGGAGTGACGGAAGCAGCGGCGCGGGTTGGTGCGTCAGCCGGGGGGCAGGGTGGACAGCATGACGCGCATGCGATCGATCTCGGTGGTCTGGTCGACGTTCACGTCCGCGACGAAGCGGAAGATGTCGTCGTCCTGTGCGGCGGCCGGCACGGCGAGCAGTTGCTGCACCATGGCCACGGCTCCCTGGTGGTGCTGGATCATGTAGTTCAGGAACAGCCGGTCGAACGCGACACCACGCGCCGCGTCGAGCCTCGCGAACTGTTCCGCCGTGAGCATGCCCGGCATCATGGCCGGCATCGTCATGCCCGGCATGTCCATGCCGGCGTGCTCGTGGTGCGCGTCGGCATCCGGCACCGTCTCCCGGCGCTCCCGCAACCACCGCTGCATCGTCGTGATCTCGTCCTGCTGCGCCACGGCGATCCGTTCGGCCAGGATCCGCACGTCGGCCCGCGCACCGTGCGTCGGTGCCCAGCCCGCCATCACGATGGCCTGCGCGTGATGACCGATCATGCCCTGCATGAATCGCACATCGGCTCGAGTGTACGGAGGCCGACCGCTGTCGGCCTTCGCCTGCGCCGCGGGGGTGAGCACGTCGGCACCGGACGTGATCGGGCGGACGGGCGCGGGGGACGGGCGGATGGCGCTCGCGCTACAGCCCAGTGCGGCCGCGAGCGCGACGGCGAGACAAGCTCTTCTCATGCGACTCCTCGGGTCGACAGAACAACGTACGCCGGGTCGATTCCGTTGGTAACCCGCGCAGACCGCGCGCGCCGATGATCCGCTCGCACCGTCGGTCGCGACGTCTGGTGAAGCGGCAGTGCCTGCGTCATCTTGCGCCTTCCCCTTTGCCCCCCGTCATGACGAAGCTCGCCCTCCTGCTCGCCGCGTGTTCGCTCTCGTGCGCCCCCCTCGACGCGGCAGAGACCGATGCTGCACGCTGGGCGCGCCAGGCGCGCGAGGTCACGATCACGCGAGATGACCATGGCATCGCGCACGTGCGCGGCCGCACCGACGCCGATGCGGTCTTCGGCCTGATGTACGCGCAGGCCGAAGACGACTTCAACCGGATCGAGACGAACTACCTCAACGCGATGGGGCGGTTGGCGGAGGCCGAGGGCAGCACCGCGATCTATCGCGACCTGCGGATGAAACTCTTCGTGCATCCGGACAGCATCCGCGCCCAGTACGCCGTCAGCCCGCCCTGGCTGAAATCCCTCATGGCCGCGTGGGCCGACGGATTGAACTACTACCTCGCCACGCACCGGCAGGTGAAGCCGCGTGTGATCCAGCGATTCGAGCCGTGGATGGCGCTCACGTTCAGCGAAGGCAGCATCGGAGGCGACATCGAGTCGGTGTCCCTTCGCGATCTGGAGGCCTTCTACGGCAAGCGCACCATGGGCCAGCGGCGCGCCGAGCCCGCCGCGCTCCCCGGGGAACCTTCGGGCTCGAACGGTTTCGCCATCGCCCCCGCCAACACGGCCAACCGACACGCGCTGCTGCTGATCAATCCGCACACGTCGTTCTTCTTTCGCTCGGAGGTCCAGGTCACGAGCGGAGAAGGGCTGAATGCGTATGGGGCAGTCACCTGGGGTCAGTTCTTCGTCTACCAGGGCTTCAACGAGCGCGCGGGGTGGATGCACACCTCCAGCGGCGCGGACGCCATCGATGAGTATGCCGAAACCGTCGAGAAGTCCGGCGACGCGTATACGTATCGATTCGGTACGGAGACTCGGCCCGTCACGGCGACACGCGTCGTCGTGCCGTTCCGGACGAGAGCCGGCATGGCGCGGAAGGAATTCACCGTCTACCGCACCCATCACGGCCCCGTCGTCCGTGACGCCGATGGAAAGTGGGTGACCGTGAAGCTGATGCACGAGCCGCTCAAGGCGCTCACCCAATCGTTCATGCGGACCAAGGCGCGCGGCATCGCCGACTTCCGGGCATCGATGGAGCTGCACACCAACTCGTCCAACAACACCATCTACGCCGACGCCGACGGAAACATCGCGTACTTCCACGCGAACTTCGTCCCGCGTCGTGACACCAGCATCGATTGGTCGCGACCGGTGGACGGCAGCAGCGTCGCAACGGAGTGGAAGGGAATCCACTCGATCGACGAGAGTCCGCTCGTCATCAATCCGGCGGGCGGATGGCTCTACAACACCAACAACTGGCCCTATTCCGCGGCCGGCGCCGACAGTCCGCGGCGCGACCGCTTTCCCTCGTACATGGACCGGTACGAGGAAAATCCGCGCGGGGTCCACGCCATGCGCGTGCTGAAGGCTCGCACCGATTTCTCCCTCCCCACGCTCATCGAGGCCGCCTACGACACGTGGCTCCCCGCGTTTGCCGATCTCGTGCCGACGTTGCTGGCCTCGTACGACGAACTCGCACCCGCCGATCCGCGCAAGGCCTCGCTCTCCGCGCAGATCGCCGTGTTGCGCGGATGGGATTACCGCTGGTCGGAGGCATCCGTGCCGACATCGCTCGCCGTGTACTGGGGCGACGAGCTCTGGAGCCGCGTGAGCGCCAATGCGGATTCCGAAGACATGTCCGTCTACGAGTTCATGGGAAAGCGCGCGACCTCCACACAGCGACTCGCCGCCCTCGTGGCAGCGTCCGAGCGGCTGACGCGCGACTTCGGCCGCTGGCAGGTGCCGTGGGGCGAGATCAATCGCTTCCAGCGTATCACCGGCGACATCGTGCAACCGTTCGACGATGCGAAGCCGAGCATCCCGGTCGGCTTCACGTCGTCGCGATGGGGCTCGCTCGCGTCGTTCGGTGCTCGCACCTGGCCCGGCACCCGCAAGATGTACGGCACCAGCGGAAACAGTTTCGTCGCCGTCGTCGAATTCGGAGACAGCGTTCGCGCGATGGCCGTCACCGCCGGCGGTGAGAGTGGGCATCCCGCGTCGCCGCACTTCAACGACCAGGCGCTGCGCTACAGCAAGGGAATGTTGCGCGACGTCTACTTCTACCCCTCACAGCTGCGCGGACACGTCGAGCGCCGCTACAGGCCCGGGCAGTGACGCACGAGAGTTGAATCGGATTCCACACATCAGGAGGTCGCGATGACGAGCATCGGTGCACTCTGGTTGGCGATCCTGGCGTCGTCCGTGCTCGTCTTCCTCGCCAGCTCGGTCATTCACATGGCGTCCCTGTGGCACAAGGGGGACTATCCTCGCTACTCGGGCGAAGTCGACGTCCTCGACGCCATGCGCCCGCTCGCGCTTCCGCCGGGCGACTACTTCATGCCCCGGGCGATGGGCATGGCCGAGATGAAGTCGCCGGAGTACATCGAGCGAGTGCGGCGCGGGCCCGTTGTCCTCATGACGGTGTTTCCGAACGGTCCGATGCCGATGGGCCCCACCCTCGGGAAGTGGTTTGTCTACCTCATCGTCGTGAGCCTGTTCGCCGCATACGTCGCGTCTATCGCCGTGCCGCGAGGCGGCTCGCCGATGAACCTCTTCCGGATCGTGTTCACGACGGCATTCTGCGCGTACGCACTCGCCTTGTGGCAGCTCGCCATCTGGTATCGACGCTCGTGGAACATCACCATCAAGTCCACGGTCGATGCCGCCGTCTATGCCGCCATCACCGCAGGAGTCTTCGTCTGGCTCTGGCCGAAATAGATGCCGAGTCGGCGGTGACGGTTCGCTCGACGGCTCGACACAGGATGACTGGGCGATGAGTGTCCCTCCGCGCGCGCAATCCACGGGCGAGGAGATCGCGAATGCCGTCAGTCACGGCGCCGGTGTGCTCATGGGACTCGTGGCGCTGCCACTCCTGATCGTGGCCGCCGCCAGTCGCGGCGACACCAGACAGATCGTGGCGGGTGCGATCTACGCCACCACGCTCGTGCTCCTCTACTCGGCGTCCACGATGTACCACGCGCTCCCGTCCCGCTTCCCGGCCAAGCGGCTGTTTCGCGCGCTCGACCACGGCGCCATCTACCTGCTCATCGCTGGCACATACACGCCATTCGCGCTCGGCGCGCTGCGCGGGCCGTGGGGCTGGTCGCTGCTGGCGATCATCTGGACGCTCGCCGCCGGCGGTATTCTGCTCAAGGCGGGGCTCGGCTTTCGGTATCCACGCCTGTCCACGGCCATCTACCTCCTGATGGGGTGGCTCATCGTCGCGGCGCTGCTTCCCCTCTACCGTGCGCTTGGCCCCATCGGCCTTGCCTGGCTTGGCGCAGGGGGCCTGAGCTACACGGTGGGCGTGCACTTCTACGTGCGCGATCACCTCCGCTACCACCACTTCGTGTGGCACCTGTTCGTGCTCGCCGGAAGTGCGTTCCACCTCGTGGCGGTGGCACGCTACGCGAATGGCGCTCCCCGCTGATATAGCGGCGCCGCCTCGCCGCGGATCGCGGCAGCCGCTCGACGGAACGCCTCGATCAGCGTGCACACCATCGCCCGATCCTCACCCGCTCTCCAGAGCAGCTCCATTCCCCACGGGACAAGCAACCCCTCCACCGCGAGTGAGACCGTGCCGCTCGGCGGATGCACGCGCTGCGATCGGAAACCCAGGCACCACCCCCGTCCGCTCGCCACCTGCGACCAGCGCAGGTGCAGCGATTGGAACGTGCCGTTCACTGGCGAACACAGCTCGAGTCGATGGAGCTGATGCATCACGTCGTCATGGAGGGCAGGATGCGACTCCCGCGCGGCGAACAGGAACGGCAATTTGCCGAGCTCGGGCAGCCGCACTCGCTCGTGGCCGGCCAGCGGATGGTCGCGCGCCACGAGTATGCAGTCGAGGGGATCGTCGAGCATGTGCTCGTGCACGATCGACGGATCACGCGGCGCCGTCGCGGTCATCACGCTGAACGCCACGTCCGCCGTCGCGCCGAGCAGTGCGGACTCCTGCGAGATGCTAGGCACTTCGAGCACCTCGATCGAGATCTCGGGATGGCTGCGCGTGCATTCGGCGAGCACGGACGCGACGACGCGCATGCTCATCGGCGTGCTGATCGTGGCCAGCATGCACTCTCCCATTGCCCCACGATGTGCGCGCTGGGCGGATTGTCGCGCCTCGGCGAGTCGCACGTCCATCTGTCGCGTCTCGCGCACGAGCAGCGCGCCGGCCGCGGTCGCGCTCACGCCGCGGCGGCTGCGTGCCAGAAGGTCCACTCCCACCGCACGCTCCAGATCTCGTAGCTGCCGCGACAACACCGGTTGTGCGACGCCAAGGGCCGCGGCCGCCTCGCCGATGCTGCCGACGTCCAGCGCGGCGCGAAGGTAGGCCAGGTGCCGCAGCTCCAGCGCTCGCGGCAGCGTGACGCCATCGCGCTCCACGTCCGGTGCTTCCGCGCGCATGCGAGGCGCGGAGGATTCGGTGACGTCATCGCGGACCTCCCGCAACAGCTCGCGCACGATCCGCCCCACGCCCGGGGCATCACTGGCACGCCACTGCGACATGATCTCGACGTCCACCGACAGGTCATCGATCTCGATGACGACGGTACCAGCGGGAGGTTGCGTGAGATACGCCTCCGAGACGAGCGAGCACCCATGCCCCGCCGCGACGAGGGTACGTACGCCGCTCATGCTCCGGACGACGCGCACCTGCGCCGGCGTCACGCCCACGCGCTCGAGCGCGTGCCCGAGGCGACGCCACGGCTCCGGCATCAGCGACGGCTCGAGAGAGAGGAACGACTCGCCAGCCAGCTCGGCGAGGCGCACTGATGCGCGCCGTGCAAGCGGATGACCGGCTGGCACAAGCACGCAACGGATCGATTCCGTCCACAGACGTTCTCCGTCGATGCCCTCCACATCCGGTGCAGGCCCGAGACCCACGACCAGGTCCGCCTCACCACGCCGCAGCATGTCCCAGTGGTCCGGGACGTCCGCCTCCGTGATCGTGAGGTCGATCTCGGGATGACGCACGGAGATGATTTCGGCCGCGCGAGGCAGCAGTGCGGGGGCGTGTGCCGTGCGCGGAGCGGCGATCACGCAACGTCCCACCTGTCCCAGGCTCGCCAGCCTGGCCCGACGAGCGCCGCTTGCCACGTCGTCGAGCACGCGGCGCACGGCGCGCAGGTAGACCGAACCCGCGGGCGTGAGCGCGACCCGCCGGCTGGTCCGATCGAGCAACACGAGATCGAGCTCGGCCTCCAGCGCCCTGATCTGCCGGGACAACGCAGGTTGCGCGACATTCAGCCGTGCCGCGGCCTGCCGGAAACCGCCCCATTCGGCAACAGCGATGAAGTACTGAAGCTGTCTCAGGTTCATGCGGCCAGCGTCACCGATACCGAGAAAGGGGCGAAGGGATACCCCATCGGCATCACCGAGGTCGGAGTTGTCGCAACGCACTCGCAGACGACGGTCAACGATGCGCAGGAAGTATTGGACCGGCAGGCCCTGCATCCGCTAGCATGACGTGCGCAGTGATCGAAGGTCACTGCCGCCGCCGCGCCGTGAGTCCACGCGTGGCCGCGCCGTGTGCCCGCCCACCTCAGCTATGGCGACGAAGCTATGGCAGCATCCATGACCCGGCCAAGCAACCCGACGCCGCGCTCGAGCGCGATCGTCCTGCAATCCGAGCTGGCCGAGCTGCGGGACGCCCGCGCACGACTCGCGGGAGAGGTAGCGCGACTCGAGCGACATGTCAGCATGCTCTCCACGGAGGTCGCGGCAGCGGATCAGAAAGTATCCGATCTCGAGAAGCTGCAGATCGCGGCCTCTGGGCTGGCGTCGTGCGGCGATCGCGCGGCCGTCCTGGCCGTGCTCAAGGAGATTCTCGTCAACACCATCGGATCCGACGACTTCGTCGTGCTCGGACTCGACGACGAAGGTCGGACGCTGTGGCCCATTCTCGCCGAGGGTGCCAACGGTGCCGCGTGCGGCCCGCTGCTCGTGAGCGATGCCCTCGTGTCCGCCGCGCTCGAATCGGGTGCGATCCAGGTCGCGGGACCACGCAGTCTCGGTGAGCTCCCGCGCAATGGTCCGCTCGCCTCGGTGCCGCTGATGGCGTGGCCGCACACGGTCGGTGCGCTCGTCGTCTTCACGCTCGCGGCGCATCGATCCATGTTGCGTCCCACCGATGTGGCCCTCCTCGACCTGCTCTCCGTACACGCGGCGGCCGCGCTGCAGGTCGCCGTTCTCCGGTCGGCCGATAGCCGCCGACCACCGTCCCTCCTGTAGCGCCGTCCTGGTGATCGTGCGCGCCTCTTACCGCCGCATTTCACCGCGCCTAGCTTAGCCCGACTTCCTCCCCAGGCGAGGCGGGCTCCATGGCTCACGGGGTTGTTCAGATCTCCCGTCGTCGCTTCGGCGAGACGATGCGGCGCGATGCGTGGTGGCTCCCGCCGCTCGGCGCGTTCGTCGTGCTGAGCTCATTCCTCGGGTATGCGACGTGGGCGGCGTTCCAGAATGCGCATTACGAGTATGGACCGTACCTCTCTCCATTCTACTCGCCGCTGCTGTTCGGAGACTCGCCGCACGCGCTGTTCAGGAATGCGCCCGCGTGGCTTCCTGCCGTGTCGCCCGCACTGCTGATCCTCCCATTTCCCGCCGGCTTTCGCTTCACCTGCTACTACTATCGTGGCACGTACTACAAGGCGTTCTGGGCGGATCCGCCCGGCTGCACCGTCGGCGAACCGCGCAGCAGCTATCGCGGAGAGCGGACCCTTCCGCTCGTCATCCAGAACGTGCACCGCTACTTCCTCTACTTCGCCATCGCGTTCCTGTTCATCCTCGCGAGCGACGCCTGGAAGGGCTTCCGGTTTGCCGATGCATCTGGCGTGACGCGATTCGGCATTGGACTCGGATCGATCGTGCTCGTCATGAATGTCGTCCTGCTGAGCGGCTACACGCTGGGATGCCACTCCCTGCGGCACCTGGTCGGTGGATATCTCGACCGGATGTCCGGCCGGCCCGTGCGGCGCACGGCGTACGAGTGCGTGAGCTGCCTGAACCGGGGCCACATGAACTGGGCGTGGGCGAGCCTGTTCTGGGTGGCGTTCACGGACATCTACATTCGCATGTGCGCCATGGGGCTCTGGCGCGATTGGAGAATCCTGTGAGAGACCCTGTGAGAGGTGAGAGGTGAGACGTACGACGTACCTGCTCGCGCCGTCACGATTCACGTCTCACGATTCACGTCTCACGCGCGGTCCCCTGTGATGTCCGACTACACCACGGTCGACCACGACGTCCTCGTCATCGGCGCGGGCGGTGCCGGCTTGCGAGCCGCCATCGAGGCGGCAGCCACCGGGGTCTCCGTCGGCGTCGTCTGCAAGTCGCTCCTCGGCAAGGCGCACACGGTCATGGCCGAAGGCGGTGTCGCCGCGGCGCTCGGCAACGTGGACGATCGCGACAGCTGGCGCGTCCACTTCGCCGACACCATGCGCGGCGGACAGTACGTCAACAACTGGCGCATGGCCGAGCTGCACGCGCGCGAGGCGCCGGACCGCGTGCGAGAGCTCGAGGCCTGGGGCGCCCTGTTCGATCGTACCGCCGACGGTCGCATTCTTCAGCGCAATTTCGGCGGCCATCGCTTTCCGCGCCTCGCGCATGTCGGCGATCGCACGGGACTCGAGATGATCCGGACCCTTCAGGATCACGGAATCCACAAGGGGATGGACGTGCACATGGAGTACACCGTCCTCACCCTCCTGCGCGACGGCGATCGCATCGCTGGCGCGTTCGCGTACGATCGGGAGCGCGGACGCTTCCGGATCTTTCGCGCCAAGTCGGTCATCGTGGCCACGGGCGGCGTCGGCCGAGCCTACAGCATCACGAGCAACAGCTGGGAATACACCGGTGACGGACACGCGCTCGCCTATCTCGCCGGCGCCGCCCTCCAGGACATGGAGTTCGTGCAGTTCCACCCGACCGGCATGATCTGGCCGCCGAGCGTGCGAGGCATCCTCGTCACCGAAGGGGTGCGCGGCGAGGGAGGAGTACTCCGCAATCGCGACGGCAGGCGCTTCATGTTCGACAGCATTCCCGACAACTACAAGCCGCAGACGGCCGACAGCGAAGAGGAAGGCTGGCGGTACACCCAGGGCGACAAGTCCGCGCGCCGGCCCCCGGAACTGCTGACTCGCGATCATGTCGCGCGGATGATCGTCCGCGAGGTCAAGGAGGGCCGCGGCTCGCCCCATGGTGGTGTGTACCTCGACATCTCGTGGATCAAGGAGCGGCTCCCCAACTCGGCGGAGCACATCAGGAAAAAGCTGCCCAGCATGTACCACCAGTTCATGCAGCTCGCGGGCATCGACATCACGAAGGAAGCGATGGAGATCGGCCCGACGACCCACTACATCATGGGAGGCATTCGCGTCGACGGCGATTCCCAGATGTCCACGGTGCCCGGCCTGTTCGCCTGCGGCGAATGCGCCGCTGGACTGCACGGGGCGAACCGGCTTGGCGGGAATTCACTGTCTGACCTGCTCGTGTTCGGCAAGCGCGCCGGCGAGCACGCGGCGCGATTCGCCATGGAGCGCGCACCAGTGACGATCGACGACGGTGAGGTGGAGGAGGCGGCCAGCCGCGCGCTGGCTCCGTTCGCGCGCCACGGCGGCGCCGACGGTCCATATCAGGTACAGGAAGCGCTGCAGGTCGCGATGCAGAATCACGTCGGCATCGTGCGCACCGAGCATGAAATGGAACGCGCGCTCACGGAGATCGACGCGCTGGCTCGGCGCGCCGAGCAGGTTGTCGTGCCCGGAAATCGGGAGTTCAACCCCGGCTGGCATACGGCGCTGGATCTCCGGCACCTGCTCATCGTGTCGGAAGCCATCACCCGCTCGGCCCTCGCCCGCAGGGAAAGCCGGGGCGGACACTTTCGAGACGACTATCCGGAGAAGGATGAACGCTACGGCGCGTTCAACCACGTCGTGCGCGCCGGCAGCGATGGCTCGATGCGCGTCGAGCGGGAACCGATCGCCCCGCTGCCGGGCGAACTGGCTGCCATCATCGAGGAAATGAAGACATGACCGCTCCCACCACCGGCGCCGTCGATGCCTACACCGCTGCGCAGGCGGCGCAGGACGATGCCGTCGGACACGGCACGCGCGCCTTCCGCGTCTGGCGCGGCGCGGATGGAGTTGGCGCGTTCCACGACTACGTCGCGGACGTCGACGAGGGGATGGTCGTCCTCGACGCCATCCAGCAGATCCAGGCCAGCCACGCGAACGACCTGGCCGTAAGATGGAACTGCAAGGCGGGGAAGTGCGGATCCTGTTCTGCCGAGATCAACGGCAAGCCGAAGCTCATGTGCATGACGCGGATGGACGAGCTCCCCGCTGACGAGCCCGTGACGGTGGAGCCCATGCGGGCGTTCCCCCACGTGCGCGATCTCGTCACCGACGTGTCGTGGAACTTTCGCGTCAAGCCACGCATCCAGCCGTTCACGCCACGCCGGCCCGATGCGGCCGATGGTACGTGGCGCATCGATCAGCGAGATGTCGAGCGAGTCCAGGAATTCCGGAAGTGCATCGAGTGCTTTCTCTGTCAGGACGTCTGTCATGTCCTGCGCGATCACCAGTTGCACGACGAATTCGTCGGGCCGCGGTACCTCGTCTATGTCGCTGCCCTGGAGATGCACCCGCTCGACGTCGCCGACCGGACGACCGAGCTCAAGGAACAGTTCGGACTCGGCTACTGCAACATCACGAAGTGCTGCACCACTGTATGCCCCGAGCACATCACGATCACCGATAACGCAATCATTCCGCTCAAGGAGCGCGTGGTGGACCGGCACTACGATCCGCTGCGCGCGCTGGTTCGTCTCGTGCGCGGACCACGGACGCCCGATTCGCGCGACATGCCAGGGAGCAAGCGATGACCCAGCTCAAGAAGATCTCTCGCGAGGCGGTTCCACGTGCCGTCCAGAAGGCGGAGCGCTACCGTCTGCTCAACCAGTCATGGGCCACGGAAAGCATCTGCCTTGATATCCTGGAAGTGGATGCCGGCAACCAGCCGGTGCTGGTCATGTTGCTGCTCGCCCTCACCGACCAGTTCGCCGCCGAGACATACGAGCTCACACGTCGCGCCCAGGCGCTCCTTGGCCGGATCACCGATCCGTATCAGCGCGCGTACTACGAGGGGATCATTCACGAACGCCTCGCGCACGCGCAGCTCGCCCATTCAGCACTGCAGGCGGAAGCGATGGCGTACGAATCCCTCCGGTCGGCCATGGACGCCTTCGAGCGCGCGGAGGCGCTCCGCGGCGCGGGAAACGACGATTCGATCCTGCGGTGGAACACGTGCGCGCGTGCGCTGGAGCGGCTGCGCATGGTGGAGCAGGCCGAGGGGCAGTACGAGCCCAGCTTCGGCGAATGAGGACGTCATGATTCTCGTCGTTGGGGCCACGGGGTATCTGGGCCGGGAGATCTGTCGGCGATTGATCGATCTAGGCGAGCCGGTGCACGGACTGGTGCGCGCCTCGTCGGACCCAGTCGTCACGAGGGAGCTCGAGTCGATGGGTGTCGACCTGGTGGTTGGCGATCTCCGCGACCGCGGATCGCTGGACAGGGCATGTCGCGGTGCCGATGCCGTCATCAGCACGGCGTCCACGATGCGCTCCCGGCAACCGGGCGACAGCATCGAGCTGACGGACGGGACGGGGCAGGGCGAGCTCGTCGACGCGGCACGGGCGGCGCACGTGCGTCGCTTCATCTACGTCTCGCACTCGGAGCACATCGCCGCTGGCGATCCGCTCACGACTGCCAAGCGATCCGTTGAACGCCGGATCCGCGAGAGCGGCATGACGTACACCGTCGCCCGCCCCACCTGTTTCATGGAAGTGTGGCTGAGTCCCGCGCTCGGGTTCGACTTCGCGAACGGGAACGCGACGATCTACGGATCCGGTCAGCACCCCGTGAGCTGGATCTCCATGATGGACGTTGCGCAGTTCGTCGTGCGCGCCCTGGTGGATGTCCAGGCGGACAACCAGACGGTGGAGCTCGGCGGGCCCGAAGCCCTGTCGCCACTCGATGTCGTCCGCATCTTCGAGCAGGTAGCCGGCCGGCCCTTCGCCGTGCACCATGTACCCGTGGAGGCGCTTCAGGCGCAGCGCGCCGCCGCCACGGATTCGCTGCAACGCACATTCGCCACGCTGATGCTCGGCGTCGCCACCGGCGACGACATTCCCATGCAGGACACGCTGCGTACGTACGGCCTCCGCTTCACGCCCGTGAGCGAATACGCCAGGCAGGCCATGTCGTCGTAGTCACGTTTCGACCGGGAGGAAGGCCGTGAGTCAGTCCCATGCACGACTAGCCACCAGTGTCGCGCTCGTCACGTCGATTGTGCTGGGCGCATGCTCGCGCACCGACGACCGCGGGCCGGATGGCGCAGCAGGCAACGGTGCATCCACCGTGTCCGGCACGCGGATCGCCGCGCCCCGCACCGGATCCGCTGGCGAATGGGCGCATCCGGCGGGCGACTACTCCAACTCCCGCTTCAGCGAGCTCGATCAGATCTCCGCCGCCAACGCGAAGAACCTGCACGCGGCGTGGACGTTCTCCACCGGCGTCCTGCGCGGCCACGAAGGCCAGCCGCTGGTGATCGCGAACACGATGTATCTCGTCACACCGTATCCCAACGTGGCGTACGCGCTGGATCTCACGCAGGAAGGCGCGCCGCTCAAGTGGAAGGCACGCCCTCCGAATTCGCAGACGGCGGTGGGGCTCGCGTGCTGCGACGTCGTCAATCGTGGCGCGGCGTTCGCCGATGGAAGGATCTTCTACAATCTGCTCGACGGTCATACCGTCGCCATCGACGCGGCGAGCGGCGCGCTGCTCTGGCAAACGCGCATGGGAAGCCTGGCGCGTGGCGAGACCATGACGATGGCGCCCATCGTCGTCAAAGGGCGCGTCATCGTCGGATCGAGCGGCGGAGAGATGGGCGTGCGAGGCTGGATCGCGGCGCTCGATGCGACGTCCGGAAAGGAAGTGTGGCGAGCCTACAATGTCGGACCGGATCGCGACATCAAGGTCGGCGCGCGCTTCAAGCCATTTTATGGGCGGGCTGATACCTCGGCTGATCAGGGAGCGACGAGCTGGCCGGGCAACACGTGGCAGCAGGGCGGAGCCACGGTGTGGGGATGGCTCTCGTACGACCCCGAGTTGAATCTCGTCTACCACGGCACGTCGAATCCGGGTCCGTGGAACGGCAACCAGCGTCCCGGCGACAACAAGTGGAGTGCCGCGATCATCGCGCGAGATGCGGATACCGGCGAGATGGTGTGGGCGTTTCAGCCGACGCCACACGACGTGTGGGATTACGACGCCGTCAACGAAAACATTCTCGTCGACCTGCCGATCGGCGGACGGACGCGCAAGTCACTCGTGCACTTCGACCGGAACGGCTTCGCGTACACGATGGATCGCGCCACCGGAGAGGTGCTCGTCGCGAAGCCGTTCGTGCCGATGAACTGGTCCACCGGTGTGGATCTCGCGACGGGGCGTCCGGCCCTGGTGGCAGAGAAGCTGCCCGAGGAGGGCAAGAAGAAGTCGTTCATCTGTCCGAGCCTGGAGGGCGGCAAGAATCAGCAGCCGGCCGCGTTCTCGCCAACCACCGGACTGTTCTACGTGCCCACCAACAACCTCTGCATGGATTTCGAGGCGCGTCAGGTGGCGTACATCCCTGGCACGCCGTACATCGGTGGCAGCGCGCCCGAAGTTGCGGGTCCGGGCGGGTATCGTGGGGAGTTCATCGCGTGGGACGCGACGACCGGAAGGAAAGTGTGGGGAATCCGGGAACCGTACCCGGTGTGGGGCGGTGCGCTGGCAACGAAGGGCGACGTCGTGTTCTATGGAACGCTCGACGGCTGGTTCAAGGCCGCCAACGCCCGCACGGGTGAGCTGCTCTGGAAGTTCAAGGTCGGATCCGGCGTCGTCGGCAACCCCATCACCTATCTCGGACCGGACGGCAAACAGTATGTCGCCGTCTACGCCGGCATCGGTGGAGACATGGGCCTGCTCATCGCCGGTGACGTCGCATCGAATCTTCCGTTCGACGTGCGTGACCGCGGATCCACGTTGCCCGATCTCGCGCGATGGACGAGTTGGGGCGGCATGCTGTTCGTCTTCGCACTGTAGCGAGCGCACCCGCGCGCGGACTGCGCGCGCCGAATGGCTCGTCTCCTGCACGAGCACGCGACCAACCGGAGCGCAACATGCCTCGATACTCGATCGGATCCAGCCTCGGCGCGATGTCCCTCGTCACGCTCGTCGCCGTCGCCGCGTTGCTCACGTACGGTGGTGTGCGCGCCACCCGGGCCCAGGAGCCGGCGCGTGCGACGCGCACCGCAGCGCTCCCGTCGCCACAGGCGGGCAGCGACCTCGCGGGGCGCTTCATCAGTCACGCTGACCATATCCAGCCCGGCATGGTGTCGCCGCAGGTTGGTTTCGTGCTTCGCAATCCGCACGAGGGCGACGCCGCCGCCGCCGCCACCGGAGCGAAGCTCTTCATCGCGTACAACTGCATCGACTGCCACGGCGCAGACGGCACAGGTGCCATGGGCCCGAGCCTCGCCGACGGCCGCTGGCACTTCGGTGGTACGTCGAGCGAGATCTTTGAGTCCATCTACCAGGGGCGACCCGAAGGAATGCCCGCCTGGGGCGCGCTGATCTCGCCCGATCAGATCTGGTTGCTCGTGACCTACCTGCGGTCACTCGAGGCAGGGCGCGACGTGACGACGGAAAACTTCACCGGGAAAACAGTGGAGCGGTCGGGCCACTGACGCACCATACCGCCTCCATCGGACGGCCTAGAAGCGCCACTCGCGCGTGATGAACGCGCCGAACTGCCCGGTGCCCGAGGCGCGTTGTCCGTCGAGCGTCGGCGAGCCCAGGATGTACCGCGGGCTATAGCCCGTCTCGAAGCGGAATCCCTTCGAGGTGCGGTGTGTCACGTTCAATCCGGGCGGAACGCAATTGCTTCCTCCCTCATCGCGCCGGCTGTTGCCGGACAGACAGGGAAAATTGCCCGGCGAGCCGATGAAGGTGACGAACGTTCGCGGGTTGACGTAGCGCCCGACTTCGAGCTCGGTGCCGGTGATGAACTGCTGGATGCCGCTCTGGCCGGTACTCACCGGCAAGTCTCCCGGCGTGATGTTGAACACGTCGACGCCGAGCGAGCGCGCGGCATCACCCTCCAATTGATTGAGGGCCTCGCCAAGCGCCACGCCGACCAGTCTGGCACTGGCCACGTTGAACAGGTTGCCGCCCTGCGATGCGGACAGTGACGTCTGGTTGAACTGGAGCAGCGAATTGCTGCTCTCCCCGAAGGCGAGATAGCTCAGCAGGTCGCTCTGCGAGAGCGGCGGCTGCGCGTCGCTCTCGAGCGAGATGCGCGGCCGGTCCAGCGTGCCGCCGATGAGCACGCGAATGTTGGTGTTGCCCGTCGGCTGTTTCACCACGTACTCCGCCGTCACCTGGAGCGTCGGGTTGATGTCCGGCGATCCGATGAACAGCGCCGAGCCGCGCTTGATCTGGAAGCGCTTGCTCAGCAGTGTGTACTCGCCCCGATCGGCATCGATTGCTCCGGTGAGCGTCAACGCGTCGCCTGTCACGTTCACCCGCATCGGGCCGTCCGTGAAGACCTCCACGTTCGCGTCGCGTGAGCGCACCCACGTGTTCCGGAGCACCGCGAGGTCCACCTCGACCCGCAGGTTCTTGAACAGCGACGACTGCGCGGGGAAGATCTCGTTGTCGGCCACGACCGCGGTATCGATGATGTTGAACAGCGCCGGGTCCCCCGCACCGACGAGCTGCTTGCCGCTCGACTGCGGCACGTAGATCACGCCGTGCACGATCGTCACCTGTCCGCTCACGAACGGAGCAGCGACCGATCCCGACAGGCGCAACCCCGCGTTCGCATGGATCTCCCCACGATCGTTGCGCAGCAACTCGGCATCCGTCGCCGTAAGCGCCAGGTTGAACGTCGGCGTGCGCCAGTTGCCCACCGCGATCGTGCCGGCGAGCCGCACCGGACCATTTGCGCGACCGGCGAGCGAATCCACGAACACCGTGTCGCCGGTCATCCGCACCGAGCCATTCACGTTCTTGAGAAACGCCCCGGTGGCGGCAAGCTTGAACTGTGCGTCGCTGAGCGCGAGCGATCCGTTCAGGACGGGCCGCTTGAGCGTGCCGCCGACGGTCACCTTCCCGAGCGCGCGTCCCTTCACATCGGTGAGCGCCGTCGTGAGTTGGGGAATGAGATCGATCGGCAGGCTGTCCGAGCCCAGCGTGACGTTGATCGGCAGGTCGAGCAGACGCGAGCCGGTGACGCCGCTGAGCGCGAGGTCCAGCGGGATCGTGCCGTTCACCGTCGCCACCGTGCGACCCGTGGAGTCCACGGCCGTCGCGTTCGTGGTGAGCTGGCGATTGGCGTAGGCGAACGTGCCGTGCACCTCGGGCACCGCAGTGCCGGCATACGTGAAATTCACGAGATCCACCCGTCCATTCGCGCGCGGATCCGTTGCCGTGCCCTCCACGTGCGCGCCGAGGCTCAGCCGACCGGTGACCGCGAGGTCGCTCTGCAGCAATTCGGCGACGTTCTCCACGGCGAAGTTCTCGATCGCCAGGTCGAAGTTCGCGCGACCCTCCGTGGGCAGCAGGCCATTCGCGTAGATCCGTTGGCCGGGTCCACTGCGCAGCTCGAGGTTGACGACTTCGATGCCGCGCCCGCCCCAGCGAATGGTCGACGGATGCGTCGTGCGCCAGCTCGTCGTGTCGAACCGCAGCGCGACGTCCGCCAGGTGGATTTCATTGTGATCCGCATGCAGGACGAAATCGCCCTGCACGGCGTAGTCACGTTGTGACCCCTGCCGGATCCGCAGCGCGACCGTCCCGCCCGGCGCGAGGTACGAGAGGTCGCCCGCGAGACTGTCGAACGAGAAGCCGAAGGCGCTGATCGTGTCGCCAGCGAGTGCGACGGTGAGCTTCGATCGCGTCGTGCGGGCATCCTCCCAACTGTACGTCGCGGCGAGATGTCGGGCCGCGTTGCCGCGCACGATGAGCCCCGTCCCGTTGGCCGAGCCACGCACGCTGAATCGATTGACCGATCCGCTGATCGTGCCCGCGGCGCGCAGGGCACCCGCGAGTACGTTTCGAGGAATCGCGCGTGGCGTGTCGGCCGGGACGCGAACCGATGACGGTCGTGCTCCACTGATCGCGCGCTGCACTTCGGTCGCGCGATCCGCACGGGCAGAATCCGCTCGCGCGATCCTTAGCAGCTCGGCAGTGAGGCGGGGTCGTGGCATCACGACGCCGGTGTCCGGTCCGAGTCCTGGAACGAATCGGGCGAACGCCGCGATCGAATCGATGGCCACCGCGTACGTGAGTGTGCCCGCGTGACGCGCATCGAGGCCGAACTGACCAGCGACGTCGACGAGCGCGCCCGACGCGCGCGCCCGCGCGCGCTCGATGTTCGCCACACCATTCGCGAGTCGCGCGCGAACGGACAACGAATCCAGGCCGAGCGTGTCGACCGACGAGGGACCGAAGTCGAACGCGAGGTCGGCGAACATCGTCGCCGGCTTGAAGCCGCGCCCGCGAGCGGTGCCACCACCCGTCAGCGCCGTGCCGGGCGCTCCGATCACGACTCGGCTCAGGTCGAGCGCGGTCGCATCAGCGACGACGTCGTAACCCAGTTCCTTCGATTTGAAGTCCACCGTACCGCGCAGCGCGAACTCGGCGCCGCCCGGCAGGCGAAGTCGGGTGTCCAGCTGGACGGCGTCGATCGGTCCGCGAGCGCGCACGGGGCCGGTCGCGAATCCCTTGAGCGGTAGCGCGGGCGCAAACTTCGTCACTTCGGCGAGCGCGAGCGGTTGCGCCGTCACCGCGAGGTCGAGTGTCGGGGTGCCGGTGGTGTGCACAGCGCCACGACCGACGACGCGCGACCGGTTCGGTCCGTCCTGATGCACGACGTCGAGGTTCGTCGCCACGAGCTGCGTGGCGCCGTTGCCATTGAGCGTCATGCTGCCGCTGAGCGTGCCCCCCACCGGTAGCGTGGGAAAGAGCAGCTTCACGATGTCGATCTGCAGTGGAAGCATGCGCAGTCGCAGGTCGCGCGCGCTCACCACGTACTTCGGTCCGGCAAAGCCCACCACGCCGCGCGCCTGCACCCGGTTCGTCCCGCGCCCGTACGCCAGGAAGGTGATGTCGGCGTCATCGATCGCGAGCCGCTTCAGCGCGCCACTGAATCGTGCATGCCCCGACAGCTCACCATCGCGCGGTGAACGGAGGGACGGATCCACCTCGGCGATCTGCTTCGTCGTCACCCCGGTGAAACGAAGGTCGGCGTCGTGAAAGAATGTCGTGTCGGCCACGGTCACACCGACGTCGCCCCGGACATGCGCGCGTCCGCTGCGCACATCGGCCTCGCGTACCACGTAGTCCTGCGTCGCGCCCTTCCAGAGCACGGACAGACCGAGGTTCCCACCTCCCTCCTTCGGGAACCGCTGGTACAACCACTTGAAGTCGTTGAACGCCGCGGGGGTCGCGGCGAGCGCGAGCCGCATGTCCCCGTTGTCGATGTTGTACATCCCGTCGCCCTTCACGTTCGACGCCGGCAGCCGCGCGCTCACACCCTTCCACCAGAGCGAGTCGTCGTTGAACTCGAAGTTGCCCGCCAGCGCCCGCACCTCGGCCGGCGGTGGCCGGAATGGATACGCCACCATCCGCAATCCCGAGACCTGCAGATATCGATTCTTGAACGCCGGGTCCGCGATCCGCACGAGCGGCAAGGTCGCGTCCACCCGGGACAGCTCGATGACCTTCTGGAATCCGCCGGGCACCGCGATGATCTTCAGCCGAGAGCCGTCGCTCAGCGCATCCTTCACCACGCTGTCGCGCACGCGCGCCGATAGCCCGGTCCGCGGCGACCATGGCGAACGCACCACGACGTCGCCACCGATGACGGTGGCGTTCGTGAACCGCACCCAGGCGCCCCATCCGGGCAGCGTATCCGCCGGATTGGTCGAAGGCGTCTGCGGCCAGAGCCGGCGATAGTTCCACTCCTGTCCGCCCGGCAGCTTCTCCACCACCACCCGCGGGCGATAGAGCACGAGCTTGTCGATATCGATGCGGCTGGAGATCAGTCCGCGCAGCACGTATCGGCCGCCCAGCGAATCCGCCTTGAAGAACGGCCGGCCAGCGCTGTCCGTGATCGAAACGTCGACGAGCATGGCCCCGTTCAGGAGGTTGCCGTGCACCGCCCCGATCTTCACGATGCCGTGCGTCGCCCCGCCCAGCGTGGAGAGTGCAAAACGCCGAACGCGCTCCCGCCCGAAGTCGGTGTTGGACACGAGCAAGAGCGCCAGCACCGCCAGCACCGCGATCGCGCTCAGCACGACCAGGAGTCGGAAGAGCCGGCGGAGCAGCATCAGTACGGCTGCCCGATGGACAAGTGGAGCACCATGCGATTGAGCGCATTGCGAAACGCGCCCCGGTCGGACCCAGTAGCCGAATAGCGGCGTGGAAGGTCGAGCGGCACGATTTCCCGCTTGCCATTCCGCACCACCTCGGTGACGACGGCAAGATCCTCGGTGGATCCGGTATTTATGCCGACGTCGACGCGGATCGGTCCGACCGGCGAGTAATAGCGAACACCGAATCCCGGCGTGATCGCTCCCTTTCCGCTCACCAGACTCGCGAGCGAATTCAGTCCACCCCCCAGCGGGTCGAAGACCCGTTCACCCACGGCGGCTCCGTCGACGAACACCGCGCCGCCCAGGTTGGAGAGGAAGGGAAGGGGAAAGCGATACTCCACACTGCCCTCGATGATCGACGTGCCGCCGAGGGGACGCGGCGTGAACTTGTCGTCATCCACCCGCCCGAAGCTGCCTTTGGCATTCGCCACGGAATCCGCGGCGGAATTGGGGTCGCACAGCCGGATGGCATCCGAGAACGCGTCACACGGATTGCCGTTCGCGTCCTGCGCGTGGATCAGGTATCCGTGCGGCAACGTCAGGATTCGTGGACCGAGCTGGTTCTCGCCGAAACCACGCACCGACTGCGATCCCCCGGCATAGAAGCGCTTGCGAGGATGCAGCACCCCCTCAGTGGTGCCGGCGAGCGGACGCACGAACCCGACGCGGACGTGCGAGGCGAGCACGGCGCGCTTCGGCCCGAATCGCGAATACAGCGTGCCGTCGGCCGAGGCACGATTGAACGCGTAATCCGACACGGTCGCCTGGGACGCATGCTCGAGATCCGCGCGCGCGCGATACCCGCGCGTGGGCGAGAGCGGCTGGTCCGTACGGTCGGACTGCGCCTGCAGGTTGACGGGCGACAGCCGCTGATGCGCGCGCAGGGCCGTGATGGATGTCGTGTCGCACACGCCGAAGTTCACGCAGAAGTACGGGCCACCAGCCTCCACGCGCGTTACCTCGAACCGATACGTCGCACTTCCCGTGGCACGAACGCCGAGCTGCCGTGTGAACGTCACGTTGCCGCCATAGCCCCGGTCGATCACGACGGCCGGTACGGCGCGCCGCTGGGCAAATGCGCCGAACGACAGGGAGTTGCGCGGGCGCTGCAGGAACGCGGGCTGCACGAGGGTGGCGCTCGTCTGCCAGGTCGGCTGAAGAAACGCCTTCGCGTCACCGGTGATCGTGGTGTCGGCCTGGATCTGCCGGAAGATGCCACGGCCATTCATCGCGCTGGCGAACAGGTTGCCCACCGTCCCCGACAACTCCAGCCGACGCGCGCCGCCGAGCAGGTTGTACGCGGTGTATCGCGCCTCGGTCTGGATGTAGTCGATCGTGTTGAAGCCGGCGCTGAGCCTCGCTTCATGCAGCGGTGCCTCGCGCAGCAGCACGTTCACTGTCTTGGCGCTGTCGAACGACTGCGGCACATCCAGTACGGCGAGCTTGAAGAGGCTCGACTCGTACAGGTTTCGCTGGCTCTGGATGATCGAACTGCGCCGATACAGGTCGCCCGTCCTGAAGCTGAGCGAGTTGAGCACCACGCCGGGCGCGACCTTCTGCGCCCCCGTGATCACGATCTCTCCGATCGTCGTCAGATGGCTCGGCACCAGTCGCACGTTCACGCGCGCGGTGCGGCTCGCCACGTCGACGACCGATGAGGTGTCCACCAGTGCGTCGGCGTAACCCTGTTCCCAGAGCTCGTTCTGGAACAGGACGCGGGTGGAGTCGAGCTGGAAGAGGTCGAGCGGTTCGCCGGCGACGATCCGCGTCAGCTCGCGAACTTTCTTCGGCGTGAGCAGCGTGGAATCGTGATTCACCGTCACCTCGGTCACCACCGTCGGCGGTCCCTCGACAATGTCGAACCGGACGGCGACCGTCTTGTTGGTGAGTTGCGTGACGGCCGTGTCGACCTGCGCCTCGCGGAACCCGTGCTTGAAGTAGAACACGCGGATGCGCAGGACATCGCGCCGCAGCTCCCGGTGATCCAGGTAGTGGCGCTCCTCGAAACCGCGGAAGCGCGCGAAACGACAGACGGGACTGAGCAGGAAGCTCCGGCACCGCGTCGCGGTGGTCGAAATGCTCTTCTCGAGCGCTGCGCGCTCGACGTGCTCCACCCCCCGGAACTCGAGCTTGCGGACCTCGGGCGTGGCGGAGACGTCCGAGGCGAGCTGGGCGGACAGGGAGGGCGCAGCAACGGCGCTCGCGAGACAGACGAGCGCCGTACGCCCGAGACGGCGGCAGAGGAGCATGGCGAGCCTATCCATAGCAAAGGATGGGCCCGGGCGCCCGGAGGCGCTAGCCGACGCCGCTTACAGACCCTCCAGGAGCTGATCATTGCCCGGCGTGTTCGCGATGCGCTTGATCAGCCACTCCATTCCCGCCTGCGGAGGCATCTGCCCGAGGCCCCGACGCAGCGTATACACGTGTTCGAGCTGGTCGGGACGGAACAGCTTCTCCTCGCGACGTGTCCCGCTCGTGGCGATGTCGATTGCCGGATAGATCCGCTTCTCGGCGAGCGATCGGTCCAGCTTGATCTCGCAATTGCCCGTGCCCTTGAACTCCTCGAAGATGATGTCGTCCATTCTCGAGCCGGTCTCCACGAGCGCGGTCGCGATGATCGTCAACGAACCCCCGCCCGAACCCTCGGCCACTGATCGCGCCGAGCCGAAGAATGCCTTCGGCTTCGCCATCGCCTGCGCGTCGAGTCCGCCCGACATCGTGCGCCCCGTGCCGCGCTCCGCCGTGTTGTGCGCGCGCGCCATGCGCGTCAGCGAATCGAGCACGATGACCACGTCCTTGCCCAGCTCCACCAATCGACGCGCGCGCTCGAGTACCATCTCGGTGACCTCGACGTGCCGCGCAGCCGGTTGATCGAAGCTCGACGCGATGACCTCGCCGACACCCCACGAGATGGCCTCGCTCACTTCTTCGGGACGTTCGTCCACGAGCAGGATGAGCAGATGCGCCGACGGATGGTTGAGCGCGATGCCCTCGGTGATGGCGTGGAGCAACGTCGTCTTGCCAGCACGCGCCGGTGCCACGATGAGTGCACGCTGGCCGTACCCGATCGGCGCGATGAGGTCGATGGCACGACGTGTGAGCTCGTGTCCCGCCTTGGCCGGACGACCGGTTTCCAGGAAGAGCTTTCGCTCCGGGTACGTCGCCGTGAGTGTGTTGAACTCCGCACGACGTGTGGAGTCGGCGGGCGCGTTGCCATTGATGGCCGTGATCTCGATGACGGCGGTGCGGCCGCGCTGATCCCGTCCCGTGGTGGCGGACAACTCGTCGCTCTTCCGGAGGTTGTGCTGCCGAGCCAAGTGCGACGGAACGAATGCGTCACCGGCATCGACCAGATAGCTCGCGTGCGCTCGGCGCACATACCCGCCGTCCCGGGCCGGATCGTACCACCCTCTCGTCTCGCCCGTCGCGACCAGCTGCACCGGAGCGGCCGGAGCGGCCTGCGGTCGTTCGCCGGGCAGCGCACCGCCCTGCTGCCTGCCGCGTCCTCGATTCCGGCGACCACGACGACCGTTCTGGTCGTGCGGTCCGCGCGGCTCGCGCGGTGGACGAGGCTCACGTTGGGGATCGCGCGGTGCACCGCCCATCGACCCGGACAACGGTGCGTCTCCGTTCGGCTGCGGCAGGGGAGGCATCACGGGGGGCGACATGTCGGCCCCCGTCGCCGGGGCACCCGCATCGATCACCCGCGGTGGAACCTCTGGCGACGGTGGAGCCCCGCCGTCGATTGGTCCCTCACGATACGGATTGTCCTCTCCCACGTCATCCGTGCCTACGGGAGCGCCCGGTCGAGATCCGCGGCCACGACGAGGGGGACGCCGGCGTTCGTTCATGCAGTGCTGAAGGTCAGGGTGAATACTCGTGGGGTCTCGCGCAGGGGCGAATCCACGTGGTACGTCGAAGTGATGCGACGCGATCGGTGCTGCGCCTCGTTCGTCCGCCGGCGCGGATTGAACACGCGGGGCCGGGCGATGGTATTGACTGGGCGCGGTGACTCGTGTTGCCTCGTGCACCCGTTGGACACGGGCCACTGGACTGCCGCGCGACGTTGCTCGGACGGTCGGACGCGAACGCGGTCGGACCACCAGACGCCACGAGTATCGTCAATGCGCGCCGTTCGCGCAACCCACCCACCACCGGCGCGTGATTCTGCGCGGGAGGTCGGACGATGCGCGTCAGCGCGAAGCGGCCGAGGCAGCCGACGCGTCATCGCCCGGGTAGCTTTCGCTCATGCGCTCCTCATTCCCCGATCCCGTCACCGCGCTCGCTGCCGCGGTCGAGCAGTATCATCTGCGGGGCGATGTCGGCGCTCTGCTGGACCGCGTGACGGAGCTGTCGCGGGCCACCGACCCGGACGTGCTCATCCTCGCCGCGGCGCCGTTCCGTGAGCTGCCCGAGGTCGTGATCCCGGTCTACGAGCGCGTCGTCGCCGCGCGACCCGCTGACGCGCAATCGATGGTGATCCTCGCGAACGCGTACTGGCTGACGGGTCGAGGGGCTGACGTCGTCGGAGCGCTCGCGCTCCGGGCAATCGCCGCTGACGAATCGAATCGCGGCGCCTGGCACCTGTGGGCGCTTGCCGAATCATCACCGCGGGCGCGCATGGAGCGATGGGCACGTGTGGCCGACCGTTTTCCGGCCGATCAGCTGGCGCGAGCGGCACTCGCCGACAACGCCGCGAGCGTCGCTGGCGCGGAGCACGATCCTCTCGCGCTCGACCTGGCCGTCAGCACGTTCGAGGGCCTGTGGTCCGAGGCGAGCCGCGACGACGAGCGCCGCGCGCTCGAAGACACTATCGCGAAGCTCAAGGGATGGTCGCTTTAGGTACTGCCGTTCGTGCCCTCCCCGGCGGGCAACGCCACCGCGCCGGCGGTTGACGACGGGTCAGCGCTCGCCTCGCGCCCCGTCGCTCACGCGCTCTGCCCCCGCACGTCGAGCTTCCGATCCGGCACGAGAGACCCCACGGCGCTCAGCATCTCGCGCAATTCGAACGGCTTCTTGAGCATCGGACACTTGCACGACGCGATCAGCCGGGTGGCCCGTTCGGAGATGTCGCCCGTCATGAATACGGTCTGGTGCCGGAGATGCGGATGCGTTGCCGCGGCGAGCTCGAACACCACATCGCCCCGCGTGTCGGGGATGCGAAGGTCGATCAGCAGGACGTCGATGTGTTCCCTGCCGAGCAGTGCGAGCGCGCTGTCGCCCGACTGCGCGGATCGCACGTCGTAGCCCGCTCGCTGCAAGGCGATCATTAGCGCCTTGCAGATCGCCGGCTCATCGTCCACCACCAGAACTCGCACTGGTTCCTGCATCATCGCGTCCTCGTCGTGAATCTCGCTCATGCACACATCCTCTCGTGTCACCGCGCTGCGGCGCGACTCTCACACGGGCTCCACCTCATCCTCGATCTCCGCTTCGACACCACGAAGGTGCTCGGCGATCCGACGCACGAACTCGGCCGGAGGCAGCGCTCGGCCGATGTCCTTTGACGACAACCCCGTCCAGTCACGCAGCTGCTCGCTCAGGTGGCTCGGATCCGGATATCCAAGCTTGAGCGCGACTTCCTTCAACCGACTGCCCGGTCCGCGCAGGAAGATGTAGGCCCGCAGCAGCCGTGCACACACGATCAGGTGCCGGGGCTGGAGCCCCAGCGGAGTGAGCTGGCGGTAGAGCGTTCGTGTGGTCATGCCCGCCATGGCCGCCAGCTCCTGACTGTTCTTCGCTCGCGACGGCGAGCGCACCAGCTGCTCCACCGCGCGCGCCAGCACCACCGGCATCGACCGCAACGACCCCTCCAGCTCCCTCAACATCAATTCGGCGACCGGGTGCGCCGGCACGCGCTCGATGAGTTCCAGAAAACGTCCGGGCTCATCGTCGAACCTGTTCAACACCACGTGCTGTACGCCCAGCCGTGCCAACCGCAGCACATGACGCATCGACGCTGGGGTGAGCGTCGTGTAGACCACGACCGGGAGCGGCGCATGCCGCTCGATGATCGTCTCGATCGCCTCGGCCATCCGTCCCTCGTGCAGCGAGGGGTCGAGGATCAGCAGGTCCGCATCTCCAACCCCGAGCGACGCGTGCAGCTCCGAGGGATCCGTCGCAATGACGAGGGAATGCGTGTCTCCGAGCACGATCCGGATGTGCGCGAGGAGGAGACGAGGAAGGTAGGCGACGACGTGCAAGGCAGGGCGCGGGTGAAAAGTGTCGCAAAAACCGGTTTTTTTGTCACAAAATGCCGGTTTACGCGACGCACGGCGACCCTACGTTCGAAGCAGCAGTTCAATCGGCTGTCTCGTCCACCCCACCGGAGTCGCCAATGTCCCGCCGCAACCTGACCGTCGTCGCAGTCGCAATTGTCTCCCTCGCCGTCAGTGCATGCAATTCCTCACCCACGGGTCCCCAGCCCACTGGCCCACGCTTCGATCCGATCGTCGCGCCCGATACCACCGGCCGAATCGGCACCACGGGCAGCAACGGCTGACGAACTCGGCAGCTCGAACCGGCTCGCTCACTGTGGGACGAGCCGGCGCATCTCGCTGATGCTCGAGGCAATGGTCTTGAGCGAATCCGGAATGGCGGCCTCCGGGACTCGCACCGCAACCGGGGTGCGAGTCCGGACGCGCGCCGCCACGGATTCCGCCGCGAACGCCGTCTGATTGAAGCCGAACCGCTCCGCGATGGCCCGAGCGCGCTCGGCCGATGCGAACGCGGCTTCGGGTTGCGCGAGCGCCTCCTGGCTCTCCGCGACCTGCAGCAGATACTGCGCTTCGAGCGCCGGAGGGAATGGCATCGTCGCGAGCGTGCGACGATAGCGCTCGAACAGGGGCATCGATCCGTCCCGCGCCGCAATCTCCATCAAGTTGATCGACGCCGACCAGCGCAGGTATTCCTCCTGCGTCGTCGCCTCGATGATGAGGTAGGCGTCCCGCGCGGCGCTCCGCACGCCAAGCATGTAGAACGCGCCGGCGATGCCCGCGAGGAGACGATCGCGATTGACCGGGTCGCATGTCAGCTCGAGCGAGGAATACGCGAGCTCGACGGACAGGTCGTAGCGCCCGCGATGATATGCGACATCCGCACGATCCTGGAGCGCCATCGCGTGGACGTCCACGAGGTCTTCCCGCGTCGACGCGCGCTCGATGGTGTCCTCCAGCAATCGCTCGGCCATCGGCATGTTGCCGCGCGCCAGCGCGATCTTGGCGGCGCCGATCTGCGCGCGGAGAATGCCGAACATGTCGTCCACGTCGTGCGCGATCGCGCTCGCGGCATCGTAGCTTCGCGCCGCCTCGTCCAACGCGCCCATGCTGCGCAGGCAGTAGCCGAGCCGAAGATGCGCGGCAATGGCCACATCCGCTTCTTCGACGGGATGGACGTGGGCGATGATGCTCTCGTACACATCGGACGCCAACGCCCACTTGGCATCCAGGTCGAGGGCGCGCGCGTACGCCATGAGTCGCGGCGCGATGGCGTGCATGTCGCTCGGGTCCGACGTCCGGATGGCGTCGACGACACTGCGGAGAATGGCCCGCGCCGGTAGTTTCGCCGGCATCTCCTCGATCGAGGCCTCCACGGAGCGCATGCCCCAGCCATCGGCGACGATAGCCGCCGAACCCTCCTCGATCCACGCGTCCACCAGACGAAGCACCACGAGACCCGCGCTCACCGCGCGCCACGAGGCGTCGTCATCCTCGAGACCCGCCAGCTCGGAGAAGAACGGCAGATGCCGAGCGCCTTCCATGTGATTCGACACCGCACTCTCCGGTTCTGGACGCGACGCATGATACGCCCGACAGCGATCATGGAGATTGGCAGGACGCCGACGATCGAACAAGGGTGATTCGTGACAGAAATACCCGTCATTCGTGACATTATCCACAATACGCGTGCGTCAGCGCGACTCGCGGACATGAACAGCGATGTCGCGCCGTCGATAGTGACGCACGACACCGCACCACTCGAGCGCGGGCGCGCCGTCCCTACTTCGCGCCGACGACGAGCCGAGTGTTGGTCTGCCGCAACGTCGTCAAGGTCCGGACGACGTCATTGCCGATCGCCTGGATGCGATTCACGCTCTTGGCATTGAACTGGGGATCGTACGGTCCGCGCGCGGGACCGCCCGCCACCTCCAGCACCGCGTCGAACTTGTAGGCGTGCGCCTTCCCCGTCTTGGGATCGGTCCAGCTGCCCTGCCACGCGAGCGGACGATTCTTCGGCCAGAGTCCGTACGGCAGCGCGATCGTGCGGATGCGATATCCCGGCACTACCGAGTCGATACCCATTGCGTTCCGTGCGATCTGCTCCTGCACGACGTTGTCCGGGTACTGGCTGAGCTTCGCGTGCCAGAGCGTGTGCACGCACAGCTCGTGGCCCTGATCGGCAAGGTATTTCACCTTGGGAAAGCGCCACTCCTTCTTCTGGCCGTTGAACTTGGGATTGTCGCCGAAGAAATTGTGACCCGCTGCGCCGCCGTTCAACATGCAGAACACGGCGCGGGGCTTCCACCCCGGGTGCGTGCGCGCAAAGTCCTCCCAGATTCCGAGGCCGCTCGTCGGATCGACGACGAGTGCGCCGTTCTGCTCCAGATAGCGGAACTGCGAGTCGGACGCGTCGTCGAACACGACAACGACGGGCGACATCCCAGCCGGCACGTCGCGAAAATCCTTGTCGAGCATCTGTGCCATCGTGATCGGACGGTAGCCGAGCTTGTACGCGGAGTCGAGATCGCTGCGGTAGCTGGCGGCAGTCCGTGTGTACAGCGTGTTCTTGTCACCGCCGATCACGTGATATTCGAGCACGGGGACGCGCCCCTGCAGGTTGACGGGGCCGCCGGGCGCCGTAGCCGTTCCTCCCGTCGCGCCTGCGGTCGAGCTGGTGCCCGACGCGCCGGAGCCTCCCAGTGCCGACGGCGTGGAATCGCCTGATGTTGCAGGACGCTGGGCTGGCGGTGCCTCACCGGTCGCGCAGGCGACGGCGAACAGGAGGAGAGACAGCTTCCGGTGATCCATTTCGAGCCTTCGGGGTGATAAGGAAGAGCAAGCGAGCACGGGAGTATCCCGCGATCTGACGGGTCGAGACGCGGGTCATCCGCACAGGATGGTCTACCGCGGCCGGAAACCTGCTTCCGCAGCACCCGTACCAGTACTGAGACCCTCGCACCCCGACCGTGTCCCGACTCTCCCTCTGGCTGTCCGAACGACGAGCACGATTCCGCCAGCGACTGCATGGCGACGGCGAGCCCGCGCGCGCGTGGATGCGTCGGCACTGGCGCTCGCTCGCCGGGCTGGGAGTCGCGTGCGCAACGTTGGCGCTGTTCGACGTGTGGCTCGCCACGTGTGCCTTCTCCGGCTGTCCCTCGCGGAGCGAGATTCGTGCGTTCCGGCCTGGAGAGGGTGGGAGGATCGTCGATCAGAACGACCGGTATCTCGGACGCATCGCCATCGTCCGCCGCGTGAACGTTCCGTTGTCGGACATCCCCACATTCGTGCGCGAGGCGTTCCTCGCCACGGAAGACCGGCGTTTCTACGACCACAACGGACTGGATTGGCGCGGCTTTTTCCGCGCCGCGGCCGCAAACGTCCGCGGTGGCGGCGTGCGGGAAGGCTTCAGCACCATCACGATGCAGGTTGCTCGCAATTCGTTTCTCGTCAACCAGCGCGGCCGGTCGCTCCGGCGAAAGCTCATCGAGCTGCGCCTCACCCAGCTCATCGAGAGCGAACTGACGAAGGACCAGATTCTCGAGCTGTACCTGAACGTGATCTATCTCGGCAACGGGATGAATGGCGTCGAGGCCGCGAGCCGTGACCTGTTCGGCAAGCGAGTCGGCCAGCTGTCGGTGAGCGAGGGCGCGATGCTGGCCGCGCTGCCCAAGGGTCCCAGCGCCTACACGCCGCGCGATCATTACGAGCGCGGGCTCAAGCGACGCGATCTCGTGATCTCGCTGATGCGGGAGACAGGATATCTCAGCGCGGAGCAGGCCGCGCGCGCCACCAGCGCGCCCCTCCGCATCGCCGAGAACGAGTGGCGCCCGGATACGAAGGACGAGCCGCTCGCCCTCGACGCGGTGCGCGTCTTCATCGATTCGATCCTGCCGGACGCGCTGCGCGATGGCGACGTGACGGTGTACACCACGCTCGATCTCGCCGCGCAACGCGCGGCCGATCGCGCGGTCCTGCGAGGTACGACGGCGGTCACGCGCGAGACGCAGTACGCGGGAGGTCGCGTGCGAGACGCGGCGCAGGGCGCCCTCGTCGCACTCGACCCGCGGACCGGCGACATTCGCGCGCTGGTGGGAGGTCGCCGCAGCAAGCGAGGATTCAATCGCGCGTTCGCCGCGAAGCGGCAGCCCGGCTCGGCGTTCAAGCCATTCGTGTACGCGGCGGCACTCCGGTCGGGCATGACGCCAGCAACCCTGGTCGACGACGAGCCAGTCGAGATCGCGCAGGGCCGCAAGATCTGGCGGCCGGCCAACTACGACGACAGCTACATCGGCACCATCACGATCGCCAAGGCACTCGCGGTCTCATCGAACGCCGCCGCCGTGCGCGTGAGTCAGACGGTCGGCATCGCCAACGTGATCGACGCGGCGCGTCGGAGCGGCATCAGGAGCGCGCTGCCCAACTATCCGGCCATGGCATTGGGAGCCGTGGAGGTCACGCCGCTGGAGCTGGTCGCGGCCTACGCCACGTTCGCAAATGGTGGGCTCCGCGTGCATCCTCGCCTCGTGCGCCGAATCGAGGCGGCGGACGGGACGGTTCTCTGGAGCGCCGAGATCGCGCCGCCCGACACAATGATGGATCCGCGGGATGCGTTCCAGCTCACGTCGATGCTGCGCGGTGTCGTGGACAACGGCACGGCGCGTGTCGTCCGCGACATGGGCGTCAAGGGCCCCGTGGCAGGGAAGACGGGGACGACGAACAATGCCGCCGATGTCTGGTTCGTCGGCTACACACCATCCCTCGTGGCGGGTGTCTGGTTCGGCTACGACACGCCGCGCGCCATCGCCCCGCATGCGTCGGGAGGAAAGCTCGCCGCGCCGACCTGGGCCGAATTCTACCTGAACGGTTGGCGCGAACCGGCGTCGTCCGCCGATGGCTGGAGGCCGCCGGCCGGCATGACCATGCGCGTGATCGACCCGGCGACCGGCCTCCTCGCGGGCGAGTTCTGCCCGGTGCGACAGCGCCAGTGGTTCAAGCCCGGCACGGAGCCCACCGAGATCTGCAACGCGCACTACGAGGAGGAGCCGGCGGAGGATCCCGCCTGGCCCGACACGCTCGATGGACGAATCCCGGAGCCCGTGCAGAAGGGCGTGGAGGGAATCGGAAAGGTGCTTCGCCGAATCTTCCGATTCTGAGCGAGTGACGCGTGCGGCGTCAGGCCGCGCGGGTTTACGTCACAGCACTCCGAGCCACGGCGACGAGCGCGCGTCGAAACCGGGAAAGAGCGCGTCGATCCGCGAGGCACCGAGATGACGTGATGCCACCTCGCCGAAGACGCTCCGGAAATCGGTCGTCAGCCCGAGGTCGCGCCCCTCGTACAACTGCTCCGGCTCCAGGCCGGGCCATCTGCCGTACACCTTCCTGCCCTTCACGTCGCCGCCGATCAGGAACAACGCGCCAGCGTGGCCATGATCCGTCCCGCCGCTGCCGTTCTGCCGGACGGTGCGTCCGAACTCCGACATCGTCATGATGTTCACGTCGGCCATCCGGTCACCGAGGTCGGTCACGAGCGCGGCGATCGACCGCGCGAAATCGTCCAGTCGCTGTGCGAGCTGTCCGGTCGATCCGCCCTGATTGACATGCGTGTCCCAACCGCCGACATCGGCGAAGGCCACCTCGAGCCCCACGTCGGCCTTCACGAGCTGGGCGATCTGGCGGAGCCGCTGACCGAATGGCGAGCCGGGGTACGTTGCGCCGTGTCGCGGCAGATACTGCTGCGGGTTCGCGGCACGCAGGATCTTCACCGCCTCGAACATCTCGCCACCAGCCGCATGAATCACGTCGGCCGTGCCGGTGCGGTACAGCGCCTCGAGCCGATCCACGGCCGGTCCCGCGGCGCGCACGCTGAACTCGTTGAGCGAGTTCATGGCGATGGTCGGCGACGGTCCTTCGAGCATGCGCGGTGTCTGCTGCGCCATCGCAACGGCGCGAAACGGCGACGTCGCCACGCCGCGCGTGCATCCCTCTTCGCACGTGCCCTTCAGCGCGAGATACCGATTCACCCATCCGTCGCGGGTTCCCTTCTGATCGGGCGTTCCCGATTCCATGTAATCCTGCGCGTCGAAGTGCGAGCGCGTGCTGCTCGGGCTTCCCACCGCGTGCACCGGTGCGAGGATGCCCAGGTCCCACAGCGGCTTCAGGGGCGCGAGTGCCGGATGCAGACCGTAGAAACCGTCCAGGTCGATCGCGCCGCCACCCGTGCCGCCCGGTCGAGGAATGGCGATGTTCGGACGCAGCCGGTAGTACGCCGCTTCACCATGCGGCACCACCACGTTGAGCGCGTCGGCGGCTCCCCGCTGGAACAGGCAGATCAACGTCTTCCCGCGCGCGGCACCCTTGGTTGCGGCGCCGTCGAGCAGGTCCGCCCCGAATGTGGTGCGTCGGAGAAAGCTCGGGCTCAACCCTATCGTGACCATGGCGAGCGCACCGGACTTCATGAAGACTCGACGTTCCATCGCTACTCCTCTCGCTGAGTATGTGAGCGCACAGTCAGCGCCGTTGAAACTCAGGCGCGCCGAGCGCCAGACCGACGATCTGAGCGAGTCCGGTGAGTCGCACCGGTTGCCCGAACGCGCGCGCCGCACCCGCACGACCTCGCGCATTTCCTGTCGCAGCGACGTCATGCATCGGCATGTCGTCTCGCATCACCGTGTCGCCCGGCGCTGACGTCTCGGCCGATCCCTCGAGTCTCGCGACGAGCGGATTCACGCCATCGAGCAGTATCTGTCGCGTGTCGGGCGACGCGTGTCCCCCCAGAAACGCACCGACCACGGCATCCACCTGTCGCTCGCGCGACTCCCCGTCGAGGGTCCGCGCCTCGGGCCACTGCGCGAGGCCCGCGTGCGGCAGGCGACCTCCCGCCAGGGCCAGGCCGAAATTGATGCGGTTGAGAATCGCCCCGGCATTCATCCAGGCCTCACCCGTCTCCGGCCATCCGTTCGGCGCCTGATGCCCGTAAATCGGTTGGCCGAGCAGGGCGACGACCTGCGCCGATCGCATCGACGTGTCCGGCTCGGCCCCCACTGCGCGCAGCGCGGAGGCAACGAGTTCGAACGGACTCTTCACCTTGCCGCGATAGGCCGCACGGCTGAAGAACTCGGGGCTGGTCACGATCGCCCGGAGTGATTCGCGAATGTCGCCGCGCGTGCGCAGGAAGGTCTCGGCGACGTGCTCCACGAGCGACGGCGGCGGGACGTCGCTCACGAAGCGGATCACGAGCTTCCGCGCGATGAAGCGCGCCGTGCGCGGATCGCGGGCGAGAATATCGAGCACCTGCTCGCCGTCCTCGATGCCGCGCCCGCCCGCGAGTGCGTGACCGAGCACCGACTTCTCCCCCGCATCGTGAATCTCCGGCCGAAACACGAATTCGGCGTCCGTCCGGGGATTCATCGTCCAGCCCGTGAGCGCGCGCGCGACCTCGATCACGTCACGCTGGGAGTAGCCGGCGTCCACTCCGAGCGTGTGGAGTTCTAGCAGCTCGCGCGCGAAGTTCTCGTTCAGCCCGCGCCGGCGCAGCGCTGGACGCCGACGCGTCGCGAGCGTCGGCTGCGTCGAGTCGGCTGCGCTCTGCCATTGATCGAGATAGAACAGCATGGCGGGGCTCTTGGCCACGGCACCGAGCAGCGCGCGAAAGTTTCCCAGGGCATTGGGCCGGATGACGTCGCGGTCGAACGCCGGAATGAACAGTCGAGTCACTCCCTTCCCGGCGAACACCGTGAAGTGATTCGACCAGAAGTCCGTCATCACCTCTTCGAGCTGGCGCTCGCTCACGACGGCCCGCGCCAGTTTCGCCGACTGGACGTCACCGAGGCTGCGCTGCGGCATCCGCAACCGTTCACGAAGCGCCGGATCGTCGCGCATCGCGCCGGCGCGCAGCGCCCGGCGGTCGGCGGAATCGCCCCGTTCGGCGGAGCGCCGCTGCGCCTGTCGGAGTGCCTGCTGCCCCTCCACGTATGCGGCCACGATGTCGGTCGTCGGCACTCGAAGTCCATCATATGAAGCGACCACACGCTCGGTCGCCCGATTGTCGATCCTGTCGGGCGAGAGCTGCCGCTCGATCCACCGGTCCACGCCGAGCGCGCGCACGCGAGCGACGTCACCAGGTCGGGCGCCGAATGCGAGCCGATTCAGCGCCTGCTGGACCTGCTCGTCGGCGGTCTGCTCTCGCGCTGCCCATGGGGCAGTCGCCGCCGGCGCGACCGCGTCCTGCGCGCCCACGCGGGAGGGCATGCGCTGGAGCGGCGCCGCGCAGGCGACGAGGAACAGCAGGGAAGCCCAGCGAAGCGGGTGGCTCGAGTGCATGCGGGAGTCGTCCGGTGGCAGGATGTACGCGGATGACGCCGCACGCGAGAAAAGGTTAAGGCGCAGGATCGAATCGGCGCTTGCGTCCGGGCCTCGGACTCGTCTAGGTACTGAGGCCCCTGCTCTTCACGAATCGCCGAACGGACCCGCTCCGGCCCGCCGTTGATCTCACCAACCTTCATCGCCGACGATTTCGCACGTCAGCTCGCGTACGACGATCTCGTCGTCGCGGCACGCGACGCGCTGCCGCACCGTCGCGTGGTCATCTGGTCGCTCCTGCCAGACGGCATGGACGCCATCCGTCGTGAGTTGAGCGACACCCGGGCCGACGCGCTCGTGCGAGAGCTGACCCTCTTCGCGCGCCGAAATCTCCGTGGCACCGATGCGGTGGCGACGGCGGGCGACGAGCTGATCGTGCTGCTCGATGCGCCGGGACTCGTCGCCGACGCCGTGGCGGAGCGTCTGCTGGCGGCGACGCGCACGCACGTGTTCTCCGGCGGCGCGTCCGATCGTTCGCTGCGACTCACACTCTCCATTGGGGTCGCATGCGCGCCGGAGCACGGGGTCACGATGGACGAACTGCTCGCGGCGGCTCGCACGAGCCGTGTGGTCGCCGGTCGGGACGGCCTGGCGTTCGCGCTCGCCGGCCGGCGGAACACCCTGGAGGTCGGTCGCTTCGTTGGTCGAACGGAGCAGCTGACGCAGCTGACCGACGCGCTGGATGACATGGTGCGCGGCGTGGGTCACGTCGTCGCCGTGATTGGGGAGACGGGCGTCGGGACGAGCGCGCTCATCCGCACGCTGGAACCCGAAGTCCGTATGCGTGGCGGATCACTCGTGCTCGCCGCGTGCCGCGAGAGCACCCACGACGCGCCGTACGCTCTGTGGAGCGACGTTCTCCGCGCCGTCCGTCGGCTCCCCGTGAAGAGCACGCGCGTCTGGCGCGAGCTGCCGTCGCTCGATCCGACGCTCGAGCGAGCGGACGAGGACGCGCCGCGCGGACGCAGCAAGATTCGTCTCCTCGAGGAGCTCGCCGATTTTCTGCGGCTGGGTGCGCAGCAACGGCCGCTCATCCTGCACCTCGAAGAGATGCAGTGGGTCGATGCGGCGTCGTGGGATGCGCTCGAGTATCTGATTCCGCAGCTGGAGAGCGAACGCATCCTGATCTCGCTCAGCTTCCGCACGGGCGAGGAGTATGACGACGTCACGGACCGATGGGCCCGACTCGTGACGCGCCCACGCCATCACGAGCTTCGGCTCACGCGTCTCACGCGTGACGACGTGAAGCGATGGCTTGAGGCGGCGATGCGGGGGGAGGAAGTCGGTCGCGATCTGCTCGCGTACGTGTACCGGCAGACGGAGGGCAACCCGCTCCTGCTGACGCACCTGCTGCGCGATCTGGAGGAGAGCGGACACCTCGCCTTCGAGGGATCGCGCTGGCGATGGAGCGCCGCGGCGAACCTGCCGCCACAGGCGACATTGCGGGAGCTGCTCGGGCGGCGCATCGAACGCCTTCCGCCGTCGGCGCGGGCCGTGCTGGAGGCAGCATCCGTGCTCGCGCACGACTGCGACGAGGACCTCCTCGAGCAGATGACGCTCCTGCCGATGAAGGATGTCGTGGAGGGTTTGGCGCGCTTGCTCGCGGTGGAGCTCGTCGTGCCCACGTTCGAGCGCGTGCGCGGTGCATTCGCATTCGCGCACGACGAGGTGGCGCGGGCGACGCGCGCGTTGCTGGACGACAGCCGCCGCGCCGCGCTGCATCACCGCGCCGCCGTGGTTCTTGCCGGACGGAGCGCGGGATCCGCCAATGAAATCGCGATGCACTTCGCCGCCGCGGGTGCCGAGCGCGAGGCGCACGAGTACTCGCTCCTCGCGGCCGACGCGGCGTTGGCACTGTACGAGAACGGCGCGGCGTCCACACTCCTCGCCGCCGCCGAGCGCACGGCACCCTCGGAGGACGCACTCGCCGAGGTGCGGGTGCGAATGGCATCGCTCGCGGAGGTCGCGGGCCGCTATGAGGAAGCCGAGGCGCTCTGCGAGCTGGCGCTGGCTTTTTATGAAGGACGCGGCGACCAGCTGCACGCCCTGCGCGTGAAGCGAACGCGGATGATGGTGCGCATCCAGCGCGGGCAGTCCGCGCGCGATACGCTGGAAGCGCTGCTCGCGCTCGAAGCCGAGGCACGCGCGGCGAACGCGGCGCCGGAGCGCGCGGCCATCCTGCTGCTTATCTCGCAGACGCACTGGCGGCTCGGCGACCCGAGCGCGTCCAAGGGCGTGGCGGAAGAGTCGCTGGCGATCGCCGAACGCGTGGGCGATCGACTGCTGATCGCCGACGCCTGTATCCGGTGCGCGATCACCGTGCAGTTCACGGAGCCGGCGCGCGCTCGCACGCTGCACCACCGCGCCCTGCAGATCTCGACTGAGTTGGGCGAAATCGTTCGTCGCGTGCGCTGCCTGATCAATCTGGGCGTGCTGGAGCTCATCCAGAACAACTGGGAGGAAGCGCGTCACGCGCTGCAGTCCGCGGCGGACGAAGCCCGCACCGCGGGACTCACGGAGATGTGGGGACACGCCGCGCTCAACCTGGGTGTGACCGCCGCTCGCATCGGGGAGTACGACGTCGCGGCGGAACAGCTGGGACAGGCGCTGCAACTGTGCGCGGCCGTGCAGAACAGCCAGCTGCAGCTGTACGCCACCTACAATCTCGCGCACCTCGAGCGCGACCTCGGTCGGCACCGGCTCGCCGGTGACACATATGAACTCGTCGTGTCCCTCGCCGAACGCATCGGTCAGCTGGAGGTACAGGAGGGTGCACGCGCCGGCTACGGCCTGTCGCGACTGGAAGCTGGCTACGAGGCGGACGCGCGAATTGCAGCGATACAAGTGAGCCGATTCCTCGAGTCCCGCGCCGACTGGTTCCAGGGGCGCGAGCTCGGGGAGGCGCTGTTGCTCCGACTGCAGCGATTGGATGGTCGGACCCTCGAGATGCCGGCGAATCTGGAACGCGCGCTCGATCTCGCCGATCCCACCGACGTGTATGCCGCCGCGTGGCTGACCGCCGAGTTCTGGGACGACATCCACCCTCTGGCGCCCGCCCTGATGGAGCGTGCCGCGCAGCGGTACGGCACGAGACCAGAAGTTTTGGGCAATCCCAAGATCAGGGATCGCTTCGCTGTATTGTTATTTGACAGTAAACCCACTATTGACCGATCCGGACGTGTTCGGTAGACTGTATCTACAGAAAGGAGACGGAGTGCCGCCGGAGCTGGTGACGCTCGCTGGAGAGTTCTCCCTACATACCGTTCGAGTGCGTCCGCCGATCATCGCGGGTGTACCCGCACGCTCACCGCATATCGCGGGGTAAGCTCATGCGTCGCAATTATTGGGTCGTGGTCGCCAGCGCGCTCGTGATGGGCGTGGTGACCGGCTGCTCAGACACGCTCGTTTCTCCGGCTGCTGCGCCGAGCGCGGCTCCGGTATCGATGATGGCTGCACCGTCCGGCGCGCCGTCACTCTCGCTGTCCGGCGACAGGTCCAGGAACGGCGCCACGACGTTCACGGTCGGTCCGTCTGGCGGTGTGTTCTTCGTCGGCAATCATGCCGTCGTGTTTCCTGCACGCAGCATCTGCGATCCGGCCACCAGCAGTTACGGTGAAGGGACGTGGGACGACGACTGCGCTCCGCTCAAGCGTCCGCTCACGATCACGGCTCGAGTCCGTACCGTGAACGGCGACAAGGCGGTGGACTTCACGCCGGAAATCCGGTTCGTGCCGTCCGACAGTCCGTCGCGCTGGGTCTGGATCTTCATGCACACGCCGGAAGCGCGCGGCGCGCGCGACCTGTCGCAGTTCAACATTCTGTTCGCCGCGACCCTCGGCGCCCAGCCGGAGAACGACGCCGCACTGGACGCGTCGCTTCGCACGTACGTCGATAATCGTTCGGGCGTCTCGTTCCGTCGCATCAAGCACTTCAGCGGATACATCGTCGCGAGCGGAAAGGAATGCGATCCGCTTCTCGATAAGGACTGCGTGCCGACTCCGCCCACGCCGTAAGCTTCTCGCTCCAGTATCGTCATGAACGCGCCCGCCTCCCGGCGGGCGCGTTCATTTTTTGCCGGGGTGCCGTCGACGCCAGGCGTGACCGTGCCCAACCGCCCTCCACTCCAGTGCGCGTGAACGTTCATCGTTTCGATCGTCAACTCATCGAGTGAACGAACCATCCTGGGCCGGGAAGCCCCCGTCGACCGTGCTGCGTGCGCTGGTGTCGGGCACCGTCGCCGCCGCGGCGGTGCTTGGATTGCTGATCGGCATCGGCGGCCGCGCCGGCACTCGGTGGCGGCCGGTCAACGCGGCCGCGCATGTCGCGATCGGCGCTCAGGCCGACGGCGTGTGGAGTTACCACGGAAGTGTGACGCCGGTGGGGGGTCTGGTGGTGTTAGTACTGAGTATCGCGGCGGCATTCGCCGTCGTGCGGCTCGCCACCTGGTTTCCGTGGGTGCACGGCAGCGTCGCAGCGGCGGTCGTCGGGTTCATCGGCTATCTGCTGCACGTCGAGGTCGCGGCACGACTTCCGGGTGGACTGTCGGCGCTGCTTGCGCTCGGTGAGTTACGCGGACTGTACGTGATCCTCGCCGTGGCGCTCGTCGCTGGTATGCGCTTTGCCTTTTCCGTCGCGAGCGAGGGGTCTGACAGCATGCATGCGGTACGCGACGCATGACGTGGCGAAATCGGGACGCATGCGTCATGCGAGCGTGACGGCTGATGGCAATGATTGAGTGAGCGGTCGCGGTCCCATCGGGAGCGCTGCCGGCAGGGAGCGGCAGCAGGAATCCGTGTGATTGCGCCAGCGGTCATCGATCCGACGGCGAGCAGGACATCCTTCAGGAGGGGGCATGGACATCCTCGTGATGCTCGAGGAAAATCCCGATCACTCGCCAGTGCTCGCGCACGTCAATTCCGTACCCTCGCCTCTCGCAACGGATCGTCCGGCGCGTGATGTGGTGACACTGTATGGAGTGCCGAGCCCGGAAACACTGGCGCTCGCGCTGGCGGCGGCGGTGGAATCGCACCGGACTGGCGACGGACACAACAACGTCGATGCCATCCGACACCTCGGCGTGTCGGCGGAGCGCGGTGCCGTCGGCGACGCGGCGTGGCGCGATGCAAGGACGGGTGAGCTCATCACGCGCGACCTGGAAATTCCGCTCGACATTCTTCAAGCGACGGCCACCCAACTGTTGGCCGAGTGCGGCCAGCTCATTCGGCGCCTCCTTGCCGGTTTGTCCATGCCCGACTGGCCTGAAGGATCGCGTCGCAACATCACGATCTCGCTCGGCCCGGTGGTGAGCGGACTCACGGCCCCGGTGCTCGCTCCGCTCGAGTCGATGCTCGATCGACTGCGTGAAGGCGACGCGATGGCCTACGACTACGAGGGCGACTAGACGCCACTGCAACGTCTGCGCGGTACCTGGGGCCCCCCCGCCGCCGCCGGCGGCCCCCCGTTGGTGTGGCCCAACGGGGAGGGTGTTACCGACCGCAAGCCCAGGGAACACACAAAGGGACCCCCGAGGGGGGGG
>JANLTI010000125.1:0-10703 GCA_031362845.1 Gemmatimonadaceae bacterium | reverse complement strand
GGACGATCAGCGCGGAGCCGCCGAGCAGGCGCTGTTCGCTGCACGAGCTCGGCTGAATGCGTTGAGTGAAACGCGCGTCATGGTGCACTCGACGCAGACTGCGCCGCCCGCGTTTCCGAACGACGTGATACCTCCGCAGGCGGTGGACATCTCCATCGCGTTCTTCATCATGGTGGCGGTGATCCTGATTGGCTGGCCGCTGGCCCGGGCGATGGGCCGACGGCTGGAGCGGCGTGCCGATGCGCCCGCACTGCCCGATCCGGCCATGAGCGGGCAGCTTCAGCGCATCGAGCAGGCGGTGGAGGCGATGTCGATCGAGATCGAGCGAATCTCGGAATCGCAGCGGTTCATGGCCAAGCTCCAGAATGGAGCGACGCCCGAACGTTCCGCGCTGGGCGCAGGCGAGCGTCGCTGACCGCGGCTCCGGCGCGCAAAGAGACGACAAGACGAGAGGGGCGGCCAGGTGGCCGCCCCTCTCGTCTTGCCGTTGAACGATCAGGACTACGGCGTCATGCGAACGAGCGGACCGCCATCGTCGCACCTGCCGTCACGGTTCGCATCGATGCACACCCGCCGGGTCGTGCCCTGGGGCACGGTCTGCGGAATGCCGCGCGGAATCGCCTGTGACGTGGACTGGAGACTGTCGCAGATACCGTCGCGGTTCGCGTCCACGCAGCTCTGACCCGAGGGACCACGCGTCCCGTATCGTCCGTCGCGATCACGATCACGGTCTCCGTAGTTGTGGTCGCGATCGTCGTGCTCCTCGTGATCGCGGCCACCGCGCTTGTTCGACTTCTTCCACTCCTTGTCGTGCTCCTTCTCGTGCTTGCGCTCGGCCTTGTCGTGTTGACGCTCGTGCTTGCGCGCGGAGTTGTCACGATCGCGATCGCCGTCCCAGCGGCCATTGTTGTGCGGGTCGAGGCGCGGATCGTACTGCGCGCTGCGCGGATCATATCGCGGGTCATACTGCCGTGAGCCGGGAATCGATCGCGGATCACGATTGCCGTAGACGTTCGAATCGCGTCGCGTGCCGTAGATGATGCGTGAATTGCGGGGCTGCCGGCGGCGCGCCGTATCGCAGTCCGTTGCCGCGGGCTGACGGTTCGCGGGCACACCCTCGATCCAGATACGGCAGGTGCCGGCCGGGAGCGACTGGGCATCAGGGTAATTCGTGCTCGTGCTGCGACGGAGCTGCGCGTCGGCCGAGGCGCTGGCCACCAGCATGAGCGCGCCGGCTGCGAGAGCGTGACGAAGTGTGTTCATCGGGATCCTCCTCCAGAATGGCCGTGCGCCATGCACGGGGTCATGACAGGTCGTTCACGAGCGTGGAGCACCAACGTCGTTCACGAGCGAAACGGGAAATCAGTCGTGCGGAACCCGCGGGGCATGGTCGGGCGGATCGAACGGCATGTTCGGCCGACTCAGCAGATCGAGCGCCTGCACCAGGCTGCGTCCATCGGCCGTGAGCCGTCGCGCCGCCACCATGTGCTGCGCGAACCACTGGCCTCGGCGCGTATTCAGGTCGTCGTAGCGCACACCGCCGCCACTGGAAGACGAATGGATGATCCGACCGCCACCAGCGTAGATCGCGACGTGTGAGATGGTACTTCTCTCCGCGAACAGCATCAGGTCGCCCTGACGGAGCGAGCTGACGCGGGCCGTGACTTTCTGGCCCGCTCCCGCCTGCTCCCGCGAGGTGCGTGGCAGCCGGACTCCCTGCCTCGCGTACACGTACTGGACATATCCGGAGCAGTCGAATCCGGTGTTGGGCGAGGTGCCGCCCCACTTGTACGGGACGCCGATGTAATCCTCAGCCGTCGCGAGCACGCGCGGCGCCGACGCCGTGGACCGGGGCGACGACGTCGACGTGCCGCCGGGCGCAGGGCGCGGCGAGGGCGCTGGCCTCGACGACGCGGATGCGCCGGCGAGAATGACGGAGTAGAGGACGTCCGCCGCCGTTCGATTCACGCTTGCCTGCGCACAACTCGTGAGCGCCAGGAAGCAGATGGGAGCGAGGGGGACGAAGGCGGAGGGCGCGGCGGCGGTTCGCATGCCCCGCATAGAGGCAGCTTTGCGACCACCGGCATGGGAATTCCTAAATCGTTGCTACACAGGGATTTGCGACGTCCAGTTCAAGGCGGGACGAGGCTGGTGCGTCCTGAAAAGGATACAAACATGTGTTCGGCGAGAGACAGGCTGCGGCGCTACGCCAGCTCGAGCTCCACGGCGTTGGCCGCAGCGTCCTGGCTCAGGTAGCAGTGCAGGCCGCAGGCGATCAGGCCGGCGCTGGCGAACACCCGCCGATAGTGCGCCTTGCTCCGCGGATGCCAGCCGTCGAGGTCGCCCTCCATGTCGTCGCCGGACGTGTACGCCTCCAGGAACGCGACGCCGCCGAGGAGCGACGCGAGGTGTCGAATGCCCGCGGCGAGTTCTGGTGTCGGGATGTACTGCAGCATGTCCGCGCACACGATCAGGTCGTGATCGCGCCCGAGCTGCAGGGAGGGAAGATCGCGAAAGCTTCCGAGGCGGATATTTCGGCGACGCCCGTGGCGCGCCACGACGTATTCACTCGGGTCGATACCGAGATAGCGAACGCCGGGGCGCATGCGTCGGACCTCGCGTCCCCACGCGCCCTCGCCCGCGCCGATGTCCAGTACGGAGCGTAGCTTGCGACCGAGGAAGTACTCCGCGACCGATACGGCCATGCGAACTTTTCGGCGCACGGAATCGTCGGTATGGACCCGGGTACGCGGATCGCGGTACCACTTCCTGAAGTAGGCTTCGTCGTAGGTCTTACCACCGGCAGTCGCCGGCATCGCCGAGGGAACCATGGGACGCACGTGCGGAGTGAGAGGAATGCAGCATCGTTCGCTGTTCGGCGGATTCGTTCTGCGCACGATGATGGTAGCAGCCTGCCTGGCGATCGCGAGCGGGTGCAGGCAGAACGTCGATCCCAACGAGCCGGTGGAACCGATTCCGCCCACGATGCTTCGCGTGGAGAATCAGGCCTTCCTCGACATGACGATCTACGTCTACCGCAGCACGCAACGCATTCGCCTTGGCACGGCCACGGGCAACAGCGTCACTCGGCTGCGCATTCCGGCGAACCTCATCTTCGGCGCCACGTCGCTGCGATTCCAGGCCGATCCCATCGGCTCCTCGCGCGCCACGATCTCCACCGAGATCAGCGTGGCGGCGGGCGACGAAGTGATGCTGACGATTCCGCCCAGCTAGGCGCGTCCGCACGAACGTCGCGTTGTCGACGATCGACACTCCGCCTATATTTCGGTATTCGTTCGGGTACCGGGAGGGGTGTGGATGGAGATCGGAGCCAAGCTGGCCGTGCTGGCGGACGCCGCCAAGTATGACGCGTCGTGCGCCAGCAGCGGGTCCAAGGGACGGCGCTCGACGGATGGCACTGGGATCGGTTCCACCGAGGGGATGGGGATCTGCCACAGCTACACACCCGACGGCCGGTGTGTCTCGCTGCTCAAGATCCTGCTCACGAACTATTGCCAGTACGATTGCCTGTACTGCATCAACCGCCGGTCGAGCGATGTGCGGCGTGCGCGCTTCACGCCCGAGGAGGTGGTTCAACTCACCCTCGACTTCTACCGCCGCAACTACATCGAAGGGCTCTTCCTCAGCTCGGGCATCTTCAAGAGCCCGGATCACACGATGGAGCAGCTCGTGCGCGTCGCGCGCACGCTGCGGGTGGACCACGGCTTTCACGGGTACATCCATCTCAAGACGATCCCGCTCGCTTCACCTGAGCTGATCGACGAGGCGGGACGGTGGGCCGATCGACTGAGCATCAACGTCGAGCTGCCGACGCAGGGCGACCTCGACCAGCTCGCGCCGGAGAAGGAGCTCGTGTCCATCCAGCGCACGATGTCGACGATTCGCGAGGGGATAGAATCGTCGCGCACGGAGACCCGAGCCGCGACGCAGGCCGCGCGCGCGGCCGGCACGCCGGTGGTGCGCGTCATCGGCCCGCGCGGCCGGTTGCCGACGCTGTTCGCGCCAGCGGGCCAGAGCACCCAGCTCATCGTGGGCGCCACCGCAGCGTCCGACGCGACGATTCTCGCCACCTCCAGCGATCTCTATGCGCGACTGGGGTTGCGTCGTGTCTACTACTCCGCGTTCAGTCCCATTCCCGATTCACCTGGCGTGTTGCCGAGCACGTCGCCGCCACTCGTGCGCGAGCACCGACTCTATCAGGCGGACTGGCTCGTGCGCTTCTATGGCTTCACGGCCACGGAGCTGACCACGGCCGACGCACCCAACCTGGATCTGCAGGTGGACCCCAAGCTCGCGTGGGCGCTGCGTAACCGTGGGCTCTTTCCCATCGACGTGAATGTCGCGCCCAAATCGATGCTCCTGCGCATTCCGGGTGTCGGGGCGCGCAGCGTGGAGCGCATGCTCGCGGCGCGGCGCTGGCATCGCCTGCGACTTGCCGACCTGGTTCGGTTGCGCGTCGCGATGTCGCGGGCAATGCCCTTCGTCGCGACGGCCGACCACAATCCGGATGCGCAGCTGCTCGATTCGCCCGGCCTGCGCGACCGCCTGCTGCGGCGACGCGCCCAGATGGAGCTGTTCGCGCCCGGCGCTGCCACCGAGCCCGCGTCCACCGTGCGGCGCGCGAATCGCGCTCCACCATTCGACGCCACGACAGCGGCGCTTCCCCTGTTCGCCGACATGCGCTCAGTGGTCGGGGGCGAGTTCTGAGTCGCGCGACGTTGCTGCGCGAGCTGACGTTCGACGGTAGCTGGTCGGGCTGGCGCAACGCCGCGCGCGACGCGCTCGCCGCCTCGCTTGCGCCGAGCGAGTGCATCTGGCTCGCTGGCGTGAGCGCGCAGGCATCGCTGCTGGCGGAATGTGCGACCGACGTCTCGGGACGTCGCGCGCCAGCACTCCCCAACACGCTCGCGTCGCACGCGGTACCGAAGGCCTTTCTCACCCTCGGCGCCGACGTTGCGTGTCATTCGGCGCCGACCCGGTGGGACCTGCTCTACCGCGTGCTCTGGCGCCTCACCCACGGTGAGCGACATCTGCTCGACGTGTTCGTCGATGATGACGTGCACCCGCTGCACGTGATGGCCAAGGCGGTTCGGCGCGAGGGGCACAAGCTCCGTGCGTTCGTGCGCTTTCGGCTCGTTGCCGCCGGAACCGATGCGGAGCGGTATGTCGCGTGGTTCGAGCCGGCGCACGACGTCCTCGCGCGCGAGGCGCCCTTCTTTGCCCGTCGCTTTCCCGCGATGCGCTGGTCGATACTCACGCCGCATCGGTGTGTGCACTGGGACGGCGTCACACTCACCCACACAGCGGGCGCCTCGCGTGCGGACGCGCCGACGGGCGACGACCTCGAGGACCTCTGGCGCACGTACTACGCGCACATTTTCAATCCGGCGCGCACCAGTCCGCGGACGATGCGGGCTGAAATGCCGGCGCGATACTGGAAGCACCTGCCGGAGGCGGCGTTGATCGCGCCGCTGCTTCGGGAGGCGCCGGCCCGGGTGCGCGAGATGATCGCGCGTCAGCGCGCGGCTGGGAATGGGGCGGACCAGCGGTCGCTGGCCGAGGGTCGCGTACCGGCGCGTCAGGCCGCGCGGATGGTGACGCCCGCGGTCGCGGAACCGCCGACGCTGGGGCCGGTGCACGACGAAGGCATCGAGACCGCGCGGCAACGCGGCGCGCGGGCGAGAGGGATCCTGGCATCGCGCGGCGTCGGGCAGACCGCCTCGCCAATCCCGGGCGCCGACGTGCGGGTGGGCACCGCGAGCTGGACCGATCCCACGATGACCGCGCGCGGCGTGTTCTATCCCGACGACGCGCGTGATGCGCGCTCGCGGCTCGACTTCTACGCGTCGCGCCACTCGATGGTGGAGGTCGATGCGACCTACTACTCGTTGCCGACGCGCCGTGTTGCCGAACTGTGGGCGGAACGTACGCCGGACGGCTTCTGCTTCGACATCAAGGCGCATGCGCTGATGACTGGACACGCCACCAGCACCGCGCGTCTACCGCAGGACCTGCGCGCGGCGCTGCCGGCGCGGCTCGCCGAGCGCACCGAGGTCCGCACGAGCGACCTGCCTGCCGAGCTGGTGGACGAAGTGTGGCGACGCTTCATCGACGCGCTCGCACCCCTGCGCGCGTGCGGCAAGCTCGGCGCATTGCTGCTGCAGATGCCGCGCAGCTTCACGCCGTCCGACGAGGCCGAGCGCACGCTGGAAGCGTTGCGCGCGCGTGCCGGCGACCTGTGTTGCGCGGTGGAGTTTCGCCACGCGAGCTGGGTGACCGAGGGCGCACGACGAGCTCGCACGCTGGCGCTGCTGCGCGCGCACGACCTGGCGTACGTGATGGTGGACGCGCCACCCGGTTTCGCCACGTCGATGCCGCCCATCACCGCCGTGACGAGCGAGCGACTGGCGGTGGTGCGGCTGCACGGCCGGCGGCGCGAGACGTGGGAGCGCCCCGTGCAGGTGGTGAGCGAACGGTATCGCTATCTGTACGATGCGACCGAGCTCGGCGCGTGGGTGCCCACCATCATCGACGTGGCGCAGCGCACGCAGGGCGTACATGTCGTGATGAACAACTGCCACGCCAATTACGGCACCAGCAACGCCGACGAGATCTCGGCCCTCCTCGTCGAGGCGGATCTGGAACGGCGGCGGATGTCCCGCGAGGGGCGAGTACTCATCGACTGAGGCCCGGAGCCGGAACGCCGCAGCTCCGAAATGGCGCATTGCGCCGGACTACCCCACTGCCATGATTGCCCGCGCGCGCGCGAGCGCCAACTCGAGGCTTCCAACCACGTTCGTTTCCCCGATCTCCTTCAATGCGGGGGTGCCGGTGAGCGCTACCAGCGGCTGCATCTGCACGTCAGAAAGAATCACGGCGGTGCCATCCTGCCGCGTGCGGTGCACCACCTCGGTGAGGGCGTGCATCCCCGTGCTGTCGAGCGCGGAGACGTGGCGCATGCGGATGATGAGCACCCTGGGCTTGCCGGCTACGCGCGCCAGCGTGTCCTTGAACGCAGTCGCTGCACCGAAGAAAAACGGACCATTGATCTCGTAGACCTCGACGCCATCCGGAATCATCCGCCGCTCCACGAGTTGGTCGTCTCCTTCGTCGAGGGCCGCGTCCTGCAGTTCGCGCGTGACGACGTTCACGCTCGTCACGGTGGCCATTCGGCGGATGAAGAGGAAGGAGGCGAGCACCATCCCCACGGAGATGGCAACGGTCAGGTCCACCATCACGGTCAGGGCGAAGGTGGCGAGCAGCACGGCCGCGTCACTCTTCGGGGCTCGCAGCTCGCCGAGGAAGGCGCGCCATTCGCTCATGTGATAGGCCACCACGACGAGGATTGCCGCCAGGGTCGCCATCGGGATCAGTGCCGCCCACCGGCCGGCGAACAACGTGATGAGCAGCAGCGTCACGGCGTGCACGATGCCCGCGACGGGCGTGCGTCCCCCGTTCTTCACGTTCGTTGCCGTGCGCGCGATGGCACCCGTCGCCGGAATCCCCCCGAACAGCGGCGAGACGATGTTCGCGATGCCCTGGGCGACCAGCTCCATGTTCGAGCGGTGCTGTCCGCCGATCATCCCGTCGGCCACGACGGCAGACAGGAGTGATTCAACGGCGGCGAGCAGGGCGATGGTGAAGGCGGGTCCGACGAGTTCGGTCACCTGCGCGAACGTCAGGTGCGGCATGACGGGGTGTGGCACCGAGGTGGCGATCTCCCCGAAGCGCGATCCGATGGTCTCGATTGGCAGTTGGAGCGCACGGACCAGCAGCGTGGTGACGATGAGGGCGACGACGGTACCCGGAATGCGCCGATTGATGCGCGGCCACACGAGAATGATGGCGAGCGCGAGCACCGCGACCCCGAAAGCAGACCAGTTCACCGTGTGCGCCGCGCCGACGAAGGCGGCCCACTTGGACAGGAATGCGACGGGCACGACGCCCATCTGCAAACCGAAGAAATCCTTGATCTCTCCCGAGAAGATGATGACCGCGATACCGCTGGTGAATCCGGTGACGAGTGGGTGGGGAATGAACTTGATCGCGCCGCCGATCTTGGCGATGCCCATGATGACGAGGATCACCCCGGCCATCAGCGTGGCGACGGTGAGTCCGTCGATGCCGTACTTCTGCACGATGCCGTAGACGATCACGACGAAGGCGCCGGTGGGCCCGCCGATCTGCACGCGCGAGCCGCCCAGGGCCGAGATGATGAAGCCGGCGACGATCGCGGTCCACAGCCCTCGTTCGGGCGAGACGCCACTCGCGATGGCGAAGGCGATGGCGAGTGGCAGCGCAACGATCCCGACGATGATGCCGGCGATGCCGTCGCTGAGGAATTGGCTCCGGTCGTAGGATCGAAGCGCGGTGACGATTTTGGGAAGGAACACGAGGTTACCGGACTGGACGAGACTGGCGAACGGAATGACTGCGCGGCTATTCGTTGAACTTGCGTTCAGCAGCAGTCTATCCCGATGGACCGGCGCGCAGGCATACCGCTGGCGCACCTCGCCGCACGACATTGTCCACTCGGCTGGCGTAGGCGCAGTATGGACGTAGACTGCGGTGTGCCTGCCACGCTTCCCGTTCCCCTGCGAATTGCCGCAGTCGTCGTCGCGGCCATTCTGCTGGCCGCCGGCGCGGTGCTCGGTTACATCGCGGCGGTTGCGGTACGGCGGAGCGAGGGGGTATTCCTGCCGGCGGGCTACGTGGCGGTGGCCTGCCTCGCGGGCGGCGCACTGCTGCTTCGCCTCGCCATCCGGGGCTGACCGGTTTTTCAACCTTGGGGGCTCGAGCGCTGTCGAACTCGCATCGGCACTCCGTACCTCTCACCCGACACCGTCCCATGATATTCACTCGTGCTTCGGCACTCGCCCTTGCCCTCGTCGTGCTTCCTGGCTTGTCCGGTGCGCAGACGCTCCTGGGGCGCACCGATTCCGTGTTCACCTGGCGCGGCCCGTTGCGCGCCGGCGCGCTCCTCACCGTGCGCAACCACAACGGCCCGATCGACGTGCGACCGGCCTCCGGCACGCAGGTGGAGTTTCGTGCCGAGAAGCGCGCGCGGTACGGCAACATCAGCGACGTCGCGTTCAACGTCGGCACCAGTTCCGCTGGCGACGTGACGATCTGCTCGACCTTTCGCGGCAACGATCCATGCGACCGGGATCGCGACGGCCGCTGGCGAGACGATGACGACAATGGGCGTCGGACGGTGACCGTGGCGATGACGGTGCTCGTCCCACGCGGGGCGCAGGTGCGCGTGTCGTCCGGGAATGGCGCCGTCACGGTGGAGCGGGTCGGCGGCGAGGTGAACGCGTCCACCGGGAATGGTCGCGTCATCATTCGCAATACCGATGGTGCGGTGCGGGTCTCCACCGGCAACGGCGACGTCGAGGTACGTGATGTGGCGGGCGCGGTACGCGTGACGACCGGGAACGGTCGGGTGTCCGTGACCACCGCCCGGGGACCCGTGGAAGCTCGCAGCGGCAATGGTGACCTGGATGTCCGGATGACCGCGGTCCAGGCCAGCGAGGACATGACATTCAGCACCGGCAGCGGGGATGTGCGCGTCACGTTGCCGGCGGATTACAATGGCGACCTGGACGCCTCGACCGGGAACGGGTCCATTTCGTCCGACTTCGATCTCAAGGTCACGGGGCGGCTGAGTCCGCGGCGAGTGCGCGCGGCGATTGGCCGAGGGGGCGCGCGGCTGCGGCTGTCGACCGGGAATGGGGAGTTGGAGGTACGGAGGGCGCAGTGATGCCGTGAACCGTGAACCGTGAACCGTGCTTCGCCGCGAGAGATCACGGTCGCCGGGTAGGTAGAGAGCCTGGAGCGTGAAGCGAGGGGCGGTGAGCATTGAGCGATGAGGAGTACGCCACTCATTGCTCATCGCTCACCGCCCCTCGCGGCCAGCTCTCCCCCTCTCCTTCTGCAGTGCAGTTGTCAGTGAACAGTGAATCGTGAGACGTGAACCGTGCTTCGCCGCGAGAGATCACGCTCGCCGGGTAGGTAGAGAGCCTGGAGCGTGAAGCCAGTTCTCCCCCTCTCCTGCTGCAGTGCAGTTGTCAGTGAACGGTGAACGGTGCGTGATCAGTAGCCGGTGACCGGTGAACAGTGAACTCAACAGAAAAGGGGCCCACCGACATTCAGCTCGGTGTGCCCCTTTTCGTTTCGATCCTTCGCGCGGTGGCGACCTTGTTCCTCACGCCGCCAACTGGCCTTCTGGTACCCACACGGGATGGCCGTTCCTCACGGCCACCACGCACTGATAGCGCGCGGGGGGAAATCCGGCGACGCCGATTTCCAGGGAATCACCGGCGTGCACGGTAACCTTTTTTCCGAGCAGGTCGACCGCAGCGGCGAACGAATCGGTCTCCACGATTCCGGCCTGGCGAATCGATTCGGGGCCGGAACTGATCGCGAACTGAAACTTGGACAATGTGTGCCTCCGTGTTGGCGTCGGGGAGTAATACACCGGAGCGGGGAAAAGTGCGGGATGGGGCGGGGCGCCACGCCCTGCGGGCAGTGGCTTACGGGGCGCCACGCCCTGCGGGCAGTGGCTTGCGGGGCGCCACGCCCTGCGGGCAGTGGCTTACGGGGCGCCACGCCCTGCGGGCAGTGGCTTACGGGGCGCCACGCCCTGCGGGCAGTGGCTTGCGGGGCGCCACGCCCTGCGG
>JANLTI010000119.1:0-1641 GCA_031362845.1 Gemmatimonadaceae bacterium | reverse complement strand
GCGAAGGGCCAGGCGCGGTTCACGACGATCTATCCCGGGTGGTATCAGGGACGCGCCGTGCACATTCATTTCAAGGTTCGGACTCCGGCCACCCAGGCGCAGTTGGCGGGCGCGTCGACGTGGGAGTTCACGTCGCAACTGTTCTTCGACGATGCGCTCACGGACCGGGTATTCGCGGCTGCCCCGTACGCCGGCAAGGGCGCGCGCGACCGGCGCAACGCGGACGACGGCATCTACCGCGAGGGAGGATCGCAGCTGATGCTGGCCGTGGCGCCGAATGGAACCGGACAGCGCGCGAGCTTCGATCTCGGACTCGATCTCTCGAACGCCGAGGTCGGAAAGCCGGATCGCTCGGGTGGATTCGGCGGGCCGCCTCGCGGTGACAGGCCTCGTGGGGGCAGGCCACCGGGATGACGAGTCAGGAGTGCGCGGACCGTGGTGCTAGGGTCGTTCGGCGCATGCGTGTTCCACTGACAGACCCACCACGACCGACACTTCACACGGAGCCATACATGATGCGATTCTCTCCGCTCAACCTCGCCGCCGGCGTTGCATTGCTGGCTGGCATTGGATGCGCCGATGCGACGTCGAGCACTGCCTCGCCGCTCACCGTCGCGGCGCTCAATGCGGCGTTGTCGTCCGTGCCCGTCGGGTACGGCGATCTGTCCAGCAGCTATGTCGGTGTGTCCGCGTCGGACGCGGGAACGGCCGGACTCTTTCTCGGCGGTGGCAAGCAGGCGTCATTCGACCGCGGCTCGTTGATGGGCGGCGGCCTGCACGACGCGTTCGCCGGCTCCATCGGATTCGGCGGACGTGACGGCTCGCACGGTCCATTCGGGGGCGGGCTGAAGTGCACGTCCACCTTCGACGCGGCGAGTGGTCGTGTCGTCTGCGCCGCCGTCACGCGGCATGGTGTCACCGCCAACCGCTCGGCGCAGTACCTCGACGCGGCCGGCGCGGTTCAGCAGGCATTCGACTCGCTCACCACGAACAGCGTGAACGTCCAGTCGTCCGTGAGCGGCACCATCGTCCACGACCGGAGCGCGGACAGCGCGAGCAGCCGTGACCATGGCCGGGGCCACTACGGCCGCGGCCGCGGTGAAGCTGGCCGCCTGCTCGGGGATACGTCCACGATCCTCACCGCGTCGTCGACGCTGAGCAGCACGAGCACGCGGACCGTGACCGGTCTCGCCTCCGGCAGCACGCAGCGCACCATCGCCGGCGCGTCGGCCGGCCAGGAATCCACCACCGGAACGTCCAGCCGCGGCAGCTTCACGGCGACGCGCGTCGTTGGTGACACGACCAGCGGGGTTGTCATTCCCGTGATCGTGGGCACGAAGAGCTATCCGAGTGCGGGCACGGTGATTCGGTCGATCAAGGCGACACTGCAGTACTCGGGTGAGTCCGCCGTGTCGCTCGAGCGTCGCGAAGTCATCACGTACGATGGCAGCGCGGTGGCGAAGGTCGCGATCACCCAGAATGGCACGACGAAGAACTGCACGCGCGAGCTGCCGAGGGGGCACCTGGTCTGCCCGTGACACTGATCCACGCCGCACGCCGTTCGTCGTTCGTCGTGCGTCGTGGTCGGTAGGTGAGTAGGTCGGTAGGTGAGTAGGTCCGATGGACGCAGGGTGAGGCGCG
>JANLTI010000118.1:0-32998 GCA_031362845.1 Gemmatimonadaceae bacterium | reverse complement strand
TCAGTCGAAACACCGCACTCTCGCCCGACAGCTCCTGGCCGAGTGCGCCGAGGAAGCAACCGAGGTAGCCCTGGGCGGCGTAGGCGTCGCGAACGCTGCCGAAGAAGGCGCGGACGCGCGCGAGCGGCGGGCGACTCCGGTCGGAGAGCGTGGCTTCCAGGAGGTGATGGACATCCGACGCATAGGCGTCGATCACCTGGAGGGCGAAGTCCTCCTTGCTCCTGAAGTGGTGGTAGAAGGAGCCCTTCGGCACGCCGGTGTCGCGAAGGAGATCCTGGATACCCACGGCGTTGTAACCGCGGCGGAGCATGAGGGGCAACCCCGCGGCGATCAGGCGCTGCTTGGTCTCGTGTGGGGGCGCCACCTCTAAACCGACCGGTCTATTCATGGCGGCGAACGTACAATTAAGCTGGCGGGAGGTCAAGAGTCGGTCAATCGGGCGAGGCAGCAAGCCGGAAGCGAGCGCTCAACCCCGAGACGCGACCAGCCCCGACGAAGCGCTTCCGTTCTGGCCGGATGCCACGGATTCCACCCTCGACCGGAGAAAGGCTAGCACCTCCGCCTCATGATGGCGCAGCGTTGGCCCCGAGCCCTGACGCTCGCTCCAGACGCGTTGCGCTTCCGGCGGCAGGACCTTGCCGTCGAGGTAGGCTTCGAGCAGCGCGGGGTGGATGTAATACTTGCGGCAGACGCTGCGCGTATTGCCCAGCATCGCTGCGGTGCGGTCGACCGCGGCCTTGATGTTCTTCTCCGCGTCCTTTTTCGTCGCGGCGGCACCCAGCTCCCGGAGCGCCGCGGCGGCATGCATCGTCCCTGCCCAGGTGCGGAAGTCCTTCGCCGTGACTTCCTGGCCGGCGATCTCGCGCAGGTATCCGTTGACGTCCTCGGCCTGTACGACCTGACGCTGCCCGGCATCGTCCACGTACTGGAACAGCTCATACCCAGGCAGCTCCGCGCAACGCTGCACGATGCGCGCGATGCGGCGATCGGTGACGGACACGGCGTGCGCGACTCCGCTCTTGCCGCGAAAGTCGAATCGCATGCGCGATCCGTCCACCTGCACGTGCTTGCGGCGCATGGTCGTCAGCCCGTACGACTTGTTCGCTTTCGCGTACTCCTGGGTGCCCACCCGGATGAGCGTGCGCTCGAGCAGCCAGACCACGGTCGCCATGATCTTGTCGCGCGGCAGTTCCGCGAGCGCGATGTCCGCTTCCACTCGCTGGCGGATCTTCCACAGCACGTCGCTCAGCGCGATCATCCGCTCGAACTTGGTGCCGTCACGCTGCTCGCGGAACGACGGATGATACCGATACTGCTTGCGTCCGCGCGCATCTCGCGCGGTCACCTGCAGATGCCCATCGGGATGCGGACAGATCCACACGTCGGTCCACGCCGGGGGAATGACGAGTGACCTGAAACGGCGGATCAGCGCGCGATCCTTGATCACGCCGCCGTCCGGATCCGTGTACGTGAACCCGCGACCATGTCGCTTGCGACGGATGCCGGGCATGGCATCCGTCACGTATCGAAGCCCCACCGCCTCGGCGGAGCTCACATACTCTGCAGCGGCGGGGTGAACCAACCAATCCTCCTCGAACGGCGGCGTTCGATGATCGCTGCCAGCTCCACATGAGCCAGCTATCAGCAGGAGGACGGAGAACTGCGCCCGACGCAACTAGGGACCCGAAGGAACTCCGATAATGGCCCGCGTCAGCACCACGCCATCGACCCGTTCCCGGGGGGTCACGCCTGCGACGGCGGCGAGGGTCGGCGCGAGGTCCACGGTCCGCACGAAACCGGACAGCGGGCCGGCACGGATGCCGGTGCCCATCAGGATGAGGGGCACGTGGGAGTCCTGATCGTAGGAAGACCCGTGCGTGGCCACGTTGCCGCCCCAGGTGCTCAGGGAGTCCAGCGTGACCACGAGCGCCACGGGGGTAGTGGCCGGCAGCTGGTGGCTCCACCGGCGGGCCACGGGATCCCGCAGGGAATCCGCGAACATCGCCGGCACGCGGTCGACGCGTCGGACGCCCGGCGCTCGGCGCGCCGCGAGCGCGACGAGCGTCACGAGCGAGTCCGCGCCCAGCTTCGACGCTTGAAAGGCGGCGCGATCGACGAGGACCAGCTGCTGATCGAAATCCACCGCGAGCGTGTCGACGCCAGCGGCACGCAGCATCGCCCGGATCGGTTGCAGCAGGCTCGAAAGCTCCACGCGCCTCGCCGACGGAACGGTGCTCGAGGCGGCGATCTCGGGAATCGTGCTCACGCCATGATCGGACGTGAACGCCACGACGACGCGAGAGGGATTACGAAGCCGATGGAGTGAATCGAGAAACACGCCGAGCATGCGATCGACGCGCAGGATCTGATCGTGTATCTCGCGGGAGTCCGGTCCGAATCGATGCCCGATGAAATCCGTGGCGGAGAGCGACACGGCAAGCACGTCGGTCTGCGGACCGGCGCCGAGTGCGAGCTCGCGCACTCCCTGGAGCGCGAGCGCGAGGGTGACCTCGTCGATGAAGGGCGTGACGCGCACGAGGCTCGCTGCCTGCATGGAATCGCGCGGCATCCAGTGGGGGAATGCGATCTCCGCACCGCCGCTTTCCGCCCACGTACTGTCCTCCTCGGGATAGGCCTGCTCCGGCAGGAGGAGATTCCACGCCGTGCCCGCGTAGCGCTGCGGCAGTCGTCTGGCGTTGAAGGCGACGACCCAGGGAGGGAGGGAATCGCGGTAGTAGCGACTGGTGATGAATCGGCCGTCGGGGGAATACCAGTACACATCGGCGCGTGACCGGCCCACCGGCAGGATGGCACCTCGATCCTTCACCGACACCGAGAGCGTGCGGGATCGCGCGTCGCGATCGTGCAACCAGTCGACGAGCGTGGAGCCGACGAACCGTCGTGGCGACGCTCCCGTGCCGATGCCTCCCGCGATGAGCGGCGAGGCGTTGTCGGCCACCCCGAGACTGTTCATCGTGATGCCGGTGGATCGGGGATACCGGCCGGCGAGCAACGTCGCGTGACCGGGCGCCGTCTCGGTGATCGCGTGATCGTGATGCGCGTCGGTGAACACCGCGCCGTCGCGCATCAGGCGCGCGAGCCCGCCGGTGAACTGGGCTCGGAATCGCTCGAGGTAGTCAGCGCGAAACTGATCGACCGTGATCAGCACGACCAGCGTCGGCGTCGTGGCGCCGCGCGACGATGCTGGTGCGTCCTGCGCGACGAGCCCGGCGGCGTTGCCGACGATGAGGAGTGATGCGAAGAGTCCAGCGGCGCGTAGCGACATGCCCGAATGTGACCGGCCGCCATGAGCGCGGCAAGGATGGCGGAACAGTACGGAGCGCGCGATACTTGGCGCGTCTTTCACAGGCACCTCATGGCATCCGACGGTCTTCAAATGGGTCCGGCGACACGGGTCGTGTTCCGGTCCATCGTCTACTACATCGTGCTCGGCGGCGTGGCCGCGCTGCTGTGGCCCTACCTGCCACACACGGGGGGCGTACCGATCATCGCGTTCGACGCCCTGATCGGCGCGCCGGGGGTGGCGCCTCGCCTCGCGCAGCCGATGCTCGACGAGATGGCACTCGCCGCCGGTGTCGCCATCGCGATGCTCGCGTCCGTGCTGCTCGCGCTGCCCGTCGCCTGGATCTACATCGCCACGCGTGCGAAGCGCGGCTACCAGCAATCGGTGGTGCAGCTACTGGTCATCCTCCCGGCCGTCGTCGCGGGCGTGGTGTTGCTCGTGAAGTTCAGCCTCGCGCTCGCGTTCAGCCTCGCCGGCATCGTGGCGGCCATCCGCTTTCGCAATACGCTGGACGACAGCAAGGATGCCGTCTACGTCTTCCTCGCGACGGCGATCGGCCTGTCGGCGGCTGTCAACCTGCCGGTAGCGGCGGTGCTGTCGATCGGATTCAACATCACGGTGGTCGTGCTCTGGTACAGCGATTTCGGCAGCTCGCCGGTGGAGCTCGATGGACGCATTGCCGACCGCCGGCTGAAGCGCGCGCGGGAGCTCGCACGCACGGGGACGTTCGTCGCCCGGATCGACGACGAAGTGCTCAGCGACATGACGCGTGATCAGCTCGAAGGCGTTGCGGAACGTGCGTGGCGGCGCGCTCACGGCGGCGACGACGAGGATGCGGTGCCGGCGCAGCACACCCGGCTTCGCATTCACACGCGCGACGTGTCGTCCATGCGCTCGGCCGTCGAGCCGCGGCTGCAGGAGCACGTGAAGATCTGGCGTCCCGGCTCGGTGACGACGAACGACGGGGTGGAGGTGGTGGAGTACACGGTGCAGCTCAGGAAGCGCTCGCGCCCCGAGGATCTCGTCGCGCTCGTGCGCGCCGCAGGCTCGGCGGATGTGCTGGACGCCAACATGTCGTAGGAGGGTCACCATGCGAACAACGCGTGCCGCCGTTCTTGCCGTCGTCCTCCTGACCCTGCTGCCGTCCGGCTCGCGAGCCCAGGACAAGCCGGCCAAGACGCCGAAGCCTGACAAGGCGGCCCGGGATACGGTGAAGAAGGATCCCCCGCTGTTCAAGGAGACGACGCCGCTCGGCATCACGTTGTCGGGTGACCTGCGGCGGTTGCGCGCGGACAAGGACAGCAATGCGCCCTGGCGCCCCGTGAGCATCGCCTACCAGACGGCAGCCGGACGCACGGTGATTCCGGCGAGGAGCCGTACGCGCGGCATCTGGCGCCTGAAGAACTGCGCGTTTCCACCGCTGCGCCTGGACTTTTCCGGCAAGAACACGAAGGGGACGCTCTTCCACGACATCGGCAGGCCCAAGCTCGTGAACTATTGCCGGGATACCGACAACCACGAACAGTACATCCTCCAGGAATTTCAGCTGTATCGCATCTATCAACTACTCACGCCCGTCAGTAACCGGGTGCGCCTGTTGCGCGTGACGTACGTGGACAGCACGAAGGGCGACACTGCCGCCGTGCGCTATGCATTTCTGGCCGAGGATCCAGAGCAGCTCGCGAAGCGATTGAACGGCATCATGGTGAAGACGAAGGGCGCGACGGCCGGCGATCTCGAACCCGATCAACTCGCGCTCGCGTACCTCTTCCAGTTCATGATCGGCAACACCGATTTCTCGTTCAACGGGCTGCACAACACCCAGCTGATCGGCACGAGCGACGGCCGCATCCTGCCGGTCGCGTACGACTTCGACTACGCGGGTGCGGTGAACGCGGCGTACGCCACTCCCGACCCTGCGCTGAAGATTCGCCGCGTGCGCGAACGGCTGTTCCGCGGGTATTGCGCCATTTCGGACGAGTATCCGAAGCTGCTTCCGCTGTTCCAGGAAAAGAAGGAAGCGATTTATGCACTCTATCGCGACGACATCGGCCGGCTCATGGACCCGGGCCGGGTGAAGGAGACGCTCGAGTACTTCGACGAGTTCTACGAGATGATTGCGACACCCACCGAGGCGAAGAGCAGGTTCCTGAACAGCTGCGTGGGTCCACGCTAGCGATACCACCGCGGCCGCTGCGCCCCGACAGCCTGGCAGCTCGTGCACGCTCGAGCAGGCTGATCCACCCATTCACCCGCGAGACAGATCGGATGCAGAGCTACGCACCAACGCGCCCCACGACGCAGTGCCAGGGCTGTGGAAAGGTGATCGATGCCCAGGCGGTCGTGTGCATGGGATGCGGCGTCATGCAGCCTGCCGCGCGCGCACTCGATACCGACCGCAAGCTGCTGCCGGTGTTCCTCCTGTGCATGTTGCTCGGGCCGTTCGGCGCGCACCGGTTCTTCGTCGGGAAAATCGGCACCGGCCTGCTGCAGCTCTTCACGCTCGGCGGATTGGGGATCTGGGTCCTTGTGGATCTCGTGCTCGTGATCACCGGCAATTTCACCGACAAGGCCGGGAACAAGATCACGGAGTGGACCTAGCCCGCGACGGACTCCACTCCGAACAGCCGTATCGCGCGCTCGAGTCCATGCGCCAGGGCTTCCACGTCGCTTTCGTCGCTGTAGACATAAAACGAGGCGCGCGCGGTTGCCGAGACGCCCAGCCGCCGCATGAGCGGTTGCGCGCAGTGATGGCCAGCCCGGATGCACACCCCGTCCTGATCGAGCACGGTTGCCAGGTCGTGCGGATGGATGTCGCGCAGCGTGAAGCTCACGACGCCACTGCGCTGGCCGGGCGGCGGACCGTAAATGCGGACTCCGTCGATTCGGCGAAGCCGTTCGGTGGCCAGCAGCACGAGTGATCGCTCGTGCCCGAGCACCTCGTCCATGCCGATGCCATCGAGATACTCGCAGGCGGCGGCCAGGCCCACTGCATCCGCCACGTTTGGCGTGCCTGCCTCGAACTTGTGGGGCAGGACGTTCCACGTGGACGTGTCGTCGCGCACGAACTCGATCATGTCGCCGCCGAACTGGTAGGGCGACATCGACTCGAGGATCGATCGGCGGCCGATCAGGCCACCGATACCCATCGGTCCGCACATCTTGTGACCGCTGAACGCATAGAAATCCACGTCCATCTCGTCGAAGTTCACGCGGAGGTGCGGAACGGCCTGTGCGCCGTCGCACACGACGAGCGCGCCAACCGAACGCGCGATGCCGGCAATCGCCGTCACGTCGTTCACCGTGCCGACCGCGTTCGACACATGATTGAACGCGACCACCTTCGTCTGCGGGCCCACCATGGCCCGCAGGGCATCGAGGTCGACCTGCTGGTCGTCGGTGAGCGGACAGATGCGGAACTTCGCGCCCCGGGCGAGCGCGAGTTGCTGCCACGGGACGAAGTTGGCGTGATGCTCCAGCGCCGTGACGACGATCTCGTCTCCCGCACCGACATTCGCGCCGCCCCACGCCGTGGCCACCAGGTTGAGCGCCTCCGTCGTACCTCGCGTGAAGATCAGGCAGTCCGCGTCGGCCACGCCGAGAAAGCGGGCGATCCGCGCGCGTGCGCCGTGATAGCGCTCCGTGGCGCGCGCCGAGAGGTCGTACGCTCCGCGGTGCGGGTTGGCGTTATCGCGTTCGTAATAGTCGCGCATGGCGTCGAGCACGACACGCGGCTTCTGCGATGTCGCGGCCGAGTCGAGGTAATGCAGGCCGGCATTCGCGGCGAGCAGCGGAAAATCCGCACGGCGGCTCCGCGTCATGTGGATTGCGCTCCAGCGCAGGATGCGGCGACGAACACGCGACCGCCCTGGACACGTACGTCGAACACCGGCAGCGCATCGGTAGCGGGCTGCCGTCGCACGGCGCCGGTGCGGCAGTCGAACTGCGCGCCATGCCACACGCACTCGATCGTGCCGTCGGCGTGCAGCGTGCCAGCGGACATCGCGAACTCGGCATGCGTGCACACGTCACCGACGGCGCCGATCTCTCCCTTCAGGTTGTACAAGCAGACCGCCTCGCCGTCGGGCAGCGATACGCCCAGCAATTCCCCCTCGCGAACATCGGCCACCGATGCGACGTCGGCGAAGTCACGCATCGCTCGCGTCCTCGCGCATCGCGTTGCGAAGCGAGTGCCACGCCATGCTCGCGCACTTCACGCGGATCGGGAAGCGGGACACACCGCTGAACGCGGCCATCTCGCCAAGCGCGCGGGCTTCCTGCGGCGTGGGTGCAAGCTTTCCGGTCACGAGCTCGTGAAACTGGCTGAACAGGCGCTCGGCCTCCGCGCGCGACTTCCCCTTCACGGTCTGGGTCATGATGGACGCGGAGGCCCGGGACACCGCGCAGCCCTCGGAGGTGAAGCGCACGTCGGCGATCATGCCGTTCTCCACCTTGAGCTCCAGGACGATCTCGTCGCCGCAGGCCGGGTTGCGATCGTGACGCCGCGCGGTGGCTCCCTCCAGCACCCCATAGTTCCTCGGACGACGGTTGTGATCGAGGATGATCGTCTGGTAGAGATCCTGGAGGTCCGACACGGGAGCCGCGCCTACACGCTGGCGTAGCGGCGCAGCGTCGCGGCTTCCAGTCCCTCGCGCACCTCTGCCAGCTCGATCGTCTCGAGGACGTCGGCCGCAAACGCGTACGTGAGCAGCTCGCGCGCTGTCCGGGCGTTGATGCCGCGGCTCTTCATGTAGAACAGCGACGTCTCGTCCAGCCGCCCCACCGTCGCGCCGTGCGTGCACTTCACGTCGTCGGCAAAGATCTCGAGCTGCGGCTTGGTATCGATCTTCGCGCGCTCCGACAGCAGCAGCGTGTTGTTGGTCTGCTTGCCGTCGGTCTTCTGGGCTGCGGGATGCACGTAGACCTTCCCGTTGAACACGCCGTGCGACGCACCGTCGAGGATGCCCTTGTACAGCTCGCGACTGTAGCAGTTTGGCTCGACGTGCTCGATGCGCGTCTGGTGATCGATCGTCTGCTCGTCGTCGCCGAGGTAGAGGCCGTTCAGCGTCGCGCCGCACCCTTCGCCGCGCAGCTCCGTGTACGTGTTCGTACGCGACAATGCCGCGCCGATGGCAAAGCTGAACGAAACGAGATGACTGTCCCGCGCCTGGCGCACGTCGAGCGTTCCCACGTGATAGGCCTGCGCCGACTCCCGCTGCAGCTTGAGGTGCGTGAGCGTCGCGCCCTCGGCGACCGTCGCTTCGGTGACCGTGTTCGTGAAGTACGCACCGGCACCGCGCGCCACCGTGACGTAGCTCTCGATCACGGTCGCCTTCGCGAAGCGATCCAGCACGATCAGGTTGCGCGGCTGCGTCACCCCGTCCACCGCGCCCGCGTCGGACACGTAGAGCAGGTGGATCGGACGAGCGACCTCGACATCCTGTCGCACGCGCACCACCGCCCCGTCATTGATGAAGGCGGTGTTCAGCGCCGTGAAGCTGTGGGCATCGATGGAGGCGATGCGACCGACGTGCTGCTCGAGCAGCACCGGCATTTCGTCGTACGCGCGCGCCAGGGACATGACCTGCACGCCATCGGGCAGGCTGGCTGTGTTCGACAGCGCCGCATCGAACCGGCCGTTCACGAACACCAGCGTGTGCCAGTCGGTCGCGCCGAAAGTGAAGGGCGACAGTTGCGCTGCCGTTACCCGAGTCGTGGCCGCGGCGAGTGGGAGAAACTCCCGCTCGGCGATCGGCGCAACGGAGGTGAAATGCCAGTCCTCGTTCCGGGTATCCGGAAATCCGAGCTGCTCGAACCGCGTGATGCCGGACAGGCGGAGCGAGCGCGCCCATTGCGGGGCGGACGCGGCGCCGTTGCGTGAGAAGGTCTCGAAGCCCCGCAGGTAGGAGTCGATCACGCGAGCGCCGGCTCGACGAGCCAATCGTAGCCCTTCGCTTCGAGCTCCAGCGCCAGCTCCTTGCCGCCCGACCGCACGATCCGGCCGTTGGCGAGCACGTGCACGTAATCGGGCACGATGTAATTGAGCAGCCGCTGATAATGCGTGACGACAATCGTCGCGCTGTCGGTTCGCCGGAGGGAGTTCACTCCGTTGGCCACGATGCGCAGGGCGTCGATGTCGAGCCCGGAATCCGTCTCGTCCAGAATGGCGAGTCGCGGTTCCAGCACTGCCATCTGGAGAATCTCGTTGCGCTTCTTCTCGCCGCCCGAAAAGCCCGTGTTCACCGACCGCGTCAGCATGGCGTCGTCCATCTCGACGAGCTTCATCTTCTCGTCCATCAGGTCGGCGAAGCTCATCGGATCGATTTCCTCCTCGCCGCGAGCCTTCCGGATCTCGTTGTACGCGGCGCGCAGGAAGTACGCGTTGCTCACTCCGGGGATTTCCACCGGGTACTGGAAGGCGAGGAAGACGCCGGCCTGCGCCCGCACTTCCGCGTCCATCGCCAGCAGATCCTGGCCGTCGTACGTGGCCGTCCCACCGGTGACCGTATACGCCGGATGACCCGCGAGCACCTGGGCGAGCGTGCTCTTGCCGGAGCCGTTGGGCCCCATGACCGCGTGAATCTCACCGGCCTTCACGGTGAGCGTGATGCCCTTGAGGATTTCCTTGTCGCTGACGGTGGCGCGAAGCCCTTTTATTTCTAGCATTGGTGCCGATGACCGACTGTGAGACGTGAATCGTGAGCCGTGAATCGTGACGGGCGTTCGCAGTAAACGGCTCACGTCTCACGATTCACGATTCACCATGGCCTAGCCGACAGAACCTTCCAGGGTAATACCGAGCAATTGCTGCGCTTCCAGTGCGAACTCCATCGGCAACTCCTTGAACACTTCCTTGCAGAAGCCGCTCACGATCATGCTCACGGCCTGCTCGGCGCTGAGTCCGCGCTGCTTGAGGTAGAAGATCTGGTCCTCGCCGATCTTGCTCGTCGAGGCCTCATGCTCCACCTGCGCACTGTTGTTGCCGACTTCGATGTACGGAAAGGTGTGGGCGCCACACGCGTTGCCCACGAGCATCGAATCGCATTGGGTATAGTTGCGGGCGCCCTCCGCCTTGGGCATCACCTTCACCAGCCCACGATAGCTGTTCTGGCCATGGCCGGCAGAGATGCCCTTGCTGACGATGTTCGACTTCGTGTTGCGGCCGATGTGAATCATCTTCGTGCCCGTATCGGCCTGCTGGCGGTTGTTCACGACGGCGACAGAGTAGAACTCGCCGGTCGAGTTGTCGCCCTGCAGGATCACGCTGGGATACTTCCAGGTGATCGCCGATCCCGTCTCGACCTGCGTCCACGAGATTTTCGAGTTGGCACCGGCGCACTTGCCCCGCTTGGTGACGAAGTTGAAGATCCCGCCTTTGCCTTCCTTGTCGCCGGCGTACCAGTTCTGCACGGTCGAGTACTTGATCGTCGCGTCCTTCAGCGCCACGAGCTCCACGACGGCCGCATGGAGCTGCGTCGTCGAGCGCTTGGGCGCCGTGCAGCCCTCGAGATAGCTGACGTACGAGCCTTCGTCGGCAATGATCAGCGTACGCTCGAACTGTCCCGTCCCCTCGGCGTTGATGCGGAAGTAGGTCGAGAGCTCCATCGGGCAGCGAACGCCCTTGGGGACATACACGAACGAGCCGTCGCTGAACACCGCCGCATTGAGTGCGGCGAAGAAGTTGTCGGAATGGGGCACCACCGATCCGAGGTACTTCTGCACCAGCTCGGGATGCTCCTTCACCGCCTCGCCCAGCGAGCAGAAGATGATGCCCAGCTCGGCAAGCTCGGCCTTCATCGTGGTGCCGACGCTCACCGAGTCGAAGATGGCATCGACGGCCACACCGGAGAGGAACTTCTGCTCATTGAGGGGAATGCCGAGCTTTGCGTACGTGCGCAGCAGCTCGGGGTCCACCTCGTCGAGCGACTGCAGCGGTGTCACCGACCTGGGCGCGGAGTAGTACGACTGCGCCTGATAGTCGATGGGCGTGTACGAGACGTTCGGCCAGTGCGGCTCCTTCATCGTGAGCCAGCGCTTGTAGGCCTTGAGCCGCCAGTCCAGCAACCAGGCGGGCTCTCCCTTCTTGGCCGAGATGACGCGAATGACGGCGTCGCTCAGGCCCGGCGGAATCGTGTCGGTGTCGACGTCGGTGACGAAGCCGTACTGGTACTCCCGATTGACGAGCGTTTCGATGGACGAACTCATGACCGCTGATCTCCGACCGGAAAACGGGCATCGCACTGGCAGCCTGAATGGGCGGCAGCGATATGAGAGCAAAGTAGTCGGTATTAGCCGCGGAGTCAACGCGGGCACACTGGGTCTAACGCTAGTGACGACATGAAGTTAGGTCCATTTTAGGCCAACTTTCCCGGCGTACCCTGCGGCGGCGGTTCGATGCTGCCGCGCCTGAACGCGGCCTCCATGCCCGCTATGAGGCGCGCTCGGCGCCGCCCCTGACGCTCCTCGCTGGCTCTCCGCACCGGCGTGCAGCATCTTGCACCTGCGTCGAACATCGAGCAGAGGCGATCCCACATGATCCCGCAACCGACGTCGAAAGCGGTCGGACAGCAGTACGGCTGGGGCGACGGATGCCAGGGATGGCATCTGGTGCGCGCCCAGAATCTCGGCGTGATCGAGGAGCAGATGCCGCCCGGAACCCGCGAGCAGCGACACTGGCACGCTCGTGCCCGCCAGTTCTTCTACGTGCTGTCGGGTACCCTCACCATCGAAGTCGAGGGCGTCACCCATACGCTGGTGGCCCGCACCGGCATCGAACTCCCACCGGGTACCGCGCATCGGGCGACGAACGACACGACGACCGACGTCGAGTTTCTCGTGATCTCCGAGCCGCCGACCTACGGCGACCGTCACGAGACCGACGCGCTGCCGGAGTGACGCACTTTCCAACGTTCGCCGCATCGCGGTACGTCCAGCCCCTGCGGGAGGGCGGCTCGCTTCCCGCCGTCGTCGACACCGATGATGGTGGCCTGTTCGTCGTGAAGTTTCGCGGCGCGGGGCAGGGGACCAAGGTGCTCGTCGCCGAACTGGTCGTCGGGGCCCTCGCCATCCGCCTCGGCTTGCCGACCCCCGAGCTCGCGCTCGTCGACGTGTCGTCGCGCTTCGGACGGAGCGAACCCGACCCCGAGATCCAGGATCTCCTGCGCAAGAGTCACGGTCTCAACGTCGGCATGCGGTACCTGGATGGCGCATTCAACTTCGACCTCTCCGCCGCGGGCGCGCTGGTGACGGCCGACCTCGCCGCGCGTGTCGTCTGGCTCGACGCGTTCACGACCAATCCCGATCGCACGGCGCGCAATCCAAACCTGCTCGTGTGGCAGCGCCGCCCCTGGCTCATCGATCACGGCGCCGCGCTCTACGCGCACCATGACTGGGCGTCGGTCGACGACCCGCGCACGCGCAACGGTTTTCCGCTCATCCGGTCGCACGTGCTGCTCCCGCAGAGCGGCGATCTTGCGGCGGCCGATCGCGAATGTACCGAGCGACTCCAGGGCGACGTCGTGCGCGAAGTGCTCGCGGCCGTTCCCGACTCGCTGCTCGTCGATCCCGTCGCGGGCGGCAGCGACTTCGCCACCGCGTCGGACGCCCGCGCGCGATACGAGCGCTACCTCCTCACCCGACTTGCCGCACCGAGAGCCTTTCTGGCCGAGGCGATCGCCGCGCAGGAGCAGGTGCGCCTCGAGCCTCCCCTGCACCTGAAGGCGCGGCGATGAGCAACGCGTCGCCGCATGCGTACGACTTCGCGGTGCTCCGCGTGGTTCCGCGTGTCCACCTCGGCGCGTTCGTGAATGTCGGCGTCGTGGTTCACGCGCGGTCGGCAGAGTTCCTCGCGCTGCGCGTGCTGACGGACGAGGCAGCACTCCACGCTCGTCTTCCTGGCATGGATGCAGACCTGCTGGCCCGGTATCTTCGCGCCAGCCAGGCGATCTGCGCCGGCGACTCGAAGGCGGGTCCGGTGGCCCTGGCGCCCCCGTCGGAGCGGTTCCACTGGCTCACTGCGCCGCGCTCCGACGTGCTGCAGTGTTCACCCGTGCACGAGGGCGAGTGCGCCGACCTGCAATTCGAGCTGGAGCGGCTGTACGGCATCTACGTGGAGCTGGCGAGTGGTTGATGCGCGACGACGCGAGTCGTGCGAGTGCCGAGGGAGCGTGACTCTTGCGACGCCCGAGGATACTTTTCACCAGTCCCCAGACCCTGGAGCGACATGAACGAAGCACAGCTCAAGGCGCTGCTGCGCAAGACCCAGGCGGCGGCCGCGGCTGCCAAGCCGAAGAAAAATCGCACGTACGACGCCACGCTGGACGCGACTCGGCCTCCCAAGACCGAGGCGGGCGAAGCCGCCGACGCGGATGCGGCCGATCTGTTCGCGCAGATGAAGAAGCGCGAGTTCTGACGCGCCGAGCGGGCAACCGATGAGTACCACCCCCGCCACGCGTGCTGGACTCGGCGGGCTGCCAGTCGTGACGCTGCGAGCGGCAGACGGATCCGCAGCGGATGTCTATCTGCACGGTGCGCACGTCACGTCCTGGTGCCCCGCGCCCGGACTGGACGAGCGGCTGTTCCTGAGTGCCCGCTCCGAGTTCAGCGCCGGCGCGGCGATTCGCGGTGGAATTCCCGTGATCTTTCCGCAGTTCGCCGCCGAGGGTCCGCTGCCTCGCCATGGGTTCGCGCGAACCGCCACGTGGGACCTGCTGGACGTGCAGCATGCGGAGGATGGCGACGCGATCGCGACGCTCGGGCTCGGCGATTCGGCGGAGACGCGCGCCATCTGGCCCGCGGCATTCCGCGCCTCGCTCCTGGTACGCGTCGGGGGCCCGCGACTCGTCGTCGCGCTCACGGTGGAGAATGTGGGCACCTCGCCCTTCTCGTTCACGTGCGCACTTCACACGTATTTGCGTGTACTGGAAATCACGCACGCCGAAGTGACTGGTCTGCGGGGCACGAAGTATCGGGATGCGGCGGACCGCGGAGTGCTGCGCGTCGACGACGACGCGGTGATCCGAGTAGCCGGCGAGTTCGACCGGGTCTACGTGGGAGCGCCTCGCTCGATCGTGGTGCGAGAGAAGAGTCGATCGCTCGGTATCGCGGCGGATCAGTTTCCCGACATCGTGATCTGGAATCCGGGGCCCGCTCGTGCAGCGGCGCTGGCGGACCTGGAGCCAAATGGCGAACGCACCATGCTCTGCGTGGAGGCGGCGGCGGTGCAGCAACCGATCACGCTTCAACCGCACGAGCGGTGGCATGGTTCGCAGATGCTCGACGCATCAGTGGCGCACGACTCGATGTCGCCCGAGGGCACCACATGATGGACGAGAACAAGTTGCCCGATGCGCTGGCGGGACGGGAAGAGCTGGCGTCGCAGCTGCGCGAGCTCGAGGCGTTCGTCGCGCGGTCGGAAGGTAGTGGCGAGGCGCTGCCGCCGGCTGCCGTCGCGATGATCGAACGACTGCGCGAGATCGTTCGGGCGATCGACGGGCTCACCTCCAGCATCGAGACGAAATGACGGCACCTCCGCACGCTGCGCCAGGCCGGACCGCATCGACGTCGCGATGGCTGATCGCCGCGATTTTCATCGGCTCGGGGATCCTGCATCTGCTGAAGCCGGACATCTTCGTGAACATGGTCCCGCCCTGGCTGCCTGCGCCCGCGCTGCTCGTACTGGTGAGCGGCGTGTGCGAGATGCTCGGAGGGGTCGGCATTCTCGTTCCCTGGACGCGCGTCGCCGCCGGGTGGGGACTGATCGCGCTGCTCGTGGCGGTACTGCCGGCGAACGTGAACATGCTCGTCCAGGCGCGCACGGGCGGTGCGTCACTACTCTGGCAGTTGGCTCTGCTCCTCAGGGTGCCCCTGCAACTGGTGCTGATCTGGTGGGTGCATCGCGCCACGGTGCGCGCCTCGGCGTGACGGCGCCGTTCGCCGTGCACGAGGTGAGCGCCGCGTCAGACGTCGAGGAGGTGCGACGGCTCGTGCTCGAGCACGCCCTCGTTCGCGCATCGACCCCGGGCGTGGAGTACATGCGGGCGGATGCGCTCGCGCTGCCGGGCCCGTACGTCGCGCCGCGCGGTGGATTGTGGCTCGCGCGCGCCATCGCGGTCGACGTCGGTGTGGGATGCGTGGCGCTTCGTCCCCTCACGGCCTCGATGGCGGAGGTGAAGCGCATGTACGTCGATCCGGCCTGGCGGGGTCGGGGCATCGGACGCGCGCTCCTCGAAACGCTGATGGACAAGGCGCGCGGATGCGGGTACGGCACGCTGCGTCTTGGCACACTGGACGACATGACGGCCGCGCAGTCGCTGTATCGGTCGCTCGGCTTCGCACCCATCGAGCGGTACCGGGCCGATGAGATGATCGACACGCGTTTCTACGAGCTGTCGTTGTAGCGTCCCGCTCACTCCGCCGCGAGTTCGCGAATCGCATCGCGCAGCAGTGTCGCGGCCATGGTGACCTTGTAGCCGTTCTTCGACAGCGGGTTCGCATCGAGCAAGGCGCGCTCCGCCAGGCCGGCGATGGTCTCGTCATCGAGACCGCCCGACGTGGCCTCCTCCTCCACCGACGTGTAGACGCGATACGGACGCGGTCCCACGCCACCGAGTACCAGTCGCACGTCCCCATCGACACGGCGCACGGCAGCGAGACTCGCGAGCGCAAAATCCCACGCGTCGCGCTGCATCAGCTTTGCATAGCGTTGCAGTCCGCCCGCCGCAGCACCGGGCAGCCGGACGCCCACCACGAGCTCGCCATCCTCCAGCACGGTCTCCCGATCGAGACGTTCGCTCGGGAGCACGAAGAACTCGCCGGCGAGCACTTCGCGTCGTCCCGCGGCGCTGGCGATCTCGATCGTCGCGTCGAGCGCTACCAGCGCGACAGCGGGATCCGACGGGTGCACGATGAAGCAGGGGTCGCCCTCGAGAATCGCGAGGTACTGATTCTCGCCGTCGCGTGCGGGACAGCCACTCCCGCCGTTCTTGAGACAGGGAATGCTGCGGCGGAAATACCAGCATCGAGGGCGCTGGCAGAGATTGCCGCCGAGCGTGGCCATCTCGCGGATGGCCGGCGTCCCGACCTGTTCGCACGCCATGGCAAGCGCGGGAAAGCGGACGCGCACGAGATCATGCGAGGCGATGTCGGACAGTCGCACCGATGCCCCGATGCGCAGTCCGCCATCCGCGAGGCTCGCGATGCCAAGCATCTCCGCGAGCGCTCGCACGTCCACCACGGCGACCGGGTCCGTGAGCCGTTCAGCGATGGTGACGAGGAGATCCGTTCCGCCGCCGATGGGCACGTGACGAGGCTCGGCGATATGCGCGAGCGCATCGTCGATCGTGTCGGCGCGGTGGTAGGTGAACGGATACACGCGCGGAGGTTAGCGGCCCGCGGACGATGCAGCCAGAGGGCGCTGTCTCGACGCCGATGGAACGAGCGGGTAGCTCAGCGGATTCCGTACGCATGAGCGATCTCACGACCCTGCGCGAACGATTTCAGGCCGCGGACACGTTCGAAGGAATGCTCGCCCACGCGGAGCAGAACGTGGATCTCTGGCGGGCGATCTGGCGGAGAGCTCGCGTGCCCGACGAATTCCTGCGTCGCGTGGCCGGGCTCGAGGGCATGTGGCACCTGCTCGTGCTCAGCGAGGACTGGTGCGGCGACGCCGTGAATTCGCTTCCGGTGCTGGCGAAGCTGGCGGCGCTGTCACCCAACCTGGAATTCCGGGTGCTCGCGCGCGACCGCAACCTCGACCTGATGGACGCCCATCTCACGGGCACGTCCCGCGCGATTCCTGTCGTCATGGTGCTCGACGCGTCGTATCAGGAGCGCGGGTGGTGGGGATCCCGCCCAGCGGAGTTGCAGGCCTGGGTGCTCTCGACCGGTCACGCGCTGGACAAGGACGCGCGATATCAGGAGGTACGCCGGTGGTACGCGCGCGATGGCGGACGGTCGACGCTGGAAGAAGTCGTCGCGACGCTGGAGCGCGCCGCGACGACCACTCGACTGGCGACTACTGCCCGCTGACGGCCATGGTGCGGGCGCCGGCATTCGCCGGCGTCTCGATCACGAACACGACGCGACGATTGAGCTCCGCACCGGCCATGTCGCGCTCGGCGCCGCGATTGACGAGGCGTGATTCGCCGTAGCCGATGGTATTCACCAACGACCCATCCACGCCGCGCGCCGCAATGAAGTCGCGCACCGCGTCCGCGCGGCGTTGCGACAGCGCGAGGTTGTAGCTGGGCGAACCGGCGGGATCCGCGAATCCCTCCACCGTGAGTTTCGCGCCCGGGTAATACTTGCTCACCACGCGTGCGAACCGTTCGAGCGCCGCGACATCAGTGGTGCGCACGGACGCATCGTCGTACCCGAAGTGCACGGGGAAGGCGAACTTGATGCCCTCCGTGACCTCGGTGATCTTGGCGCCGAACTCGGTGCGCAGCACCGAGATATCCGAGCGAAGAGCAGCGAGCTCGGCGCGTTGCACCGCGAGGTCCGCTTGCTGGGTACTGTCGGCGGCGAGCCGCGCCGACCGCTCTTCTTCCAGTCCACGCCGCAGCGCGCCACGCGTGGCGCACGCGCTCAGGGACAGCATCGCGAGCATCCCTGCACCCGCCAGCCTGATCGACATCGACATCGCACTCCTCCGGTTGAGGTATCAAGATACGTCCCGGAGCCGCTGCGATATCCGTACCTCAAGAGCCCTAGCGAGCTCGGCGATATATCTCGTAAAACCAACAGAGACAGAGCTTTATACGATTTTGAATGAGATATGGATGGAGAGCATAAATGTGATCTCCATCACTTCTCTAATGTGACGATGGGCTGCCCGCCGCCTTCATGCGAACATCGGTGGGATGCTTGTACGTCGTCTTGTGCACGTAGAAGGCGGACACCCCGCTGGCCAGGGCCAGCAGGCAGATGAACAGCGCGATACCCCAACCCTCCTGCTTGAACGGCACGTGACGGCCAGCGGGAGCGGGGGTGGACGATTCGTGCATCGAGGTCTCCATTGGGTCGTGGCTGCGGCGTAAGGTAGCAATCGCCCTCGCGCCGCGACAGCGTAGCCGGTTCGCTTCCTGCACCGCAGCAACACGCCCACGTCGTTCACGTTCATGCGCTGGATGCGAGGAAGGTTCCGGTCTCCACGCAGCCCGATCGCACCGTTGATGGAGGTGTCCGTGCCCGCATCGTTCACGTCCCGCGCCAAGCCCGCGACCCGTACCTCTTCGCGCACGTCGTTGCGTACGGGACCCGACGAGATTCCGCGCCGGAGGTTCGGAAGCACGGGCGAGATGGTCTCGGCGCTCGGTCTGGGCGGTTATCATCTCGGGCTCATCGGGAGCGAACGTGAGGCGACATCATTGATTCACGCGGCGATCGACGCCGGCATCACGTTCATGGACAACGCGTGGGAGTATCACGAGGGCGTGAGTGAATCACGGATGGGAAAGGCGCTCGCGAGCGGGCGCCGCGAGCGCGTGTTCCTCATGTCCAAGGTGTGCACGCACGGCCGAGACGCGAAGGTGGCGATGCGGCAACTCGAGGACTCGTTGCGCCGGTTGAAGACGGACTACCTGGATCTATGGCAGGTCCATGAGGTCGCGTACGCTGGAGACCCGGAGCGCCACTTCATGCGGGGAGGCGTGATGGAAGCGCTCGACCGTGCGAAGCAGAAGGGGCTCGTGCGCTTCGTGGGCTTCACGGGGCACAAGGATCCCGCCCTGCACCTGCGGATGCTGTCATACGGCTATCCGTTCGACAGTTGCCAGATGCCGCTCAGCTGCTTCGACGCATCGTTTCGCAGCTTCGAGCAGCAGGTCGTCCCCGAGGCCACTCGGCAGGGGATTGCCGTGATCGGGATGAAGACGTTCGGCGGCGACGGCGGTGCGGTGAAGAAGCGACTCGTACCGGCGCCCGACGCGTTGCGCTACGGCATGAGCCTTCCCGTCGCGGTCACCGTCACCGGAATCGATTCACTGAAGGTGTTGCGGCAGAATCTCGGCGTCGCGCGCGGCTTTCGTCCCATGGGACCACTCGAGCTCGAGGGCCTGCGGGCGCGATACGCGCCCCTTGCCGTGGACGGCCGGTTCGAGCTGTACAAGACCACGTCGAAGCACGAGGGAGACGTGGGACGGAAGCAGCACGGATTCCCGCCGCAGTCCGAACTCGGCGGATAGGCGTCGTCCTCCGCGCGAAGCTACCAGCCGATGCCGTAATCCTCGCCGTGGTTGCTCGCGCCGCCCCACATCGTGCGATGCGCGCGGTCGAACCAGATGGCGGTGATGGGACCCGATGTGCGCTCCTCGAACTCGAGCGTGTATCCCATGCGACGAAGGGCCGAGCGCGTGTCGTCCGGCAGCGACGTCGCCACGACCATGCGGCCCGGACGCGTCTCATGCGCGCCGAACGACGAGCGCATCTGGAAGCTGTTCAGGTTGGGCGCCTCCACGGCCTGCTGCACCGTCATCCCGAACTCGACGACGTTGAGGAAAAACTGGAGGAGATTCTGATCCTGCGAGTCGCCGCCCTGCACGGCGAATGACAGGAAAGGAAGTCCGTCCTTCAACGCAAGCGTCGGTGTGAGCGTGACGCGCGGACGCTTGCCGGGTTCGATGACGTTGAACGGACCGTCCTTCGCGTCGGTGACGAAACTCTGCGCGCGCTGGCTCAGCCCAATGCCGGTGCGACCCGCGATGACCGCCGGTACCCACCCACCGCTCGGCGTGATCGACACCACCCACCCTTCGACATCGGCCGCCTCGATGGACGTGGTGCCGGCGTAGAACGATTCGGTGAATGCCGAATCGCGGCCTGCAGCGTCTGACGACTCCGGAGCCGATGGCGTGGGCGGTACGACGCGATCCTGCTGTCCGCTCTTCGGTTGCGAGTCCGCCGGCGCGAAGTCGCTGGTTTTCCAGTTCGCGAGTACTGAAGCGAACGGATTCGTGCTGCCCTGGTAGGGATAGGGATCACCCGGCTTGATCGCGGCATCGTTGCGCGCCGGATCGATCAGCTTCGCGCGCTCGCGCGCGTATTCCTTGGACAGCAATCCCTTCACCGGCTCCTCCGGCGGGAAGTAGGGATCGCCGTAGTAGAAGTCACGGTCGGCGAAGGCGAGACTCATCGCCTGATAGACGGTGTGCATGTACGCCGGCGAGTTGTAGCCCATGCGCTTCAGGTCGACGGTCTCCAGGATGTTCAGCGCCTGGAGCATCGCGGGTCCCTGCTGCCAGAACGCGAGCTTGTAGACCTCGATTCCCTTGTACGTCGTGCGCACCGGTTCCTCGATGCGGACTCTGTAGTTCGCGAGGTCCTGCATGGTGAAGAGCGCGCCGTCTTCCCGAGCGCCGCGGACGAGTTCACGCGCGATGTCGCCGCGATAGAAGCGATCGTAGGCGGCGTAGATCGCCGCCTTCCGCGACTTGCCGGCGCGCCGCGCCTGACGCTCCGCGTCCACGAGCTTGCGCCACGTCGTCGCGAGGTCCCGCTGCACGAAGATCTCGCCCGCCTCGGGGGCTTCGCGCGCCGCGCCCGGATGCGTGAGCATGATGGCCGGCGCGTACTTCCACTGCTTGATCCAGCCCTTCTGCCGTTCGATCGTGTTCGCGAGCTGCGCCTCGATCGGGAATCCGTCGGCCATTTCGATCGCCGGCGCGAGCACCTCGCCGAGCGAGAGCGTACCGTACTCGGCGAGCATCGTCAGCAGTCCGCCCACGGTGCCCGGTGTGACGGCGGCGAGCGGACCGTACTCGGGTGGATGCTTGAGGCCACGGCTCGTGTAGTACGCCGCGGTAGCCCCTGCAGGCGCGACCCCAAGCGCGTTGATGCCGATCACTTTCTTCAGGCGCGGGTTGTAGATGAGCGCCTGGGTTTCTCCGCCGCATGATAGCGTATCCCACATCGTGCACCCCGCCGCGAGCATCGCCGCGGCCGCGTCGACGGCATTGCCACCCTTGGCGAAGATGAGCGAACCGGCTGTGGCCGACAGTGGCTTGCCGGTTATCGCGAGCCAGTGCTTCGCGTGCAGTGGCGGTTTCGCGGTAGGCGCGCGACGAGGATCGGGCGCCTGGATCGCGCGTGTCTGCGCGAACGCCGAGCAGGGTGCGGCAACCAGGACGAGCGCGGCGAGGAGTCGGCGAGCGGATGACGTGGGCATGCGCGAAAGATGCGCCGGGCGCCGACGTGTCGCCATGTCAGCGGGGCACCATCGGGGATATGGCGCCATCGACGCGCGCGTGCATCTTCCCGGCATGAACCTCCTCCTCGGCTTCACCTGGTCGTGGCGCGCGACATCGGTGCTCGCGCTGATCGCCACGCTCGCGTTCGCTCCGGGGCTTCGTGCGCAGGGCGATCGATTCGTGGTCCCGCTTGGCACACGAGTCCGCGTCGTCGTCGGCGCAAACGAATCGTTCACCGGCAGCGTGTTGCGCCTGACGTCGGACACCCTGGCGGTGGCTACTGGTAGCGGCGGCGCGCTGTTCCAGATCCCGACGTCGCGCCTCTCGTCCATCGAGTTGAGCGAGGGACGAGACCGCCTGGGCGGTAGCGTCAAGGGAGCGGGGATCGGCATCCTGGCTGGCGGGTTGATCGGCGGGGTTTCATTGGGGAGAAGCGAAGGCGACCTCGCCGCGCTTGCCGGCATGTTCGCGGGCGCCCTCATCGGAGCCGGGACTGGCGCGATCGTCGGCGCGATCGTGGCACCGGAGCGATGGCGCCGGTTGTCGCTCGCAGGGGTATCGCGATGACGTGCACGCTGCTCCCTCGTGCGTGGTCGCGCGCACCGTTCGCTGCGTTGGCAGCGTGTGCGCTCTCGATACCGGGCCCGGCAGAAGCACAATCCGTCGTGGGCCTCACGATCACTCCGGGGACGGAGATCCGTGTCACCCCTCGGCCACCGGCGACGTCGCGCGTGCGCGGACGCGTCGTGGTGCTCGCGCGCGACACGATCGTCCTGCGCGACGTCGGGACCGTGTCGCGATTCGCACTCGCCGATCTCCTGGCGCTCGAAGTGCGCGGCGGCGAGGACAAGCGCCGTGGATTTCTCATCGGTGCTGGCGTTGCCACCGGGATCACGGGAATTTTCGGCGGCATCGACGCCAGCAAGGGCAGGATCAGCAACGATGATCTCATCGGAACGATCATCGTGAACGCGCTCATTGGTGGGCTCGTCGGATACGCATTCGCGCCGAAGGGATGGGAGCGCCTCCCGTTGCCGGGTATCGAACGGTGAAGGCCATCGTCGTTCGCGCGCACGGCGGCCCCGAGGTGCTCGTGCTCGAGACGGTTCCCGATCCCATCCCGGGCCCCGGAGATGCCCTGGTTCGCATGGAGTCGATCGGCGTCAACTTCATCGAGATCTACTTTCGGCGAGGCCAGTATCCGGCCTCGCTGCCATACACACCGGGGACCGAAGGCGCTGGCGTCGTCGTCGCGGTTGGCGATGCTGTCACGGCGGTGGCCGTTGGAGACCGGGTCGCATCGCAGAACTTCGTCGGCGCCTACGCGGAGCTTGCGCTCGCGCGCGCCGATCGGCTCGTGCCATTGCCCGACGGCATGAGCATGCGCGACGGCGCGGCGGCGCTGCTCCAAGGGATGACCGCGCACTACCTGGCCGCGTCCACGCACACGCTCCAGGCTGGTGATTGCTGCCTCGTGCACGCGGCGGCGGGTGGGGTGGGACTGTTGCTCTGCCAGATCGCCCGGCGACATGGGGCGTTCGTGATCGGAACGGTGTCCACGGCCGAGAAGGCGACACTCGCCGCGGACGCCGGGGCCAACGAGACGATCCTCTACACCCGGCAGGATTTCGTGACGGAGGTGAAGCGGATCACCGGGGGCGTGGGTGTGCAGGTGGTCTACGACTCCGTGGGCGAGACGACGTTCCTGAAGGGGCTCGACTGCCTGGCGCCACGTGGCATGATGGTGCTTTTCGGGCAGAGCAGCGGACCGGTCCAGCCGATCGATCCGCAGCTGCTCAGCCAGAAGGGTTCGCTGTTTCTCACGCGCCCGACGCTGCACAGCTACGTCGCGACACCGGCCGACCTCCGCTGGCGCGCCGGTGATGTGCTGGCGTGGGTGCACGACGGCTCACTTCGCCTGCGCGTGGATCGCGAGGTTCCGCTCGCGCGCGCCGCAGACGCGCATCGCGCCCTGGAAGCCCGTGAGACGACGGGAAAAGTGCTACTCGGGCCATGACCGGGATGCGCTCGTTACGCGCCGCGTCGCGCGTCGTCCGCCTCTGATGCGCACCTCTCTCGGACTGCTCGCGGCGCTCGCCCTCACGGCGTGCTCGCGCCAGCTTGCCGCGCCGCTCTCGTCTCCCGCGCCGTCACGAACGGCGCCACGCGTGGTGCTCGCCGGGGCGCCCACGCTCGGCCGATCGTCGGTGTCGGGAGACGAGGCGGTGAGCTACCTGTTCGCGCGCGTACTCGAGATTCCCGTGGCGGGCAAATCCGCGGAGCAGCTCCAGGACACATTCGACGAAGGGCGGGACGGCGGGCGGGTACATCGTGCGCTCGATATTCTCGCGCCGCGCGGAACACCGGTGCTCGCCGCCGACAGCGGACGAATCCTGCGCGTGAAGACGAACGCCCTTGGTGGGAATACGATCTACGCGACCGACCCGCAGGGCCGCATCGTGTATTACTATGCGCATCTCGATGCGTATCAGGAGGGCGTCGTCGACGGGCGGGTCGTGGCTCGCGGCGACACGCTCGGATTCGTGGGCACCACTGGCAACGCGCCGAGAGACACGCCGCACCTGCACTTCCAGGTCATGCGCATGCCGGCCGACGGAAAGTACTGGGACGGCGAGCCGATCAATCCGTACCCGCTCTTTCTCCTCACGCACGGCGCTGCCGCGAATGACACTCTCGTCCAAGGAACGCGCTGAGCTGCGCGCCGAGGCTCATCACCTCACGCCGCTCGTGCACGTGGGGCATCAGGGCCTCACCGACCCGCTCGTCCAGACGCTCGACGATGCGCTCCGCACGCGTGAGCTCGTGAAGGTTGCCCTGGCGAAGACCACCGAGGTGTCGGCGAAGGACGCCGCGCGCCAACTCGCCGAGCGCATGGGCGCCGACATCGTGCAGACGATCGGGCGCACTGTGACGCTCTATCGGGAGAATCCCGATCTCAAGCGAAAGGCGGGAGCGGCGGCGCCGTGGAGAGTGTGAATGCTCCTCTCGCCGAGGTCTGACGCCGTTGGCGTTCCGCGAGAGGCGTGCGGCGCGTCGTGTGGCGGCGCGGCGTACGGCGTGCGGCGGGAATTCGGAAGGGGCGGTTGGATGGAGCGCTGGGTTAGTCACTACGCCTTCAACAAACCGAAACCCGGTTCCGAGTTCCACGCCGCCCGCCTCTCGCATCACGCCGCGCGACTCGCCGTACGCCTTTCGCCGTACGGCGTACATCGTAGAGCGTGCGGCGGTTGATCTTTGATCATTCACCCCCATTGATCGCCGCCAGCACTCGCCACGGCGTCAGCGGTATCTCACCCACCTCCACACCGAGCGCATCGGCGATGGCGTTCGCGATCGCGGGGGCTGTAGGGATGATCGGCGCCTCGGCGATTCCACGCGCGCCGGTGTGATTCGCCACGACATCGGCGCTCCGCACGAAGAACGCGTCGATCAGCGGAATGTCGGCGACGGTGGGAATCTTGTAGTCGTGCGTCGTCGGATTGAGCGGGAGCCCGAGCCGAGCGTCCATGACACGCTCCTCGAACAGGGCGTAGCCGAGTCCCATGATGATGCCGCCTTCGAGCTGGCTCTCGGCGAGCGTGGGATTGATGATGCGTCCCGAGTCGTGGGCGCTCGTGATCCCGAGCACGCGAACGCGTCCCGTCTCCACGTCCACTTCCACCTCGGCGAACTGGGCCGCGAAGGCGGCGATCGCGGTATCGGGCGGGTTCGCCCCTCGGCTGCCCTGGCCCATGATCATCACGTCGCCGAGCTTTCGTCCGATCTGCGCGAACGTCATCGTGCGTTCGTCGTCCGCGACGCGCACCACACTGCCGCTCGCGGACACGCGCGTCGCGTCGACCTCGAGTAATTCGGCCGCGGCTTCCAGGAGTCGCGCTCGCGCCTGGAGCGCGGCGACGCGCACCGCCGGTCCCACGGACGCCGTCGTGATGGAGCCCCAGGAATTCCCGGCGTAGGGCGTGCGCTCGGTATCACCCAGCACCGTGCGCACGTCTGCCAGTCGCGCACCGAGCGACTCGGCGGCGATCTGCGCGAAGATCGTCCGCGAGCCCGTGCCAAGATCCTGCGTGCCGGTGAGCACGTCCACCGTGCCATCGGGATTCACGCGGACGGTGGCGTATGCGGGCGGCCCACCGCCGGCGCCCCAGATCTGCGACGCCATGCCGACACCGCGCCGGAATCGAGTGCCACTCGCTCGCGACGCCGCCGATTCGGCACGGCGACGCGTCCACTCGAATCGCGCCGCACCCTCGGTGTAGCATCGGTCCAGGTGCTTCGCCGAGTACGGGCGATTCTTCTCCTGATCGCGCGGCGCGTAGTTCTTCCGGCGTAGCTCCAGCGGGTCCATGCCGAGGCGACGGGCCAGTGCGTCCATCGATCGCTCGAGCCCGAACGCGCCCTCCACGTGACCCGGCGCGCGAAACGAGTCCATCGCGCCGGTGTTGAGATGGACGAACGTCTCGCGCGTGCGGACGGCGGGGCAGGCGTACAACTCGTGGTAGATCTTCGCCGGGCTCGCGAGCCACCCGCTGTAGCCGTACGCGATCGTCGTGTCGGATTCGATGGAGACGAGCGTTCCGTCGAGCCGGGCCGCGAGCGTGACGCGCTGCGTGGTGGCGGGGCGATTGCCGGTATCGGTCTGCTCTCCTTCGCGATCGAGAATGCAGCGCACCGGGCGACCGAGCATTCGCGCCAGCGCGACCGCGGTGTACGTGTGTGCGCCAGCGTAGTTCTTCGCGCCGAAACCGCCACCCATGTAGTCCTTCATCACGCGAACGCGATTGAGCGGAAGCTTGAACGCGCGCGCGACGTCCTTGCGCACCTGGAAGATGCCCTGCGTGCTTTCCCAGACGGTGAGGTCGTCTCCTGTCCATTCCGCGGCCGCGCCGTGCGGCTCCATCGCCGTGTGCAGCACGCAGGGCGTTCGCAGCTCCAGCGTGACGACGACGTCAGCGGTGGCGCGAGCGGTATCGACGTCACCACGCTCGAGCACACGCGGCTGCGATTTGGGGACGTTGCCGGTGGGCCGGACGAGCGGGGCATCGGCCCGGAGTGCGGCGTCCACCGTCACCACGTGGGACCCGATCTCCATTTCGAGCTCGACGAGTGCGCAAGCACGATGCGCGAGCTCAGGCGTGTCGGCACAGAGTGCCGCGAGCGGCTGGCCGGCCCAGTGGATGGTCTGATCGAACAGGGGCGCGCCGGCGTGCATCACGCCCGTCACGTCGGATGCGGAGAGTGCGGCGCGCACGCCAGGGAGCGCGAGCGCCGGACCGAGGTCGAGACGCGTCACGCGGCCGCTGGCGATGGGTGCGCGGACGAACGCGGCATGCAGCATGGCCGGCCGCACCTGGTCTGCGGTGTATCGGGCACGGCCCGTCACTTTTTCCAGCGCGTCCATGCGCGGAATGCGCTCGCCGACGATGCCCAGCGGCTCGTCCTCTCCCCACGGCGCCGGCTCGAGATCGGGAAGCTCCACGATCTTGATCTCCTCTCGGCCTTCGATCTCCACTTTTGTGGAGGCGAACCGCTTCTGCGGGGCGCCGCGTTCCACTCCGGACGCGGCGGGAAGCGCCGAGGCGCCCGTCTCGGAGTCGTGCCCGGGAAGCTTGCCCTGTGTGGACTTCGCGGTGCGTTTCCGAGCGGCCATTTATCGGACGCCCTCCACCGACGAGTCCGCGCGCATGGCGATGGCCGCAGCCTGGACGGCGCGCACGATCTTGGGATACGCACCGCAGCGGCACAGGTTACCGCTCATGCCGACCCGAATCTCGTCGACCGAGGGTGCGGGATGGAGGGACAACAACGCCGCCGCCGCCATGAGCTGGCCTGGGGTGCAGTAGCCGCACTGGAGCGCATCGTGCTCGATGAAGGCACGCTGGAGCGGGTGGAGCGACTGGCCCGCCGCGAGCCCGTCGATCGTCGTGATGGCGCGCGAGGCGCAACCCGCGGCGAGTGTGAGACAGCTGTACGTCGCACGACCGTCCACCAGGACGGTACACGCGCCGCACTCCCCTCGCGCGCATCCCAGCTTCGTGCCCGTGAGCTCGAGCTGCTCGCGCAGGACGGTGAGCAGGGTCTCGTGGCCCTGGACGACCACCTCGTGCTCCCGCGCATTGACCGTCAACCGCATGGTGCGTCCTCTCCCGGGTCCCTCTGCCGCTCGTGCCGGCAATCCGTTGTCGCTTCCGAGACTGGCATTATCTTAGCCGTAGCGCGAACACACCGCATGATCTTCCGAGGCAAGCATGCCCTACGTCATCACCGAAGCCTGCATCAATACCAAGGACAAGGCGTGCGTCGACGTCTGTCCGGTCGATTGCATCTATGAAGGCGAGAATCAGCTCTTCATTCATCCCGACGAATGCATCGACTGCGGGGCGTGCGAGCCGGAGTGTCCGGTGACCGCCATCTTCCCCGAGGAAGACGTACCGCAGCAGTTGAAGCAGTACGTACAGCTCAACCGCGACGTGTTCAAGAGCGAAAATCCACCCGGCCGCCCGACGCGCTAGCTCGCGCGGGGAGGGGGGCGCGCGCGATGCTACGCGCCGTGACGTTCGACTACTGGGATACGCTGTACGAGGGAGGCGCGCTTCCCGAGCGCGTCGCGTTACGCCGAACCGCGGTGGGCGCCCTGCTGGGGGCCTACGGCCGTCACCTGCCGGAGGCGCAACTCCGCGCCCTGTACGAGGAGTCCGGCAAGGAGGCGCAACGCTGGTGGAGCGAGGAGCATCGCGGCTATCGGACCGACGAGCGCCTGCGCTGGATTCTCGAACGAGCCGCTGTGGCGCCCCGCGAGAACTGCGAGCACGTGACGGCCGCGGTCGACGCCGTCGACAATGCGCTCCTCATGCTTCCTCCTGCCATGCTCGCGGGCGCGTGGCAGATGCTGCGCACGCTGTCGCGCCAATTCGTGCTCGCCGTGATCAGCGACACCGGATTCGCCTCCGGGCGCGCGCAGGACCGGTTGTTGGAGAAGGACGCCGCGCGTGGCTTCTTCAGCGCGACCATCTACTCGATGGACATCGGGCATGCAAAGCCGCGCCCGGAGATCTTCGCCGCCGCCGTGGACACGCTGGGCATCGCACCGCACGAAATCCTGCACATTGGCGACAACGAGCGGACTGACGTGAAAGGCGCGCTCGCCGCGGGGTTCCGCACCGTGCGACTGGACGTGGTGCGAGACGGGGGACCGAGCGCGGCCGAGTTCGTCGCGCGGAGCTACGAGGAACTGACGGACTACCTGGAAGGGCAACGGCCGGTGAACCGTGAACCGTGAACCGTGAACCGTTACGGCGTCAGCCAGGAAGATGAACCTCTGTGCAACTGACCCCTCGATTCATGAGTCACCGGCGGTTCGCAGCTCGCAGACCGTAGTCTGCAGTTACGATTCACGACTCACGATTCACGATTCACAAGTAGTTCGCAGTTCACAGGTACCGCTGCTTCGCGATGAACAGCCCCGCGATCACAAGGTACTGCAGGAACGTCGACGTCTCTGAACGCCATGCTTCGTCCCAGTGATGCTCGCCGTCTTCGTCATCGGCCGGCGGACGCGGAAACCAGCGGGCGGTGCGGTGCTTGTAGGCCAGATATTCCGCGCCGAAGATGGACTCGAGCACGCCCTCCTCGTACCGGACGATGAAGGTGTACTCCACGGCGAACAGCGCGATGGCCACCGGCAGGAACCACAGCACGTCCGAGATCACGATGAAGCCCATCCAGATCAGGAAATTGCCGACGTACAGTGGATTCCGCATCCACGCGAAGATTCCGTAAGTCACGAGTCGCTGCACCGTGCGCGAACGCCGTCGCGTCACCGTTCCAGCGGCGGCCACGCCGGCCAGACGAATCACCTCGCCGAGCAGGATGAGCAGGATGCCGAGCACCCAGTTCATCGCGTCGGGCGTGCCGCTCGCCAGCAGCGGCACGAGCAGGAACGGAACCGGCAGCCACCCGCGATGACGGAACAGCACACTGCCGATACGCGCGCTCGCGCTGCGCTCCGCGTCGGAGATCGGCGGGTCGGCAGCAGGCGAGGTGGGAGGTAGCGGAGGCAGGGAGGACGTCATGACAGGAGCGAGGTGAGAGACTGGAGCCGTAAGGTCGCCCTCCCGCGAGCAATGCTCAAGCGGCGCGACAACAATGCCTCATCCTCGGCGACGTCACACGTCACGAAGGAATTCCCCGACCACATGGTTGAACGCGGCCGGGCGCTCGTACGCGCACACGTGACCACTCCCCGCGAGCAGCTCGAACCGACTGTTCGGAATTCCTGCCGCCATCGCGCGCAGCTCGTCGGGTGGGATGAACGTGTCCTCTGCACCACCCACCACCAGGGTGGGAACGGTGATCGTCGGCAGCAGGTCCGAGGAGTCGGCCCGGTCGGCCATGGCGCGCAACGCCCCGATCACGCCGGCGGGCGGCGCGGCCGCCATCAACTCGAGCAGCGACACCCGCACATCCGGCCGGCTCTCGAGAGTCGTCGCTCCAACCATCGCCGCGAGCTGGCGATTCGCGAGCGCTGCCATGCCCTTCCGCTCGATGAACTCGATGAGTCGTACGCGCTTCTCGCGCGCCTCGGGTGAATCGGCCGTCGCACGCGTGCTCGAGAGAATGAGCCCTCGTACGCGCTCGGGATGCCGACGCCACAGCGAGAGCGCCACGTAGCCGCCCATCGACAGCCCGCACACGATGACGGTGGGAATCGCCAGCGCCCCGAGCAGTGCATCAAGATCGTCGGCGAACTGGTCGATGGTCCAGGGTCCGCGCACGGTCGATTCCCCGAAGCCACGAAGGTCAGGTGCGATGCAGAGGGCCTGGGTCGCCAGCCCACTCATCTGGCCGGCCCACAGCGCACGACTATGCGGCCACCCGTGAATCAGCAGCAATGGCACCCCGCTGCCCGCGCGATCGTACGCGATCGCGAATTCGCTCGCCGTACGCTCGATCATCGCGTCCTGCTCTCGGAACCCTCCGGCCAGTGTGGCAACAGGGTACGCCACGCCTCGGGCACGCGAACGGGCTTTCCGGTGCGATCGATGGACACGAACACGATGGACGCCTGTGCGACGAGCACGCCGCTTCCGACTTTCTTCACATCCTGCTTGACGATGTAGCTGGTGTTCTTCACGGCGAGCAGTCCGCTTCGGATCGCGAGGTTGTCTCCGGGCAGCGACTGCGCGAAGTAGTCGATGTCCACGTGCCGCACCACCGACCAGACGGGAACACTGGCAAAATCGTGCACGCCGCCCACGTCCTGCCGCTCGAGCAGCTCCCAGCGCGCGCGCTCGAGAAACGCGAGCATCGTCGCATGATTCACGTGGCCGAGCATGTCGCAATCGGCGGGGTAGATGTGGAAGACGACTTCAGGCAGCGCGTCCGTCATCGAGAGCGTGGTGAAATTGAGGAGCGAGTCGCCGGCGACACGTCGTTGCCGCGCGCGAGCCATCGCCCGTCGAAGGTTAGCCAGAAGAGAATACGCTCGTGCGGCGCGTACCGCGCGCGATGGAGCGCGACGCCGAACGCCTTCGCGCTGTACGTCGCGTCCAGGCGCGGACCGCCAGCGTTGGCCAGTGCGTCGGCGGCGAGGCGCGCCGCGCGGCTCTCGCGTCCATACGCGCCACCGTATGCGTCGTCGTGAATCTCCAATCGGTCCGCCTGGATTGGAGGTAGGGTGACACCGGCCAATTGCGCGAGCAGCGCGTGCGTCCGGGTCGCGAGCCGAAGCACACGGCTGCGATTGGCGACGATTCGCGGGACGACCCGGACCCCGATCACGCGGGTCCGGAGGCCGGCGAGGGCGAAGCCCACGAGCAGGCCGGCAACCGTGCCGCCACTGCCGAGCGGCGCGATGACCTGATCGGGCAGGGGAAGGCCCCCTCGCACGAGCTGCTCGGCCAACTCCAGCCCGGCCGCCGCGTGGCCGATGGTTCCCAGCGGAACACTGCCCCCTGCCGGAATCCAGTGGACACCCCCGCGCAGTCTCCGCATCGCGACGCGCAGGTACGCCTCGGCCACCGACCGCGCTGGGGTGACGGCAGCGAGCGTCCGAAGCCGGGTGGAGGTGGCGTCGGCAACGCGATGTGTTTCCTGCGGCCAGGTGATCACTTCGGTACGCAGGCCGAGCCGGGTGCCGTGAACGGCGACCGCGAGCGCGTGCGTCGAGCCAGTGGCGCCCACGGTGAGCAGTGTGCGGCCCGGCGTCACCCGACCGAACAGGAACTCGAGCGCTCGCACCTTGTTGCCCCCACAGGCGGCCGCGGTGAGGTCGTCGCGCTTGGCGAGCAGGGTGACGCCGTCCACCTGCCACCACTCCACCGGCGTCTCGCACACGCCGAGATCGGCCCGCGGCAACGTCGTCGCCAGCCGCGGATAACGCACCTCCAGGCTGCGCATGCGCTAACGGGCCGCGGCGGGACCGGCCTCCAGAGATTCGTCCAGCTCTGCCGATTGGGCGCGGTAGGTCCACGTACCCTTGGCCGGCAGCTTCTGCACGTACAGCACCTGCACCGTCACCATGATCGTGGCCAGCAACGGCACCGCGACCATGAGTCCGAGAAAGCCGAAGACGAGGGCGAGGAGGGCCTGCGTGATGACCGTGAGCGCCGGCGGCAGGTCCATGCCGCCCTTCATCAGGAGGGGAATCAGGATGTGATTCTCCAGGAACTGGATACCGACGTAGACGCCCGCCACGATGAGCGCTTTTTCCGGTGAATCCAGGAAGGCCATGGCGACGGCCGGTACCGCGCTGAGCAGCGGGCCGACAGTGGGAATGAACTCGAAGAGTCCCGCCAGCAGCCCCAAGGCGAATGCCGCCTTGACGTTGAGAATGAGCAGCGCGATGGTGGTGACCGTGCCGATGGCGGCCATCGCGATGAGCTGAGTTACGAGCCACTTACGCAACACCATCGCGATACGATCCATCACCTCAGCGCCTTGAGCACGCCGACGGGCTGGTAGCAGGGCGAGTGCGCCGCGCCTGTAGAGGTCGGGGTCGGCGGCAAAGTAGATGCTGAGGAAGACGATGAGCACGAAGCCGGCGAAGCCGGCAACCGTCTGCGTCAGGAAGGGGAACAGGTACTTCGACACCCCGCCCAGTTGGGAGGCGAGCCGGCCTCGCAACGAGGCGGCGGCCTGGGTGGAATCCGGGCCGCCGGGCGCGGGGGCCGCTCCGGCGCCAACTCCTTGCGATCGAGCCGGTTGAGTTTGCGCGGCCTGGTCAGGCGTCGTTCCGGTGGCCGGCGCTTTTGACGCACCGCCCCCGAGCAGCATCCCGAACATGCCGCTCTGCCGCTTGCTCACCCACTCTTCCACGCGATCGATTGCCTGTGGGAGCTTCAGCCGAAGCTCGGCGCCTTGTTCGCGCAGGGTGGGCGCCATGAGGGCGCCGAATCCGCCGAGCAGGCCGAAAAAGGTGATGACGATGAGCGCGGCGCCCATGCCGCGTGGAATGCGCCACCGCTGGAGCCGATCCACCCCTGCCGAG
>JANLTI010000107.1:0-34954 GCA_031362845.1 Gemmatimonadaceae bacterium | reverse complement strand
GCCTGGAGACGATGGACGCGCTGCAGGACAGCGATCGTCGCGACGCGGCGATCGCGAAGCTGCTGGACGATGCACGGAAGGACGTCTTCCTCGGCACCAACGTCGGAAAGGACGTCGTGCAGGGCATTGCTGGTGGCGAGCGGAGCGACGTTTCGCACGATCACGCTGTTCCCGCGGCTCCCTTCTTCGGCACCCGGGTGCTCGAAGACATTCCCCTCGACGAGATCTTTGCCCTGCTGGACCTGGACGAGCTGTTCCGCCTGCAATGGGGGGCGCGCGGCTCTGGTCCCGAGTACGATCGCGTCGTGCGCGACGAGTTCAAGCCGACGCTCGAACGACTCAAGGCAGAGGCGATTGCCGACGGCTGGCTGCGTCCTCGCGCCGTGTATGGTTACTTCCCGGCGCAAAGCATGGGAAATGAGCTCGTCGTCTACGAGCCCGAGCCGTACACCCGGGACGGATCGCTCGTGGAGAAGACGCGGTTCCATTTTCCGCGACAGGAAGGACGCGAGCGACTGTGCATCGCCGATTACTTCCGCTCCTCGACGAGCGGCGACGTCGACGTCGTGGCGTTCCAGATCGTGACGGTCGGCGATGAGGCGACGCGCCGCTTCGAGGCGCTTCAGGCAGCGGGAGAATACAGCGAAGGCCTCTACTCGCACGGGCTCGCCGTGGAGGCGGCCGAGGCGGTTGCCGAGTGGATGCACCGGCGCATTCGCCGCGAGCTCGGCATGCCAGGCGGGCGCGGCAAGCGCTATTCGTGGGGCTACGGGGCGTGTCCGGACCTGGAAGATCACGCGCAACTCTTCAAGCTGCTCCCCGCCGAGGAAAAGCTCGGCATGGAGCTCACGTCTGCGTATCAGCTGATTCCCGAGCAGAGCACGGCCGCCATCCTCGTGCATCATCCGCAGGCGAAGTACTACGCCGTGCGCACCGCGGCTGAGGGCGCGACGATATGAAGACGAACGCTTGTCGTCCTGAGCGCAGCGAAGGACCTGCACGTGCATGTGTAGATGCACCTTTAGGTGCAGGTCCTTCGGTCGCTTCGCTCTCTCAGGACGACACATGACCTCGCCCGCGCTCGCCCGCCTCATCGACCCCGACGCTATCGTGCTGTTCGACGGCGCGATGGGCACGATGCTGTACGCCAAGGGCGTCTTCATCAATCAGTGCTACGACGAGCTCAACCTGCGCTCGCCGGATCTCGTGCGTGACCTGCACCGCGCGTACGTGAAGGCGGGCGCCGAGGTGCTCGAGACGAATAGTTTCGGCGCGAACCGGATGAAGCTCATGACGTTCGGCCTCGCGGCGCAGACCCGCGAGCTGAACAAGCGTGCCGCGGAGCTGGCGCGCGAAGCGGCCGACCAGGGCCGCGATGTGCTCGTCGCCGGCGCCGTGGGGCCGCTCGGTGTACGTCTCGAGCCGTACGGGTCGACGTCCGCCGAGGAGGCGCGGGAGATCTTCCGCGAGCAGATGGAGGGGCTCAAGGCCGGCGGCGCCGACCTGTTCATCCTCGAGACCTTCGGCGACCTGCACGAGATCGGTCAAGCCATCGCCGCCGCGCGCGAGGTGGATCCGGCGATGCCCGTCGTGGCACAGATGACGATCGGCGTGGATTGCCTCACGCCGTATGGCGCGACGCCCGAGGACGTAGCGCGTGCGCTCGACCGCTACGGCGCCGACGTGATCGGCCTGAACTGTTCGGTGGGACCGCAGACGATTCTGGACGCGATCGAGAAAATGGCGCCGCTGACGAGCCGCAAGCTCTCGGCACAGCCCAACGCCGGCATGCCGCGCGACGTCGGCGGCCGCAGCATGTACATGGCGAGTCCCGAGTACATGGCGAGCTACGCGCGCCACCTCGTGCAGGCGGGTGCCAAGGTCGTGGGCGGCTGCTGTGGCACGACGCCCGAGCACATCCACGCGATGAGCGAGGGCGTACGGCCTTTGAGCCCGCGCTTCGCGCGCGCGGGCGGCTCGTCGGTGCAGATCGGCGTGGGTGCAGCGCCCGTCCTTCGCGAGGGGACGCGGACACCCGATGTCGCGGCGGTGCCGCTGTCGGAGCGCTCGCGGTGGGGCGCGAAGCTGGCGTCGGGCGCGTTCGTGACGAGCGTCGAGATCGTGCCGCCTCGCGGCGTCGATGCCACACGCATGCTCGCCGATGTGGGCCAGCTCAAGCGCGCCGGCGTGGACGCGGTAAACGTGCCCGATGGCCCGCGCGCGCAGAGCCGGATGGGAGCGCTGCTCACGTCGTTGCTGATCGAGCAACGCGTCAGCATCGAGACGGTGACCCATTACGCATGTCGCGACCGCAACCTGCTCGGCATGCTCAGCGACCTGTTGGGCGCTTCAGCTGTTGGCCTGCGCAACCTGCTGCTCATCACCGGTGATCCGCCGAAGATGGGGCCGTATCCGAGCGCAACCGCGGTGTTCGACATCGACGCGATCGGTCTCACGAATCTCGTGCGCAACCTGAATCATGGGCGCGATCCGGGTGACAACTCCATCGGCGCGCCCACGAAGTTCGTCGTCGGCGTGGGAGTGAATCCCGCGCCGATCGATCTCGAGCACGAGCTCAAGCGCTTCGCGTGGAAGGTGGAAGCGGGCGCGGAGTTCGCCGTCACGCAGCCGGTGTTCGATCCGGCGCAGCTCGAGAATTTCCTGCGTCGCACGGAAGGCGCGCGCATTCCGATCGTCGCCGGCATCTGGCCGCTCGTGAGCGTGCGCAATGCGGAGTTCCTCGCGAACGAGGTGCCTGGCGTGAGCGTGCCCGAGGCCGTGATCGCGCGCATGCGCAAGGCGGGCGATCGGTCCAAGGAGCACGCCGTGGCCGAAGGCATCGCGATTGCGCGTGAAATGCTCGAGCGAGTGCGCGAGTCCGTGCAGGGCGTGCAGGTGTCGGCGCCGTTCGGCAAGGTAGAACTGGCGCTGGAAGTGTTTCGCGATTCGCTCGACCCGGCGAGCGCGATGGCCGGGGCTACCAACGCTGCGGTGCCGGTCTAGCGGCAGGCCTCAGCCGAACTGCGCGAACCCCACCGTATTCCCACCCGGCTCGCGCACGTAAAATTCCTCGCTGCCATAGAACGTCTTGTGCCGCGGTTGGACGACCGGCACGCCGGCCAGCGCTCGCTCCACAGCATCGAGATCCTCCGTGGTGATGAACAGCGCCGTCGAGTGTCCGACGAGATCACCCGCGTCCTGTGGACGCTCCGCAATCACGCTCGCCCTCGTCTGGTACATGATCTCGACGTCGCCCTTCTTCACGATCGCGAACACCAGCGCACCGTCGTCACCCGGCACCTCGCTCTCCGGTACGAGACCGAACCGCTCGATCCAGAACTGGATGCACGGCTCCACCGCATCCACGATGAGCACGGGAGTGAGCCGATTGAGTGGCGGCGCCATGCGGGACGGCGAGATGGGATCTGGCATTCGGGCACCTCTGACTGAGTGAAGACGCTGGGCGAACGCTGGTACAGCCAACCAGTGGGGCGAATAAACACCGAATCGCCTGGAACGTCAAGCCGTATTCCCTGCGTTCCCTCATGTACCGTCGATGCCGCGCACGAATGCCGGCTTCGGTCGGACGCGCTAGGTTTGGAAGCGCGTCCTCACCCATGATCGTACGAGCGATGAAGGCCATTCTGCTGATCGACCACGGCTCGCGCCGCGACGCCGCCAACGAAATGATGGACTGCATGGCGAACCTGGTGCAGGCGATGGCTGGCACCGGCGTCATCGTCCGATACGCCCACATGGAACTGTCGGAGCCGTCGATCGCCGTCGGCGTGAAGCAATGCGTCGAGGCGGGCGCCACGGAGATCGTCGTCTTCCCCTACATGCTGTCACCGGGCAAGCATTCCACCGGCGACATCCCTCGCATGGTGGCCGAGGCGGCGTCCGATTTCCCCGCGCTCGACATCCGTGTCACGAGCGCATTCGGCGTTCACGAAAAGCTCGCCGAACTGATCCTCGGCCGCGCGGGCGTGCCGGTAGTGAATGCGATGACCGCCGACGAAGCGACGCGCTGCTGGCACTCGTCGCAATCCACGACGGCCTGCGGCGACGCCTGTCGCTGTCGCCCCGTGACCGAAACCGTTGCCTCGGCCATCTCGGCCGCGCACTGACCCGGGTTCACTCCGTCCCTTCCCTGCCCACGATGTCCACCGATCTCGCGACCGCACGACCCCCGCTCACGATCCTGTCGGAAGACGAGCTCGCGTTTCGCGACGCGGTCGCCGGATTCGCGGCCGAGGAGGTGAAGCCACGCGTCGGTGCCATGGAGCGCGCCGGCAAGATCGACTCCGCGTTGGTGAAACAGTACTTCGAGATGGGCCTGATGGGCATCGAGGTGCCGGAGCAGTACGGCGGCGCTGGCGGATCGCTCATGATGGTGGCACTCGCCGTCGAGGAGATCAGCAAGTTCGACGCGGCGGCCGCCATCGTCGTGGACGTGCAGAACACGCTCGTGAACTATCCGATCAATCGGTACGGTAGTGACGCGCTCAAGGCGAAGTATCTGCCGCGGCTCACGAGCGACACGATCGGCGCGTACGCGTTGAGCGAGCCGGGATCGGGGTCCGATGCGTTCGGCCTGGCGACACGCGCCACGAAAAAAGGCGATACGTGGGTGCTCAGCGGCCGCAAGATGTGGATCACCAACGGTGCCGAGGCGGGCATCTTCATCGTGTTCGCGAACACGGATCCCGCCGCGGGCTACAGGGGCATCACCGCCTTCATCGTGGAGCGCGAGTTCGCGGGATTCTCCGTCGGCAAGAAGGAGGACAAGCTCGGCATCCGCGCCAGCAGCACCACGGAACTCATCCTCGACGGCGTCGAAGTGCCGGCGGCGAATGTGCTCGGTCCGGTGGGTCAGGGCTACAAGGTGGCGATCGAGACGCTGAACGAGGGGCGCATCGGCATCGGTGCGCAGATGATCGGCGTGACGCAGGGTGCGCTCGCCGCCGCCACGGCGTATGTCAAGGAACGGCAGCAGTTCGGCAAGGCGCTCGCCGAATTCCAGGGCATCCAGTTCCAGCTCGCGCAAGCGCGCACCGAATCCGAAGCGGCCCGCCTGATGGTGTACAACGCCGCGCGGTTGAAGGACGCTGGACACGACATCTCGATGGAAGGCGCGATGTCGAAGCTCTTCTCGTCGCAGGTAGCCGAGCGTGTAACGTCCATCTCGCTCGAGCTGTTTGGTGGATACGGCTACACGACCGACTACCCGGCGGAGAAGTTCTATCGCGACGCGAAGATCGGCGCGATCTACGAAGGCACGAGCAACATGCAGCTCAGCACGATCGCGAAGGGCATGCTGAAGTAGGAGGCCGGCGTCTCACCGGCCCTTTCGCGTCGTCACCTTGATGATGCCGTCCCTGGCGGCGGCGTCACGGATCATCTTCGTCGCTTCCACGCCCTTGACGATTTCGACCGACACGATCTGCTTCGGGTCGAGGCCGTGGAGTGCTGCCGCATCGGCGCGCGTCCCGTCGATCAGGATGACGCCCTTGAACGCGTGGCTCGACATCTTCTCGTGCAGGCCCTTCAGCGAATGGCCAGTCGCTCCATTTGGTGCGTCGGGGCTGGCGCTGCGATAGCTGCTTCCATCGGCGCTCCTCGCCACTGTCCGGATGCGGACGATGGAGGGTGACTTGCCCTCGACCGCTCGCTGCACGTCCACCGTGGCGATGTCGTTCGGGGCGATGGAATGCGCTTCGATTGCGCTGACCTTGGCGCCGTTGACGTAGAACTCCGTCGGTCCGCCATGCACCGCGTCGATCAGTCCCGCCTTGGTGGCGGAACGCTCGGCGCTCGCGACATCCATCGACTGGATCTCGGCCGACGTCGGCACCCTGGCTTCACACGCGGCGACGAGGGCGAGGGCGGCGGTGGCACACAGCAGGCCAGTGCGCAGCGAGCGATTTCGTGGAGTGATCGGTTTCATGGCGAGCAATCTCCGTTCAAGGTGTGAGGTCTTGTCGGCGAGCGCTGTCGCGCCCACCCGAAATCCGGAGCACTGTCCGGCCAGGTCGATCAGCATCTCTCCATAGGAGCGCGCCGGCGTTCCGCGACGCAGCACGCGCGCGTCGCAATCCAGTTCGATCGCGAGTCGTAACCGCGCCAGCGCCCACCATGCGGCGGGATGCCATGGCATGCACGCCACGGCGACGCACGCGGCGCCGAGCATCAGGTGATCGCGCGCCCGCACATGCTCGGCCTCATGTTCGAGGACGAGCCGTTGCTCGTTGGCATCGCGAGCGAGTAACCAGCGCGGCACGACGATGACAGGGTGCAGAATGCCGATCACGGCGGGACCCTCCGATGGCGCCACACGTACCTGGTGTCCATGCAGGTTCGAGTCGACCCAGCCGCTTCTCGCGCGTCGCAGCCGGAGATGCACGAGCGCCAGTATGCCCAGTCCGCCGATACTGGCAACGAGCCAGACGGCGGCGAGAGCGCCGGGAAGCCACGGCGGTAGCCGACCTGCCACCGTCGCGACGCCGGCGTAGAGCGCGGACGCGACGATCGTCTGCGCGTCGCCGATCATGAAAAGGAGCGCCTGCGTGGGAGAGTCGATTGTCGGACTGCTGGGCAGCAGGGGTGATTCGGTCACGCTTAGCATGCGCTCAGCCGGACGCGCACGCGCCGCGACCCCGAGCATCAGCAGCGTTGCCGCGATCGACACGAGCCACAGCCACCGCGTGGGCCAGCGACGTGATTGCGCCACTGCGGCGAGCGATGTGGTGGCGAACGTGATCAGCGCACCGAGCATGAGCGCATAGACCAGCCATCCGGCGCTCATGCTTCCTCCTCGAGCCGCTCGGCGAGCAGGTGACGCATGCGCTCGAGTTCATCACGCCCGAGCTTCCGGTCGGAGACGAGCTGCGCGAACATCCGTTCGGCCGAGCCGTGGAAAATGGCGTCGCGAATGCGGGCGAGCGCGCTGCCTCCGGCGCGTTCCGCCCCGACGATCGCGAAGTACCGATACGCTCGGCCCTCCGCCTCATGCCGCACGAACGACTTTTCCTCCAGCGTCTGCAAGGCCGACAGCACCGAGGTATAGGCCAGCTCTTCACCGAGCTCTTCGCGCATCTCACTGACGGTGGCGGAACCGAGTCGCCAGAGGACGCTCATGACTTCGAGCTCGCGTGGCGGAAAGTAGATGTCGCTCATTGAACATTCTCACTACGGGTTGTTCCGTAGCATATGGCAGGCGCGATCTCCTGTCAACTGTTTTATCCGTAGATCACTTTGGGGCGCTCGCCAACCATCGCTCGACACGCGCTGTCTCATCGGCAGCACACAAGGTCCCCGCTCGCCAGCCCACCCGGAGATCCAATCGATGCGCCCCCACATTCGACTTGCTCTCACCGCCCTGACGGTTCTTGCGACCGGGGTTCCCGCACACGCCCAGCGCAACTCCACCGAGAACGACACCGACTGGATGGAGAACTGTCGATCGGGCGCGTGGTACGGTGACGATGCGCGTGGCCGTGCGTGCGAGATTCGACAGGTTCCGCTGCGGCTGGCGGGACGGTCGCTCCAGATCGATGGTCGGCAGAACGGGAGCATTCGCGTGCACGCGTGGGACGGCGATTCGGTGCGCGTCAGTGCCCGGCTTCAGGCGAACGCGCGAAGCGACGCCGATGCGCGAGACCTGCTGGCGGACGTTCGGGTCGTGGCGGACGGACGCGGGGTCAGCGCCGAGGGTCCCTCGGGTTCACGGTATCGGGAGGAATGGTCGGTCAGCTACGTCGTCTGGGTTCCTCGCAACTTCGACTTGTCGCTGGAAGCGAACAACGGATCACTGGGTGTGGATGGCGTGAACGGGCGCCTCCAGCTGCGCACGATGAACGGATCGGTGGGGCTGTCGGATGTGGGAGGGGAGGTTCGCGCACGGACGCAGAACGGGTCGTTGAATGTCTCGCTCTCCGGACGCCGTTGGACCGGGAGTGGACTGGATGCCGAAACCCAGAACGGATCGGTGCGGCTCGCGATACCCGAGAACTATGCGGCGCAGCTCGAGACGGGCACGGTGAACGGGTCTATTCGGATCGATTTCCCGATCACTGTGCAGGGACGCATCTCCCGCCGGCTCACGCTTCCCCTGAACGGGGGCGGGCCAGCGATTCGCGCCATCACGACGAACGGGACGGTGCGAATCAGCCGTAGGTAGACCCAAGCAATCGGAGTGCGCCGCGCTCCTCGTCAGCTCGCCAGGCAACTTTTTTGCCCCATATGCGATTAAGGGCATTATCGTTCAGCGAACTCACCGGGCGCGCCAGCACACCGACAGTGGAGCGCCGGACCTGCGCGATCGTAGCCGACACGGAGATCCCCAGGCTGATGACCGACGAACGGCGCTTCGAGGAATTGCTGTCCGAGTTTCTCCGTGTAGGAGTCGATCTCCACAGTTTTCCGGCGGGGATCACCGTGCGCCGTGAAGAGGCGATGCGCATTCTGCAGTCGTTGCCGGACAACGCGGGACCCGCAGCATTTCTTGCTCGCATTCGCGAAGCGCAGCAGTCGCGCACGCCGCCCGGCGGTATCCCGCGTCAGGTGCTGGAAGCGCGCGACTGACGACAGGCGTCGAGCTCGGTGACGAGCTCGGGCCCGAAGTACCATGACAACTCGCTCCGCGCCATCTCGTACGCGGTGGGCCCGTCGCCCGCGCAGATGAGCGAATCGTCGAGCAGCTCCTCGGAACAGCACAGGGTTCCGTCGCCGAACGTGAGCGGAAAGAGGGCGCTCACCATCGGCTTGATGTCGTGATAGTCCACGCCGTGGTCGATCGCGAAGGCATGCAAGGCGCACCCGCGCGCGCCGCGTCGCAGGAAGACGCAGCCGCCGTCGACAACCGCGGTCCGCGTCGACAGGCCACCGGGAAAGTCGGCATCCTCGGCAGTGCGATCCACGAACCAGGCGGCGCGTGGCACGCCGACGATGGGCTCGAGCGCGTCGGCGTGCGCCATGATGCGCTCACGCTCCGTGACGGCGACGTCGACGCCGTGCTGGCAGCAGCTGTCGTGGCAGAAGGTGCACTGCAGGCAGAGCCCGAAATAGCGCCGGTCGAAAATCGCATCGTCCACGCGACGGATGACCGGGGCGCCGCCGCGGGCCGCGTAGTCGCGGGCGAGTGCGAGCAGGGTCAGGCGGCGCTCGTGTCTTCCGCGGCCGAGACCGACGTGGGAGTCGCGGCGCCCGTCGCGTCACCGTGCGCGGTTCCGTGCTCGGCACTACGTGCTGCCGGCGCACCGCGCCGACGTCCGCGCCCCTTGCGGCCTCTGGCGGCCGGCGCTCCCGGAGCGGTCGCCTGCTCGGCGCGGCGCATGACCGACTCACGACACGCCTCGAGCACCGCCTCGAGTGCCTCGATGCCGTCGTCGGTGGCCTCGAGAAACAGGTCGTGGACCACCGACTCCGCTTTCTCGAGCTGCTTGACCAGCGCGAGGGCCATGGTCCGGCTGGACATCGTCCCGCAGAGCTTGGGATCGATGCGGTTACCGGCCGGCCGCCGAAAGACGGTGACGGTCCCCTGCCTGGCGGGCTGGAGAAAGTATGGAGACGGGTGATGGCTGCCGGACCGCTTCTTCGCGGGTCGGCGCTTCTTGTCGGTCATGGCGCGAGCGTCCGCGTGTGCACAGGGTAAACGTATGTCAGACCGCCGTGTGGCGGGAGGTCTGGTGTTCGTAAGCGACGAGCCCGCATCCATACTCGTCACGCGGGACTCTCGCGTGCTGCCGGTGGACCCGCGTAGCTTGCGCACCTTGCCTGTCGCGCCACCTTTTTCCACGCCAATCATGACCGCTCCCAGCGCTCCATCCGGACCCGACCTGCGGTACCCCATTGGACGATTGGTCCGCGCGCCAACGCTGTCCGTCGATGAGCGACGCGCGGCGATCGACGCGATCGCGCAGACGCCGGAACGGCTGCGCGCGGCAGTGCACGGACTGACCGATGCGCAGCTCGACACGCCCTATCGCCCCGACGGATGGACGGTGCGCCAACTCGTGCACCACGTTGCCGACAGTCACATGAACGCGTACATCCGCGTGCGGCTCGCGCTCACCGAGCAGTCTCCGACGATCAAGCCGTACCAGGAGGCGGCGTGGGCAGAGCTCGCGGATGCGCGGCACATGCCGATTGCCGTCTCGCTGGCGATGCTCGAGGCGTTGCATGACCGACTGGTGCATCTGCTGCGCGCCCTCCCCGCAGACGCGTTCGCGCGTACCCTCGTGCATCCCGACAACGGGCCGATGACCATCGATGCGCTCCTGCGCGTCTACTCCTGGCACGGCCGTCACCACACGGCGCACGTCACGGCGTTGCGCGAGCGCATGCGGTGGGCATGATCGTGCGTCGGCGACGCCGCTGGATGTCGCGCGTCGCCGGCCTGGTGGGCGCTGGAGCGACGGTTGCCGCGTGCGCGCGCGAGGTGCCGCCGCACGCCGATAGCGCGATGTCGCCCGGTGCGGTACGGCCAGCGATCACCATCGGGATGTCCGGACCGCCGGCGTGTCCAGCCACGGGCCACTGGAGCCCCTGCGCCGTGGTCAAGCGACTCGAATCCGCCGGCGTCGCCCCGCAGACTACCAAATCCCTGCCCGACCTGCCGTCGCTCGGGGCCACGCCGGCGCTGTTCACGGTGGGAACGGCGGGCCTGGCGATTTATCTCTACGCCGATTCCACCGCGCGCGCGCGCGCCGCCCGAACACTCGACACGACCAGATACGTGAGCGCAGCGAAGGAGCTGACGATGCGTGGTGAAGCGACATCGATCCAGAACGACAACCTGCTTGCCCTGTTGTTCAGCCGCAGCGAGCAGCAGCGGGAGCGGGTGTCGGATGCCCTCACCGCGGGTCCCCCGCAGCCGCGGCAACCGTGAGCGCGCGAGACATGGGACACCTGCGCGCGTTCGCGCTGGCACTACTCGCGCTCGTGCTCGGCGCCTGCGGCGTGAGTGAGGAGCAGGAAGTGTCAGCCGGACGCGAAAACGCCGCGCAGATCAATGCGCGCGTGCCGATCGTGCGTGACCCTGTCGTCAGCCAGTACGTGCAGGACCTCGGCCTCTCGATCGCGCGGACGACCTCGCGCGCCGATCTGGACTGGCGATTCTTCATCGTGAACAGTCACGACATCAACGCCTTCGCCCTTCCCGGCGGATACATCTACGTCAATCGCGGCCTGATCGAACGCGCCGACCGGCTCGACGAGCTCGCCGGCGCACTCGGTCACGAGATCGGCCACGTGGTGCGCCGGCATTCCGTGGAGCAGATGAAGAAGGCGCAGGGCGCGAACGTCGCCGTGTCGCTCACGTGTACCGTCACGCGCCTCTGCGACAACAGCGTCGCGCAGGCGGCCATTCAGGTGGGTGGCGCCGCGCTGTTCGCGAAATACAGCCGGCAAGATGAGCAGGAGGCCGATGCCGAAGCGGTGAACAATGTCATCCGCGCGGGCATCCATCCCGAGGGCATTCCCGCCCTGTTCGAGCGGCTCATCGCGGAGCGACGCGAGAGCCCCATGGCGATCGAGGCGTTCTTCGCGTCGCATCCCCTGGAGGAAGATCGCATCCGCGAGTCCGAGCGGGTGATCGCGACACTCGACCCCGCGTCGCTGCAGGGACTGGCGCGCGATCTTCCATCGTATGCGGCGTTCCGCGCTCGGCTCGCCTCCCTGCGCTAGCCTGCGGTACGCGGTGCCGTCAGGCGCCCTGCTTCTCGATCGCTCGCATGGCGCCGGTGGACCGGCGCGCCTCCCCGAGTCCGGGCAGCGCGGTGACGCCGCCCGAGACGATGAATGCCATGACATCCGCGCTGTCGGCGGCGAGGGGTAGCACGGCGTTCGTGGGAAAGATCAGCAGCTGCCCCGCGAAGTTGTACGATTGCGGCAGATACACGGTGACGTGATCGGTCAGCCCCATGGACGCGAGCGACTGCTGCGTCACGAACCCGATGGCGCGCCCCGCACCGCCCGGATACAGCTCGACCGTCACCGGCTTGTCGAACCGGCGTTGCTCTCCCACGAACGCGTTCAGCAGATCCTTCGTGGAGGAGTACAACAGCCGCACGAAGGGAAGCCGGTCGAGGATCCGCTCGATCACGCCGAACACGCTGCGCGTGAGCAGTCCCTGGGCGAGATAGCCGAACAGCGTGATGAGCACGACGGTCGCCAGGAATCCGACACCCGGAATGGGAATGCCGAGCCATCCGTCGATCGTGGTGAAGACCCGCACGCACACGTAGATCGTCAACGCGAACGGAGCGAGAAAGACGATGCCCTTGAAGAAGTAGTTGAACAGCCGGCTGAGCGTCCGCTCCTTCACGCGCTTCACCCTCTGCATCAGCGACGATCCGCCGTCGTGCTAGCGCGCACGGACCGGCACGCTCAACTGCTTCGTGCCCCACGCCATGTTGAGCGCGCCGGCGGGGTCGAGCGCGATCATGAATCGCTCGACGGGCATCGCGACGGTGGTCTCGCGCAGGGGGATCCGCGCCAGGTCGCGCTCGGGATGGTATTCCGTCCCCCACTGCCCCGCCTGCCGGTTGATGATCAGCTCGTAGCCGCGCGATGTCGCCTTCGTCCAGAGCGAGTAGATGCCGGCGGGCACCACGGTACCGCCGATGTCGAGGTCGACATCGGTCCTGAGTTGCGTGGCGGCGTTCGCCCCCGTGCGCCAGATGCTGTCACCGAGGACCCCGTTCACCCAGACGTCGCGACCACGTAGCGAGGGGCGACCGTAATCCACCCAGACGTTCGCTCGCCCGATCATCGCGCGCGCGGTATCGCGCGTGGATGCCGGCCCGGCGATGCCGGTCGCCTGATCGCGCGCCGACCACTCACGCGCGAGTGTGTCCGTGCCCACCGACGCCACGCGATCGACCCGGACCTTCACCGTCGTCCGGCTGCCGTCCACCCAGAGAATGCTTCCGCGCCCGTCATGCCGCAGGTAGAGCGGAGAGCCGAACCAGCTGATGCGCGCGGAATCACGTCCGATGAGCCGTACCGGAAGTGGTGACGTACCGCGAGCGCCCCAGCTCAACGGCGCCACGGCGAACGTCGCGCTGTCGCGGCGCGACGAGAGCAGGCGTGCGACTGCAAGCTCCATCAAACCGTACGAGCCGTTGAGATACGGCAGCAGTTCTCCCTTCATCACGGCCGTGCGCGACGTATCACCGCCCGTGCGATGCCCGATGAAGGTGACGGAGTCCGCCGAGTAGCGCACCGAGAGCGATTGCATCTGGCCCGTGATCGTCGTCCCATCGCCGCGCCGCAGGGAATACTCGGCGTGCACGGGCACGTTGCCGGGTCCGAGGTCCACACTGTAGCGCGCGATGGTGGTGAACGGCGCTCGCTGCACGAGCACGCCTTCCATGCGCGTCGCGGTCCGCGTGTACTGCTCGATGCCGATCGTGTCCGCACCCAACCTCACCAGCAGGGTGGTGGAGTCTGCCGTCCTCGGTGCGGAGTTGGCGGTCGCAGGCACTACGGGGGCGCACGCCAGCACGGGAGCGAGGGCGACGAGAGCGGCCGCAATGGCTTGGCGGAGGCGAACACGGGCGTCGAGCATGGGATCCTCGAGTGGGTCGGAAGCGATCCTCAAATGGTAGCGTGATTCTCCACGATCCGCACGGGCCCGTCGACGTATCTTTCAGCATGGCTTCCAGTCATCGTGCCGCCCTCGCCCATCTTCGTCGCGTGGATCCCATCCTCGGTGCGATCATCGCCCGGGTCGGTGCTCCGCCGCCGCCGCCGCGCCGAAGCGGAACGCATTACGACGCGCTGGTGCGCGCCATCGTGTACCAGCAACTCTCCGGCAAGGCGGCCGGCACGATCCACGGCCGGTTCTGCGCACTCTACCCGAAGCGGCGTCCGCGTGCCGAACTGGTGCTGCGCACGACCGACGAGGCGATGCGCGGGGCCGGCCTGTCGCGGCAGAAGATCGGCTATCTGCGAGACCTGGCCACGCGCGTCGCCGAGAAGTCGCTCCCGCTCGCGCATCTCGGCCGACTGTCCGACGACGCGATCATCGAGCATCTGGTTCAGGTGAAGGGCATCGGCCGCTGGACGGCGCAGATGTTCCTCATGTTCCGCCTCGGGCGTCCCGACGTGCTGCCTGAGCTCGACCTCGGAATCCAGAACGCAATGCACCGCGCGTATGGTCTCGACGAGCGCCCCTTGCCCAAGGACGTGCTTCGGTTGGGGGAGCGATGGCACCCGTATGCGACGACCGCCTCGTGGTATCTGTGGCGCTCGCTCGAGAACGGCGACGGGCAAGGCACAGGGTGAGCACGGCAGCGCACCTCGGCTCCACCCGGTAATTTCTTGCGATGCTGGTCGTGCGCGATGATACCGAGAAAGCCATTCAGTACGCAATCATGCGGCGTCGAGCGACGGCGCTGCTTGGTGCGTTCGCGGTGCTGTTCGTGGCGATGGCGGTGTTTCGGCAGCTCTGGCCCCAGGTCGCGCCCTTCTGGGTGGGGCTGGTGCGAGCGACGGCCGAGGCGGCGATGGTGGGCGGAATCGCGGACTGGTTCGCCGTCACCGCGCTCTTTCGGCACCCGCTCGGCATTCCCATTCCGCACACGGCCATCGTCGCCCAGCGCAAGGATCGTATCGGCCGCAGCCTTGGCAACTTCGTGGGCAACAACTTTCTCGCGCGAGACGTGATCGTGCGTCAGCTCACGGGAATGACATTGGGCAAGCGCGCCGCCACCTGGCTGTCGGAACCCAGCCACCAGGCTCGCGTGGCGCGCGCCGTTGCGGGCGGGGTCGCGCGGGCGGCGGAAGCGATTCCCGACGATGAGCTGCTCTCGAGCGTACAGGGCGCGCTCGTGACGCAGCTCCGCAAGGTCCAGGTCGCACCACTCCTCGCCGATCTGCTGGACCTCGCGACCACGGACGACCGGCATCAGGAATTTCTCGACCGGCTGATCAAGCTGGTGAACCGGATCGTCGAGGAAAACAAGGAGTTGATCCGGGTGCGGATCGCCGAGGAGAGCCCGTGGTGGGTTCCCGGCGCGGTCGATGACAAACTCTACCAGAAGATCGTCTCTGGTATCGAGCGCACGCTGGCCGAGGTCGCGGCCGACGACGCGCACCCCCTTCGCGCGCAATTCGACAAGGCCCTGCGTGATTTCGTGGAGAAGTTGCACACGTCGCCCGAGACGATCGCGCGGGCGGAGGCAATGAAGGAGCGCCTGCTCGGTCATCCCGGCGTCGTCGAGCTGTCGGGCGCGCTCGTGGGCGCGGGACGGAATGCGCTGGCGAAATACGCTTCACCGGACGCACCCACGGCGGAGCCGCTCGAACGGGCGCTGGGTGCCCTGGCCGAGCGTGCACTCGCGAGCGAGTCGCTGCTGCACGAGATCGATGAGTCGGTGGAACGGCTCGTCCTGGGCGTCGTGGACCAGTATCGGCCCGAGGTGGCCGAGCTGATCGCCCGGACGGTCGAAGGATGGGATGCCACGGCGGCGTCCGCGAAGATCGAGGTCCAGATCGGCCGGGACCTGCAGTTCATTCGTATCAACGGTACGCTCGTCGGCGCACTCGTCGGGCTGCTCCTGTATCTCGTGACGGTGCTCGTCGGATGAGCGGCGTCGGAACTCCCTAAGGAGGATCAGTGAATCGTCGCACCGGTTTTGTCGCGGTCATGCTGCTGCTCTCGCCGCTCGTGTGGGCTGGCCCGCTGTCCGCGCAATCGACCCAGGAGTTCGAGCGGCGCCGCATGCAGTTCGCGACGAGGGTGCCCGACGGCGTGATCGTCGTGCTCGGCGCTCGCGAGCCGGCCCAGGATTTCCTGTCGTTTTCCCAGGCGCCGTCGTTCAACTATCTCACGGGGTTCGAGGAGCCCGACGCCGCGCTCGTCATGGTGAAGAAGGGCGTCCAGGTCGCGTGGGCAATGATGTTCGTGCAGGCCAAGCTGCCGAGTCGCGAAGTGTGGACCGGGGTGCGTCTCGGCGTGCGAGGGGTCACGGACCTCACGAGCATTCGCGGCCGAGTGGCCACGGACCTGCCTGCCGTGCTCGACTCGCTGGCACGCACGGGGATGGCATTTCACGTCGTGGGTCAGTTCGGCGCGACCGACGGACCCGAAGGCAGTGCGGACGTGCGGTCGCCCGACGAGCAGCTGATGGACGCGCTCCAGAAGAAGCACGCCGGCCTCAAGGTCACGCCCGTGAACGATCTCGTGGAGCAGCTTCGCGGCACGAAGAGTCCCGCCGAACTGGCGCTGATCCGCCGCGCGGCAGACATCACCGTGCGTGCCCAGAAGGAGGCGATCGCCGCGCTGAAGGACGGCATGAACGAGTTCGAGATCCAGGCGCTGATCGAGTACACCTTTCGGCGCAACGGCGCGGATCGTCCGTCGTTCGCCACCATCGTCGGATCAGGCCCGAATGCGACGACGCTGCATTACAACGCGAACGACCGGTTCATCGGCATCAACGATCTCGTCGTGATGGACATCGGTGCGTCGTACAAGGGCTACGCGGCCGATGTCACCCGGACGGTGCCGGCGAGCGGGAAGTTCTCGCCGACGCAGCGGGAGGTGTACACCATCGTGCGCGATGCGCAGGCCGCCGCGGAGCGACAGGCCAAGCTCGGCGCGCCCTCACGCCTCATGAACGATTCCGCGAACGCGGTGATCGCCTCCGGACTGGCGCGACTCCGCCTCATCGAGTCGCCCGACGCGACGTACGACTGCAGCACGGGCGCGTCGCCGCGCCAGTGCCCGCAGTATCGGCTGTACTACATGCACGGACTCGGGCACGGCATCGGCCTCGAGGTGCACGACCCGGAGCAGTACTACTACACCGCGAAGCTCGGCCCCGGCAGCGCATTCACCCTGGAGCCGGGTATCTACGTGCGCGAACGGGTGCTGGAAGAGATGCCCGATACGCCGCGCAACCGCGAGATCGCGGCGCGCCTCCGCCCGCTCGTCACCTTCTACCGGAACATCGGCGTCCGGATCGAGGATGACTACGTGGTGACCGAGCAGGGCGTCGAGTGGATCTCGCGCGCCCCGCGCGAGATCGCCGAGATCGAGGCCCTGATGAAGGCGGGCAGCACTGGTCCGGCACCACGCGACCGAGCGCTCGTGGAAGGGTACAAGGCACCCTAGTGGCGTTGGCGCGCCACCTGTCGCTGCCCATGCTCGGCGCGCCGCGCGCGCTGCGCTGGTTCGCGCTGCTCTACGCCGTGTTGCCGAGCATCGTGCCCGCCGCATCCCCGGGCGCCGGCAAGATGCGGATCCTCTGCGCGAGTGGCGCGCTGCTCGGCGCCATCCCCGCACTGCTCATTGGCCGCCGTGCGCCCGTCGCGGTCCGCGTGCCCGCGCTGCTGCTCGGCGGGGTGATCGGCGCGCTGTTCATGGTATGTGCCGTGGCGTTCGCCTTCGGCGAATCGCCGGCTCGCTCGGACATCCTGAGCTGGGCGCTGCTGTTTCCGGCCCTCTCGTACGGAGCGGCCACCATGCTGCTGCTGGCATCGCTCGGCGTGACCAGCGACGAATGCGCCAGGACGCCCGTCGCTGCGGCCCTGATGCTGGCGGCGTTCGGGCTCGTGCCGCTCGGCAACGCGCTCACCGGTTCGCGAGCGACGCTGTGGTATCCCGTACTCGCCCTCTACTGGATGGCGGCGGGTGGCGCGCTCTGGCTGGCGCTGCTGACCCTGGGACGATGGATGCCGCGCTCGATCGACCGCGTCATCGAGTCGGTGCGACGCATGGCGATGGAGAGCCGCGCGCCGATCATCGTCGGCGGCGCGGCGCTCTTCGCGTTCGCCGCATCGGCCGCCATCGCGCTCTACTGCTTCGGCCGGCAGCCACACAACGCCGACGAGGTCGCCCAGCTCTGGCACGCACGCATTCTCGCGAGCGGACGACTGGCCCTGCCGCCCGACGCGAATCCCGAGTTCTTCGGCATGGACAACGTCATCGACCAGGGTGCGTGGTACTCGCAGTTTCCCATTGGCGGTCCTGCCTTTCTCGCTCTGGGCCTGCTGGTGCGTGCAGCCTGGCTGGTGAATCCGCTCCTGCTCGCGCTCACGCTCGTCAACCTGTATCGCTTTGCCCGGCGCGCCTACGGCGAGTCCACCGCCCGCGCCAGTGCGCTGCTGTTCGCCCTCTCGCCGTTCGCGCTGTTCATGGGGGCGAGCTTCATGAATCACGTACCGATGCTGTGGCTGCTGAGCATCGTGCTCGTGCAGCTCACGATCTGGGTCGATGCGGAGGGACGGAGCGACGCGACGCGATCCGCGCTGCGCATGGGGCTCTGTCTTGGCATTGCCGCCACGATTCGCCCACTGGACACGTTCCTGATGGCTGGCGTGATCGGCGTCCTGCAGCTGACGCGACTGCGCGGGAGTGCGGTACGAGTACGCTCCCTTGCCGTACAGGTTGCCGCCGGCGCGGTACCGATCGCGCTGCTGCTCGTGGCCAATGCAAAGACGACGGGCGCGCCATTCCATTTTGGGTACGACGTGATGTACGGCAGCGCGCACGGACTCGGGTTTCACATCGATCCGTACGGCACCATGCATTCGCCGCTACGCGCCCTGCTTTACGCCTCCAAGTATCTCCTGCAACTCAACATGTCGCTGCTCGAGGCGCCGCTGCCCGCAGTGGGGATCATCGTGGTGGGGCTGCTCTGTCTGCGTCGGCCTTCGCGCTGGGATCTGCTGCTGCTCGCGCTGCTCGCCGTGCAGCTCACCGGTTACGCGTTGTACTGGCACGAGGGAGACTTTCGCGGGCCGCGGTTTCTGTTCACCGTGCTGCCGGCCATCATCATCTTCGTGGCGCGCGCTCCGTTGCTCATCGCCGGCGTCACCACCGGCGCGGTTCGCCGAGCCGCCCTGATGATCGTGCCCGTCTGCGTGCTGGTCGCCTGGAGCTTCTACGGCACGCAGAACAGCGTGCCCGGACGCGTGATGGGCTATCGCGGAGCGTCGCTCGCGGGCCGCGTCGATCCGGATTCCATCGCGCAGCACGCAGGACTGCATCACGCCCTGGTGTTCGTGAGCGAATCGTTCAATGCGCGAGCGCTCCGGCGGCTGTGGGCGCTCGGCATTCCACGTGGCGAGGCCATTCGCATGGTGACATCGGTCCATCCCTGTTCGCTGCGTGAGGCGATCGCAGCGGAAGCGACGCAGACGGCGCCGCCCTCCGTGCGACTCGGCCGCATGGTGCGGGATGCTCCGCAGTACGGCGACGACGCAGCGCTGCCAGAGGACTGCGTCCAGGCGTTGCTCGCCGATGACGACGGCGTGGCGACGTATGCGCCGTTCTTCCCGGCCAACACGATCGGCGCCGACGGTCGGGTCGGCGGCAACGTGATCTACGTGCTCGATCACGGCGCGCACGACGAGACGCTGCGCACCCGGTTCGGCGACCGAACCTGGTACCGCTTCGGGCCTCATCTCAGGAATCGGGATGACGTGCCTCGCCTGACGCCGTACACGCCGCGCCTGCCCTGACGGTGGGGCGCGCGGTCAGCGCCGGTCGCTGCTCCAGAGCTCCACGTCCGCTCGGCGGAGCAGGAGCGTTGGCGTGGTGTACGCGGCAGGATCGATCATGCCCACCGATACAGCCCAGTCCAGCGTGCGTCCACGCGCCGGATCCAGCACGAGAAACGCTCGGCGCGTCGACTCCGGTGGCGTGTTGAGCAACGCGGTATCCAGTCCACGCGCGGCGAAATAGTAGAGCAGCGGTCCGTTCGTCGGAATCGGCGCGAGCACACGATCACCGGGTCGGAGCGAGTCCTTCAACCGCTCAGTGACCTCGCGCGCCGAACGAAAGGCGCCGGTGTCGCCGGACCGACGCACCGTATCGCCGACGAGACCGAGCGTGGCGACGAGTGCCGCCAATACGGTGGCCGCCGCCGGTGACACGAGTGCTCGATGCGCGCGCGTCGCGCGCGCGATGCGGACGAGCCCTCGCCCAGCGGCGAGGTGAAAGAGCGGCAGCAGGAATAGCCAGACGCGGACAAACGGTGCGCGATGGGTGGCCACCAGCAGGGCGCCGCACCAGAGCGTCGACGCCAGTACGAGCGATGGTCTTTTGGCGGGATCGATGCGGCGCAATCCCGCCACCGCCGCCAGCAGGAGCAGTGGAGCCGCCCACCACGGGAAGGGCGACGCCCACGTCAACACCGTTTCCACCAGATGCCGGGGCAAGTCGCCGATGAACGTCGGCCACGGACTCGGCTGCACGAACTTGTTGCCAGCGAGTGCGCCGAGCCCCGCGCTTCGTATGATCGGGACGTAGCACAACAGAGCGAGCGCGCCTGCGGTGAGCGCCGCCAGCACGGCGCGGATCGCGAGCCCCCGACGTTCTGCACCGGCGGCGTGTCGCGCGGCCAGTAACAGCCAGACGACGACGATGCCGAGCGGATAGAGCATCACCGGAATCGTGTAGAGCCCGATGGCGCCCAGGATCGCGAACGTCGCCCAGTACAGGAGCCGCTGCGATGTGCGCAGGTGATCGGCCAGCAGCAGGAGCACCAGGAAAAGTGCGACGACCAGCGTGTACCCGCGCGCATTTGTGGAATACAAGACGAGCGTGGTGGATCCCGCGGCGAGCGCGGCACCGAGCAGTCCGATGGTTTGTGTCGCGAACCGCCGGCCCACCGCCCAGGTGAGTGGTACCACCGCGACCCCGGCGAGCAGCGCGGGCAGCCGGAGCGCCCATGGCTGGAAGGGCGCCACGGATGACGTCGCCTTCGCGAGCAGCGAAAAGAAGACGTGATTGTTCGGGAACTGGTAGGAGCTGACGATGGTGCTCCATGACCGTCCAGCGAAATACGCCCAGGTCACCGATTCGTCGTAACGCATCGGCTGCCAGAGCACGGCGAGCCGAGCGATCACCGCGATCGCCGTGATCAGCAGGATGGCGGAGCGTTCGTCGACCGACCGGACGTTCAAGCTGCGGTCGGGTAGACCTCGAAGATGCCGGCCGCGCCCATGCCGCCGCCGATGCACATCGTCACGAGCCCCCGTCCGCCACCGCGCCGGCCCAGTTCATGGATCAGTTGCGTGGTGAGCTTGGCACCGGTGGCGCCGAGCGGGTGACCGAGCGCGATTGCCCCGCCGTTCACATTGACTCGATCCTCCGGCATGCCGAGCTCGCGAACGACGGCGAGCACCTGCGCGGCGAACGCTTCGTTGAACTCGATCAGGTCCAGATCGGTCATCGACATCTGAGCGCGCTTCAGTGCCTTCGGTACCGCCTTGAGCGGACCGACTCCCATCACGTCCGGCTCAACGCCAGCCACGGCGAAGCTCACGAAGCGCGCGAGCGGCGTCAGTTCAAGCGCGTCGGCGTGCGAGCGTCGCATCAGCACGACGGCGGCCGCGCCGTCGGAGTATGGACTCGCGTTGCCCGCCGTTACCGAGCCATTCGACTTGAACGCCGGTTTGAGCTTCGCGAGGCCCGCCGCGCTCGTCTCGGCGCGCACCAGCTCGTCGCGGGCGAACGTGTGCGACGCCACCTGCTTGGCCGTGCCGTTCCACGTCACGCGTTCCACCGGTACCGGCACGATCTGACCATCGAACCGTCCGTCGGCGATCGCCTTGGCCGCCTTCTGCTGGCTGGCGAGCGCCCATGCGTCCTGGTCGGCGCGACTGACCTTCCATCGTTCCGCCACCCGCTCCGCGGTGAAGCCCATGCCGATGTACGACTCGAGCGCGTCTGGATCGAGCCGCGCGTGATAGCCGGACATGGGCACCTGGCTCATCATCTCCACGCCGCCCGCGAGCACGACATCAGCCATGCCGCTCATGATCTGCATGGCGCCGTCGGCGATCGTCTGCAAGCCGGACGAGCAGAACCGGTTGACGGTCTGCGCCGGTACTTCCACCGGAATGCCGGCGCGCAATGCCGCGAGTCGCGCGACGTTGAGGCCCTGGGATGCTTCCGGCATGGCGCAACCCCACGCGACGTCGTCGATCGTGGCGCTGTCGATTCCCGCACGATCAATCGCGTGCTTCATGACGAGGGCAGACAGCTCCACGGGATGCGTCGACGCCAACGCGCCGTCCTTCTTTCCCTTGCCGACGGCGGTGCGCACCGCCGAAACGATCACCACGTCATTCGTGTCAGTCATTCGGTCGCCTCTTCAATGTCGGTTGGGCCACACCTGCGTCAGTTGCGAAGCGGCTTGCCCGTCTTGAGCGTGTACCCAATGCGCTCCTGGGTTTCCTTCGTGCCGAGCAGTCGCAGGAACGCCTCGCGCTCGAGATCGAGGATATCCTGCTCGCCGACGAGGCGAGGAGGTCCATCGCCACCGCACAGGACGTACGCCAGTTCGCGCGCGATCCGTACTTCGTGATCGGTGATCTGCCCGCCCTCCTTCATCGCCCAGCCGGCGTACATCAGGTTGCCCAGCGCTTCCTTTCCAAGCGCGAGGATGGTGCGCGGAATGGGCGTCACGTAGTCGGGCGCCATGTCGAGCACGCGCGCCTTCGCATCGGCGATGAGCCGGTCGCGATTCATCGTGATGCGATCGGCGACCGGACGGAGGAAGCCGAGCGACCGAGCCTCCAGTGCGCTCGTGCTGGTCGTCGCCATGGCGATGAGCTTGAAGGCGCGCTTCACCGCTTCGAACGGATCTGCTTCGTCGTACGGCGCGAGCTGCTCCGTGAAGCGGAAGAGCAGCTCCTTCGTTCCGCCGCCCGCCGGGATCAGGCCCACTCCGGCTTCGACGAGTCCCATGTACAACTCGGCGTGCGCCTGGATGCGATCGGCGTGGAGCGCGTACTCGGCTCCACCGCCCAGCGTGAGCCCGTGCGGCGCGGCGACCACCGGGAACGGAGCGCGACGCAACAGCATCGCACCGTCCTGGAAGTAGCGCACCATGTCGTCGAGCCCCTTCCAGTCGTTCGCCTGCACCTGCGCGACGACGGCGCCCAGGTCGGCGCCAGCGCTATAGGCGCGCGGATCGTCGTTTCCAATGACGAGGCCCACGTACTTCCCGTCGCGCACGCGGTCGAGCCCCGTGCGCAACATCGCGAGCACGCCGGCGCCCATCGTGTTCATCTTGCTTCGCGCCTGGAGCAGGAGGACACCGTCGCCCAGGTCGAGCAGGTTCGCGTCCTTTGACTTCTCGATTGCGCCGCCCGTCCGCGTGTGCACCGACTCCACCGAGATCTGACCCGGAGTCGGTGGAAAGGGAGTGAACGATCCGTCGAATCCCATCTGCGTCCAGCCGCCATCGACGGCGCCATAGAACGCTCCGTCCCTGGCGTGCGCCAGCAAGGGTGGCGTCTTCAGGCCGAGGCGCTCGAATCCTTCGCGCAGGAAGTCGAGGCCGAGCGCTTCCATCTGCTGGAACGGCCCCGCTTCCCAGGCGTAGCCCCACTCGATGCCGCGATCCACGGAGAGAATGTCGTAGGAAATCGCGGGCGTCGTCGCGAGCACATAATGGGACATCCGGACCAGGTAATTGCGGACGAATTCTCCGTACTTGCCGGGCAGCTTCACGGCCATCGGCAGCCGTTTCTCCAGGCCCTCCTTCATGAGCGCGGCGAGGGCGGGGTCGTCGACCTTCTGCTGGGGCACGTACTCGAGCGTCTTCCAGTCGAGCGTCGAGATATCCTTGCCGACCTTCCTGTAGAAGCCTGCCCCCGTCTTGTCGCCGAGCCGTCCACTCGCGGCGAGCGTCTCCACCCAGGCGGGCATCGAGAAATCCTCGCCCGTGCTCGCGCTGAGCCCCTTGGACACGTGCAGCAGGACGTCGAGACCCGTGATGTCCGCCGTGCGAAAGGTGGCGCTCTTGGCGCGGCCGAGCAGCGGGCCGGTGAGGGCGTCCACTTCGTCGATCGTGAGTCCGGACTCCATCATCCCCTGCATTGCCGCCACCATGCCGTACACCCCGAGCCGGTTGGCGACGAATCCGGGGACGTCCTTCGCGATCACGATGCCCTTGCCCAGCACGACTTCGCTGAAGTGGCGCACGGCATCGAGCGCCGCGGGATCGGTGTCCGCCGTGGGGATCAGCTCGAGCAGGTGGAGATAGCGCGGCGGATTGAAGAAGTGCATGCCGAGAAAGTGGTGCTTGAAGCGTGCGCTGCGGCCCTCGGTGAGCACGCGCATCGGGATGCCCGACGTGTTCGTGGCGACGATGGCGCTCGGCTTGAGCAGCGGTTCGAGTCGCGCATAGAGCGCCTGCTTGGGCGCGGGCTGCTCGATGATGGCTTCGAGCACCAGGTCGCAGTCGCGGAGGAGCTCGAGTGAGTCGTCCAGATTGCCAATCGTGATGAGCGCGGCACGCGCGGGATCCATGAATGCGGCTGGCCGCGCCGTGCGCGCCCGGTCGAGTCCGGCCTTCGCGGCGCCGTTCCGGTCGCCGTCCGGGCTCGCCAGGTCGAGGAGCTCGACGGGGATGCCGGCCGAGGCGGCGAGGGCGGCGATGCCGCTGCCCATGGTGCCGGCGCCGACGACGCCGAGCTTCGCGATGCGCATGACGGGGTCGCGGGAGAGGTGACGGAAGGGTGTCAGATGCGTCGGAAAGGTAGCGGCAGCGCGAAAAGAGTGCAGGACCCGCAACTCTTTGCGTAGCCGGACCCTGATTCCAGTCCGCCGTACGCGCCCTAACTCTTTATATCACATGAAGATACCCATGAGCAAGCGTAGCGGCCCGGACAGTGCTTTGTGTGCGGCCATGAGAACCTCCCGAACGCATCATCGTCCCGGCTTTTCCATGATCGAGTTGCTGATCGTGATCTCCATGATCGGCCTCATCTCGCTCATGGCCTTCGGCCGGACGTCGTCCATGATGACCCAGTGGCGCGTCTCGCGCGCTGCGCAGGCGTACGGCGAGGAGTTGCAGTCGGCGTTCGCCATCGTCGGCCGCAATCGCACACCGGTCATGATCGTGCTGGACAAGACGACGATGGAAGTGCGCATGCGGGACCGGAACGGCGTGATCTACCGGCGTCGCAGCTTCGGCCCCGGATCGGCCTACAAGCTCGATGCGGTCAACATCTCCGCATCACGAGACTCGGTCGAAGTCTTCCCGCCCGGACTCGCGCAGGACTCCATGAGCGTCACGATCTCCCGCAATGGAAAGTTCCGCCGCATCCGCATGCTGCGCGGTGGACTCGTCCAGATCTGTTCCAACCCCTCCTCCGTGAACGCCGTATGCACACCCGCATAGATCCGCCGGCGCCGCGTCAGGCGCTCCGACCGCGCGACGGTGTATCGCTGATCGAGATCATGGTGGCCATGACGCTGCTGGTCGTGGTGCTCGGCGCGCTGAGCGTCCTCACCACCCGCACCGTGAAGCGCTCACGCGACCTCGACGTCGGCTCGGCACGCACGTTCGTGCTGATGCAGCAGTCGAACCGGTTTTCATCCCTCCCGTACGACTCCATTCCGTCGTACGCGCCTCGCATCGATACGGTCATCACCGGACGTTACAAGTACGAGCGCAAGCTGACCTTCGTGCAGGGCACGGGGGGCAACGAGTTTCGCACCCTCAAGGTGATGCTGAAGCCGATCAACGATACGACCCGCGCCAATCAGAAGTCGGACTCGCTGGTGTTCCAGCGCGCAAAGACGTACGCGAAAACTCCCCTCTTTCAATGAGCGCGACCTCTCCCATGCGCACTCGATACCCGCTCATCCGGCGCGGCTTCACGCTCATCGAGATCATCACGTCGCTGGCCATCCTCGGCATCATCGGCCTGGCGTTCGTGCGACTGGTCATCTCGCAGGCGCGCTTCACCGAAGGGCAGATGGCGCTCCGCAATGCGCGCAGCGTGTCGCGGAACGCGATGAACATCATGCTCACCGATATGCGAATGGTGCAGGACAGCGGCGGGCTCCTCTTCGCCAAGCGCGACTCCGTCACCATGCGTATCCCGGTGGCGTTCGGTCTGCTCTGCAGCAACACGCCGGGAAACACGACGATCTCGCTGCTGCCGATCGACGAGGCGCAGACCGACCTCGGCGAGTACGCCGGCTGGGCCTACCGCGACTCGGCATCCGGCCAGTTCGTGTACAACGATGCCGCGACTCCCATGACGTTCAACTCGCTGACTATCGGCAACTCGAACAAGTGTACCTCCAACGGCATCGTGCTCGGACAACAGGAGCCGGGCATCAGCCAGATCACCTTCCTTGGCCACACCGGCAAGATCGTGCAACTCGGCGATCCGTCAGCAGTGGTGGGACCGAATCACGGATGGCCGGTCTTCCTCTATCAGCAGGTGACCTACCGCTTTCAGGGATCGACGGCGTATCCCGGTCGCATCGGCTTGTACCGCAAGGTGAAGACGAACGTCCCCACGGCACCAATCGTCGACGAGATCATCGCGCCGTTCGATGCCTCGGCACGGTTCCGGTTCTACGTGTTGAACGCGGACGTCGCCGCGGACTCGGCTCCGGCGAACCTGAACCGGGTACGCGGTCTGGAACTGGTACTCGCGGGCAGCAGCCCGCGAAAACAGCAGGGTAGTAGTGAAGCGCAGCAGGCACTGGTCACTGGAGTGTTCTTCAAGAACCGGAGAGACCCATGAAGATGCGAACGTTCTGGCGCTCGGCAGCGCCCGCTGAGGATACGCGTCCCGCACGCGAGCGACGCGGATTTGCCCTCCCGATGGCGATTCTCATCATCGCCTTCCTGACAGTCACGATCTCCGCCGCATACACCGCCACGTCGTCCGAACTGACGACGAACATGGCGCAGCGCGGTGAGAGCAAGGCGTACATGGTGGCGCAAGCCGGCCTGGAGAACTTCATGGCTCGGCGAAACGAGCCGGGCTTCTGCCCCACGTGCAACATTGCACCGAACATCCCCCCGGTGGTGACGTACGAATCGACGACGGTGACCATGCCCACGGGCTACGCCTACGTCGTGGCCCAGCGGATCCGGATCGGCAACAATACCCGGCCGGCGATCTACCTGCTTCGCTCGCATGGCGTCGATACGACGAGCCGTGCGATTACCGGCAGTAGTCGGTCGGTGCAGGGACAACGGACCGTGGCGCAGCTGGTCTTCTGGAACGTCAACCAGGTGAACGTGCTCTCCGGCTGGACGTCGACGAGTGGGCTGGACAAGCAGGGCTCATCGGGCACCATCAGCGGCGTCGACGAGTGCGGTCAACGAGCCGCCGTCGCCGGCATCGCGGTTCCGAGCGGCGACTACTCGGTGAACGGAAATTTCACGCCAGCGGGTAATCCACCTGTGCAGTACCTGGGAAGTCAGGATTCAGCGAACGCCAAGGTCAAGATCGACTGGAAGGGTATCGTGCTCGAGAACAGGATTCAGGCCGATTACGTCTTTGCATCAGCCGGCGCGGCGTCATCGGCGTGGTCCAGCATCGACTTCGGCACGAGCCCCAACTGGAAGTATCCCGTCATCCGCGTCAACGACAACTTCACACTGCCGGGCACCGGCGGCCGCGGTACGCTCATCGTGATGGGCAACCTGACGATGAGCGGCAACAACCTGTTCAAGGGCATCCTGCTCGTGGGCGGTCAGATGACGTCCAACGGTAACGGCACCGTCGCGGGCGCCACGATGAGCGGCTTGAATACCCTGTTCACCTCGACCGCCGCACTCGACTCGGCCAAGGCGCTCACGCCCCTGAGCATCAGCCCGATTCTCACGAACAATCCGCCGAACGCCACGGCCAATGGCACGAAGGCGTTCCAGTACAACTCGTGCGAAGTCGCGGCCGCGGCCGGTGGACTCGCTTCGTACTCCGTGTATCCAAATGCGTGGATGGACAACTTCGTCACGTACTAGTCGGCGTAGTGGTGGTACGAGACACGACGGCCCCGGGCAATCGCCCGGGGCCGTCGTGTCATGAGGGGCTGACGTGCGGCTACGGCTCGCCGAACGGATCGCCCGGCGGCGCGACCAGTGCCGGACTCGGCGTCGGCAATTCGCGACGCTCCAACCAGCGCCCGAAATCGCCGGCGATCGACGTCCAGTGCGCGCGCGACATCGTGTCACCCGCAGCGCTCCGCCGCTGCGCGACCGGACGCAAGCGCCCGATCTGATACTCCGCCATCGCGCGCACCTCCGGCGCCGCGTCCACATCGGCCGCGAGTGTCATCAATCGGTCGGCCACCGCACGCTGCGTCACGCGCCCGAGCGCCACATGCTTCGGAGATGCGGCCGCCTCGCGAGACTCCCACGTGCGCGCGACGAGCGAATCGATCGTCTCGCCCAGCGTGAGCATCCCCGGACCCCGGTTCGCGAACGCGACAAGTCGCGCCGCACGCTCGCGCTGAAGCATTCCGTCCACGATCATCTGCGCCAGCGTGCGCGCAGCCGAGAGTTCGTCGAACGCCGGATCGGTGCGGCCGCGAAACAACTCACCCACCGGACTATCCGCGTTGTTCACCGCGCCGCTGTACCCGCTCGGCCGAGGACCCAGTAGCGACAGCACGGTGTCGGGAATGGCCAGCTCCGACGGCTGCAGCGCGGCGAGCAGCGCGCTCAATGCCGCGCGCTGACGCGGCCCGGAAATCGGACGCGTCGCCGTCTGCGCATCCCCGCGCAGCGTGTTGGCGTACTCCATGCCGCCCAGCGTCTTGGTGACACCATTGAGTGCGAACCGGTGCCAGAAGTAGAGTGGCGCAAGCCGCTCCTGCAGGGTGGCCACCGGCTCGCCGAGCCGGATGTTGCGTAGCCCGAATCTCGACAGCGCGGCTCGACGCACGGCGGTCTGATGCTGCAGGAATTCTGGCGCCGTGGCCGCGTCGTCCCAGAGGTTCGTCCGCGGATCGCTTGCGTTGTCCGGGCGCGCATCCGCGTCGCTCAGGTAGAGGTAGCCTTTCCGCAGACCCTCGGCGACGATCGCAGCGAGCGAGTCGCGCTCGGTGCCCACGGGGAAGATACCGTAGCCCCAGCGAATCGCCCACACGTCGTAATCGCCCGGGCCCGTGCCGTATGCAGACGAGAGATCGATGTCCCCGTTGGCGGTCAGGCGCACGCGCGGAGCGGGATAATCCATCACCGATGACCGCTCGCTGACGCTCGCGATGTAGTTGTGCTGAAGCCCGATCGTGTGCCCCACCTCGTGCGCGCTCACCTGACGCACGCGCGCGAGCACGAACGCCGTGTCGGCCGCGGCCGCATCGGCGCCCATCAACGCCGCGTACAGGTTGTAGTCGGTACGCGCGCGGTGGCTGTCCATGCGCGCCATGCCCTTGAGGATCTGTCCCGTGCGCGGATCGCCGAGCGAGCCGCCCACGGACCAGCCGCGCTCGTTGCGATTCTCCCACTGCACCACGTTGTAACGGGCATCGAGCGGATCGACGCCCTCAGGGAGCAGCTCGGCGCGGAATGCGCCGGGCAGGCCGGCGCGATCGAAGGCGCTACTCCAGAAGCGCACGCCATCGAGCGTGGCTTGTCGCACCGGCTCGGGAATACCGCGGTCGATGTAGAAGACGATGGGCGACTTGATGGGCGAACGTGGATCGTTCGGATCGACTCGCTCCAGGCGATGCCGCGAGATCCACCGCTGCTCGAGCGCCCGCTGAATCGGCTGGCCATAGTCCTTGAACGTGATACCATAGAATCCCACGCGCGGATCGTGCAGGCGCGGGGCGTAACCCTCCGGAAGTGGCAGCAGTGAGATGTGTTGGCGGAGCGTGAAGGCGTGGCCGTCGGGTACGATGCGACTCGCGATGCCGCCTGGCCGACCGCTCATCGTGAAGGTGAGCGACACATCGATCTCACTGTTGGTGGCATAGCTCCGCGTCCGCGTGCGATCGATCGACGACCGGTCGCGCGCGAGCGAGTACGCGCCTTGGTTGAGTCGCGACATGGTGCCCGCGATGTCGTTCCAGTCGCGGTAGGCGACGTCGGTGAGGTCGACCAGAATTCGGTTCCCCTCCTCGGCGAGGACAGGCAGTGCGGCCACGGTGCTCACCGGAAAACTCTCCTCCACGCTCCGCCGGTGCGCCGCGTCGTCGAGCGACGTGCGAAACGCGGTGTTCTCGAACACCATCTGCACCCGGTCGCCGTCCCGCTCGAATCGCACGATCTGGTCGGAGCCACTGGCGCCGCGGTCGAGACCCACGGGGTTCGATCCGAAGCCGGTCGCGAGACTCACCCAGAACAGTGCGCGCATCGGTTCGCGCGGAAGCTCCGCGTACAAGCGGCCCTGTCTCGCATCGAGATGGAGCGGAATGAAACCATCACGACGCTCGAATCCTGCCGTGCGAGCGGCGATCGTCGTCGCCGGAACCGTGGTGGCAGCAGGCGTGGCAGCGGTGGGCGCCTGGGCATGCACCAGCAGTAAAGGCGCGCCGTACAGCAGGCATGGCGCGAGCAGCAAGCCCGCACGCGTGAATGACAGTGTCATGAAATGGATTGGAGGATCGTGGTCTATCGGTCCGTCGTGCCGCGCAGGATCCCGTTCCGCAGGCGCAGCGCACGCGGCGACGCCGATGCGTCTTCCGTGATGCGCGGCGTGCCCGGAGCGTACACCAGCCGCCCGTCCAGCGTCAGCTGCTGCTCACCACGGCGGACGACGAGCGGCAGCGCGGCGCCGCTGTTCCGGCCGACGTATGCGGCGCGAAACTTCGCGCCGAAGTTGGCGTCTCGCACGTCGATGTCGCCCACACGCAGCAACACATCGCCCGCGCGTACGCCCGCCCGGTCTCCCGCGCCACCCGGCGCGAGCTCGGTGACCCGCACCGCTCCCGCCGCGTCGCCGGTGGTGCTGATGCCGAGCCGAGGCACGCTGTCACGCTCGATGCGAAGCCCGATGGTGCGCAGCGCGTCCGTCCACGGATAGGGCTCGCGTCCATCCACATAGCGGCGCGCGAAGTCGTCGAACGACCGGCCATTCGCGGCGCGCCGCACGGCACCCCAGAAATCGTCGGACGTGAATCCGCGACCCGCCTTGTACGTCGACCGATACAACTCGCGCATCACCCCATCGAGCGAACCACGATTCTCGCTCGCGTCGCGAATCGTGATGTCGAGCAGCAGGCCGGCCAAGGAGCCCTTCGGGTAATAGCTGTATTCCGTGCCGTCCCGCGGATGCACCCAGGTATTCACCGACGCATCCTCGAGCGCAAACGGAACGGTGTTCTCGATCTCCGCGATCTTGCCCGTCGTCAACGCGTAGAAGCCGGAGGCATCGATCACGCCACCGCGCACCTCGGTGAGATCTGCGTAGTAGTCGGTGATGCCCTCGCTCACCCACAGCCAGGGCGTCGTTTGCGGGCGATCGTACACGTACGGCACCAGCTCCGACGGCCGGAGCCGCTTCACATTCCACGCATGAAACATCTCGTGCGCATACAGCGACGGCTGGAAGTCGCTGCCAACGAATCCGGGCGCGACGATATCCACGTGCGAGCTCGCATGCTCGAGCCCACTGTATCCGCCGTAGCTCGAGTCCACGATCTGCAGCAGCGTGTAGCTGTCCCATGGCGTCTCGCCGAACACGAGCACCTGCGCCGGAATGATGCGCTTGAGCTGGTCCCAGGCCTGCGCGCGCGCCGGTCCGGACACAGATCCGGAGGGATACGTCGCGTACCGCACCGTGGTTCCCGAAATCGAGGCGCTGTCGAGGTCGAACCGCCCGACGAACACCGGCATGTCCACGAGATCGTGGTAGTTCGCCGCACGATACGTCCGGGCGGCACCCGCCGACTGCATGCTCGTCGCAACCCGGAAATCAGGATCGGTGCGAATGGTGACCGACGCGGCGAACTCCTTTGATCGGCCTTCGGGATACAGGAAGAGGTTCGTGCCGTTGAACAGCGCGAAGTCCGGGCGCGTCCAGGCCATCGCGTTATCGAGCGTGTCAGCCAGATAGTCGAAGGTGAGCGACACTCGGCCCCCACCAGCGGGCCGCACGCGCCAGCTGTCCGCATCAAGCTTGTCCCAGTGCAGTGCCGCCCCGTCCTGCATGGCCGCGAACCCGACGACTCGGCTGCTGAAGTTGCTGATCTCGTACGCGCCCGGCGTCCACGCTGGCAGCGACAGCACCACGGCGCTCGATCCGCTCACGGCGAAGCTCGTGGCGACGCGAACGCGTCGCGTCGCGAGCGCGGCGCGATCTGCCGTCACCTCGTACCGCACGTCGGTGATGGCCGCGGAAGTCATGGTATCGACCGGCGATCGCTGCGCGGAGAGTGAATGGGCGAACAGGACGAGCGACACGGCGGTACGGACGCAGTGGTAGTGCGGAACGAAGAACATGTCGGGGACGTGTGTGAGTTTCGGTGCGCGGAGCGTCTCCTCGATGGGCCGCGACGCGAGCCCGCAATCAACCCATGATCTACGTCGAGGAACACTCATGCGAAAGCGCATCGTCTCAGTCGGTTTCGGAATCACCACCGTGTCACTCGTCCTCGCGATGCTGGCCATCGCATGTGACCGTACGCCGGACGCTTCAACGCCCGAGCGCACCGAGGCCATCACCGGTGTGTCGGCTGTATCCACTGGTGAGGCGCCTGCCGTCATGTCGCAGAGCGATGCTGCCACGGACGGCGCCAGGTCGGAGCGGCTGCGCATGGCGCCGCCGGTCGCGACGACCGCGTCAGCCGCGAGAGCGAACGATGCAGGCGGAATCTCGTTCGGCTCGCCGATGCCGCTCACGGACCCGAGCGGTGCCATGCTCATTCGTAACGGCCAGGCGAGTGTCGAGGTGAAGCGGATGGACGACGCCGTCGCGAAGCTGCGGCAGGCCGTCACCCAGCTCGGCGGCTTCGTCGCCAATACGTCCATCGTGGGCGGCAAGGAGGAGCACCGCTCCGCGAGCATCGAGATCCGGATTCCAAGCGCGCAGTTCGACGCGGCCGTGATCGCGCTCGCCACCCTCGGTACGGTCGAGTCGGTCTCGGCGACCGTGCAGGATGCGGGCGACGAGTACGTCGACCTCGGCGCACGAGTGGCCAATGCCCGGCACATGGAGGCACGGTTGCTCGAAATGCTGGCGCGCCGCACCGGCAAGCTCTCGGAAGCGTTGACCGTGGAACAGGAACTCCGTCGCGTACGCGAGGAGATCGAGCGATTCGATGCGCGACTCAAGTGGATCGAGCGCCGAGCCGCCATCAGCTCGCTCCAGATCACGTTGCATGAGCCGTCGTCGGTGCTGGACCGGCGTGGACCCAGCCCGATCGCCGAGGCGTTCGCTGAAGCATGGCGGCGCGCTGTGGGCGTCGTCGCCTGGTGCATCGCGTCGCTCGGCGTCGTGGTCCCGTTCGGGCTGATGCTGATGGCCACCCTGCTGCTGGCACGACGGCTGTTCCGGCCAGGCGCGCCGTCTGGCGTCTCCGGAGCATGACCCACCATATTCGCGCATGACCCTGCCAACCGAGCATCGAACGCCGGGGATGACCTTCTCCCCGTACATCCCCGCTACCGAGGCGCCGAAGGAGTTCAGCATCGGCGCGATCGTCCTCGGCGTCCTGCTCGGACTCGTGTTCGCCGCATCGAGCGTCTACTTGGCGCTCAAGGTGAGCCTCACGGTGAGCGCCTCGATTCCGATCGCGGTGCTCTCCATCACGATCTTCCGCTACGTCTCACGGGCGTTCGGCGTCCAGCCCGCGACGATTCTGCAGAACAATCTCGTGCAGACGACCGGCTCGGCAGGCGAGTCGATCGCGGCGGGCATCGCCTTCACGCTCCCCGCACTTCTGCTGCTCGGGTACGAGCTGCCGTGGACCACGGTGATGGCGATCGGCATCGTCGGGGGAATCCTTGGCGTGCTGTTCCTGGTGCCGTTGCGGCGCAGCCTCATCGTCAAGGAGCACGGCGCGCTCAAGTATCCCGAGGGCACGGCCTGCGCGCAGGTGCTGATTGTCGGCGAGGAGCGCGGCGTACAGGCGAAAACAGTGTTCATGGGCTTCGGACTGGGCGCCGCGTACAAGTTCCTCAACGCCGGCCTGCATCTCTTTCTCGAGGTGCCGCGCCGCGCGTTCACGAGCCGTCTGGCCAATGGGCAGACGCAGCTGTTCGGTGAGATCCAGGCCGAGATCAGTCCCGAGCTCACCGGCGTCGGCTACATCATCGGCCCGCGCATCGCCGGCTTCCTCTTCGCCGGCGGCGTCTTGTCGTTCTTCTGCCTCATTCCCGCCATCAAGCTGTTCGGCGCTGGACTCACGACGCCCATCTTTCCCGCCACCATGCTCATTGGCGAGATGTCGGCGGCGCAGGTGCGTTCCAACTACGTGTTCTACATCGGTGCCGGCGCCGTCACGGCCGCGGGGCTGATCAGCCTCGCGAAGGGGCTTCCCACCATCTGGGGCGCGCTCGTCGCGGGGCTCGGTGATTTTCGAGGCACGAAGGGCGGCGAAGGCGTGGCGCGCACCGATCGCGACCTCCCCATGGGCATCGTCCTCGTTGGCACGGTGCTCTGCCTCGCGGCCATGGTGCTGCTGCCGCAGATCGGGATCAACATCGCCGGCGGCCTCCTGGCACTGTTCTTCGCCTTCCTGTTCGTGACGGTATCGGCACGCATCACCGGGCAGATCGGTTCGTCGGCGAATCCGGTGTCCGGCATGACCGTCGCCACGCTGCTCCTGACCTCGCTCATGTTTCTCGCCGTCGGATGGGTGGGCATCGAGCATCGAGTCCTGGCGCTCTCGATCGGCGGCGTGGTCTGCGTGGCCGCGAGCACGGCAGGCGCGACCTCGCAGGACCTGAAGACCGGATTTCTCGTGGGCGCTACGCCACGCTACCAGCAGATCGGCCTGCTGATCGGCGTCACGGCCAGTGCGCTGCTCGTCGGCGGCATCATCCAGTTCCTCAACGACGCGAAGACGACCATCGTCGCGAAGGATTATCCCGGCGTGAAAGTGTCGGCGATCGATCCGCAGGCGCGGTTTGCGCTCGCCAACGGCCGCCTCGTGCCGGCCAGCTAGGCCGCCGGCGCGCCGAGCTATCGCGTGGGCCGGCTGTACGAGCAGACCGGGAATGCACTCGCGGGCAAGTATCTCGTGGACGACGCGGGCGTGATCAAGTACGTCGTGGATCCCGGT
>JANLTI010000095.1:0-4099 GCA_031362845.1 Gemmatimonadaceae bacterium | reverse complement strand
ATCAGTCGCGGCGTCGCACCGGCCGAGCGCGTCTCCCACCACGGCGATGTCGCGCCAGACGTCGGCGAGCGTGGTGGCGCCGAGGGAGATCACGCGCGGCGCCGGCGACAGCACCTCCGCGATGGAACGCACGTCCCCATCGCTCACGGCGCACACCTCGCACAGCGACTGGGTGAGGATCACGGTCGGCGCCAGGCGCGCCAGGTCATCCGCGTCGATCGTGAACACCGGCGTTCCTGCGCGAGTCAACGCGCGGACCGCAGCGTCGATTGCCGTCGAGCTCGCGGCGTGATCCACGGTACTGGCGGTGACACGCGGCAGGTGCGTCACCGCGGCGGGATAGTCGCACTCGTGCGAGACGCCGACGAGCGAATCGAGGGCACCGAGCGCCGCGACGATCTCGGTGCCTGCGGGAAGCAGCGAGACGACGCGCAGCGCGCTCAGCGCGCCCGCTCGTAGACGGGCTTGCCGCCGATCCAGGTGCCGATCACGGTGGCGCCGAGGATGTCGCGCTCCGGCACGGTCATGATGTCGCGGTCGAGGACCACGAAGTCGGCCAGCTTTCCGGGCGCGATCGATCCCATGATCGCCTCCTGGAACGCGGCGTACGCCGGCCAGATCGTCATCGACTTGAGCGCTTCGTCGCGGGTCATGCGCTGCTCCGGCATCCAGCCACCCTCGGGCCAGTTGTCGGCGTCCTGTCGCGAGACGGCGGAGTGGAAGGAGAGCAGGGGGTTCACGGCCTCCACGGGGAAATCACTGCCGTTGGGGACCGCGATGCCGGTATTCAGGAGTGACCGCCACGCGTATGCGCCGAGCACGCGCCCGAGCCCGAGCCGGCTCCCCGCCCAGTACATGTCGCTCGTCTGATGTACCGCCTGCATGGACGGAACCACGCCCATGGCGGCGAAGCGGGGAATGTCGTCGTGACTCAGAATCTGGGCGTGCTCCACGCGGAATCGATGGTCGGCGGTGGGATTGGCGCTGAGGGCGGCATCGTATGCGTCGAGCACGACGCGGTTGCCGCGGTCGCCGATGGCGTGGGTATTCACCTGGAAGCCGGCGCGGAGCGCCCGCGCGGCAACGTCCTGGATGTGCGCGGGCGCGCTGAGCAGCAGACCGCGGTTATTCGGGTCGTCACTGTAGGGCTCGAGCAGGGCCGCTCCGCGCGAGCCAAGTGCGCCGTCGGCGTACAGCTTGAACGAGCGGATCCAGAGGCGATTGTCGTACAACCCGCTCTGCGGCCCGCGCGCGAGGTAATGGGTGATCGCGGCCGAATCGTCGCCCACCATGATGTAGAGTCGAAACGGAATCTGGCCCGCCTTCGCCATCTCCTCCAGCAGGTCCACCGTCGCGCGCGATTCTCCGGCGTCGTGGAGGCCGACGAGCCCCCACTTGTGCGACTCCGAGATGGCGGCGGTAATGGCGCGCCGGTTGTCCTCGCGCGTGGGGGCGGGAATGGATCGCTCCACGAGCGCCTTCGCGTTGTCGATGAAGACGCCTGTCGGCTCGCGCGTGGCTGTGCGCTCGATCTTGCCGCCCGTGGGATCAGCCGTCGCGGTGGAGACGCCGGCCGCGCGCATGGCGGCGGCGTTGCCGTACCCGGCGTGTCCATCCACCCGTGTGAGCCAGACCGGATTGTTCGGAAGGGCGCGCGTGAGCGCGTCATGGGTGGGGAAGCGCGTATCGCTCCAGTCGTTCTGATCCCAGCCGCGGCCGAGGATCCACGCGCCCGCCGGCTGGCCCTTCGCACGCTCGACGACGCGCGCGATCACCTCGTCGAGCGACTTCGCGCCGACGAGATCGACGTTGCGCAGCGACTGACCGAGTCCGAGCAGATGGGCGTGGGCGTCCACCATGCCGGGGATGATGGTGCGGCCACCCATGTCGACGACGCGTGTGTTCGCGCCGCGCAGCGCGAGTGCCTCGCGCGCCGAGCCGGTGAAGGTGATCGTGCCGTTCCGGATCGCCATGGCCGCGACCACCGGTCGCGAATCGTCGACCGTGTAGATGCGGGCATTCGTGACGACGAGATCGGCGGAGGGTGCGACGGTGCGCTGCGCGTCCACGGTGCCGATGGGACCGAGGACGAGGGCGAGGAGCAGGCGAGCGTTCATGCGGGCCGGTTGAGGGAAGCGCGAAAACTGCAGACGCGCGCCCCGAATGGGCAACCGGCGGACGGACGTCAGCCGCCGGGCAGTCGGGTCCAGATCACGATCGCTCCGCAGGTGTACGAGTTGAAGCGGGGGGCGAACTGCGGGGGCACCGTGGCGGGACCGGAGTAGAACTCCACCGCTTCCACGTCCTGTGGCGTGAATTCGTCAGGTGAGCCGGCCTCGATGCGCATGCCGTCGACGACATACTGCGGCGGGCAGTCGCGGCCCGCGCCACGATTCATCCGGATGGTCTTCCGACCGCCACGCGTGCTGATCGTCACGCTCGGCACCATGCGCGCGAGATCGACGAATTCGTGCGCGGCGCGTCGCTCGATCTCGGCACGCGTGAGGTAGTAGCCGAATCCGCGGGAGCGCCGCTCCCAGAATCCCGCCAGCAGCCGCCGCGAGCGCGCCTCGTATTCGTCCTCCACCAGCACGCCGGCCAGAGTCGTCGCCAGGGCCGTGAGGGTGAACACCAGCGAATCCGTGCGGCCCGACCGCAGCCGCACCTCCGTCGTGGCCGGAGCGAACCCCATCCGGCGCACCGACACGGTGGCGAGTCCGGTGGGGAGATTGATCATCCGGAACCCGCCAGAATCGTTGGTGTGCACCGACAGGAAGTCGGTGCCCTTGTAGCGCACTTCCACGGCGGGAATCGCGACGCCGCTGGAGTCGCGCACCACCCCTACCAGCGAGGCCGGGAGCAACTGGGCCCGCGCCGACGAGAGCGGCGCGCTGCCCACGAGCGCCGCAGCGATCAGACTGGTGTTCACTCTCGCCATTGCGCGCATGATCCGTCCCCGTTCTCCACTCGCCCGCGGGCGGCGAAGCTGTCGTGTTAGGGAATCGTCCGCTGCACGCGCCGCGCCACCAGGTAGAGCGGCCCCGCCAACAGAACGATGTAGAACACCAGCGACAGCAGGTTGCTTTCTCCGAGCGCGCCCACGGCCGCTGTCAGGTTGAAGGCCTGATCCCACCGCCGCGCCGCGAGGCCGGCCAGCAGCACGCCCATGATGGCGCCGCCAGCAATGAGCCCCGACGAAAAGAGGACCCCGGGACCCGAGTCTGCGTCAGGTCCCTCGCGCTCGGCCGGATTCCGCCGTCGGTCCACGAGCCAGCGGATCACGCCGCCCATGAACATGGCGGCCGAGGTCGAGATGGGCAGGTACACACCCACGGCGACCGGAAGTGACGGAATTCCCACCAACTCGATCGCGATCGCGAGGAACGCCCCCACGAGGATCAATCCCCACGGAAGCTTCTGCGTCAAAATCCCGTCCACCACCAGCGCCATGATCTGCGCCTTCGGCGAGTCGAGCTTCTCGATCTCCCGCCCATCGTAGTTCACCCGTTCGCGTCCGCCCACACCGGGATCCACGACGTACTTGATCACGCCCGCGTCGTCCACGAGATACTTGCCCGCGAGTGCATTCCCGGTCTGCTCGTACAGCCGGCCCACGCGATAGCTCGGCGCGCCGGCGGCCTCGCTGGCCGGCACGAGGCGGCCGTTGGCGAGCGCAAACCGCGCCTGCGGTTCGATCGCCGACACCTGCACGCCGGGATAATCCTTCGCGACGATGGTCGTCTTCGCGTCGTTGAGGAACTGGATGATGCCGCCGACGAGCAGCGCACTGGCCGTGACGCCGATGAGAAGGCCGATCTGCTGGTAGCGTGGCGTGGCGCCCACGAGAAATCCCGTCTTCAGGTCCTGCGAGGTCGCCCCTGCCGTGCTCGCGGCCACGCAGACCACGCCACCGATCGATAGCGCCAGGACACGATGCTCGATGCCGACCCATCCGACGGCGAGGAACATGAGCGAGGTGAGGAGCAGCGTGGCGACGGTCATGCCGGACACCGGATTCGCCGACGAACCGATCTGCCCGGTGATGCGTGCCGATACCGTCACGAACAGGAAGGCGAAGAACAGTGCCAGGAGGCCGCCG